>DATMHT010000038.1:0-2603 GCA_035554795.1 Gemmatimonadaceae bacterium | reverse complement strand
TGGCGCGCGGGGCGGGGCACGAGGTCACCCTGCACCTCGACGCCGACAAGCGCGCGGAGGTCGAGCGGCTGGCGAGCGTGGTGCGCGACCTGAAGGACCTCCGCTGGCGCTACGTGGAGGGGCCGAGCGGGCGCGGGCGGGCGCACCTCGCGATGACCAACAGCACGGGGTGCTCCTCGGTGTGGGCGAGCACGTACCCGTACAACCCGTACCCCTTCCCGTGGGCGAACCACCTCTTCCAGGACAGCCCGTCGCTCGCCATCGGCGCGTTCGAGGGGCACATGCGGAAGATGGCGGACGGCTTCGTGTCCGTGCGCCGCGCCGAGGCACTGCTGAGCGGTGACTACGACGCCGAGCGCACCGAGCGCGAGCTGGCGGAGCTCGACTGGCCGCACTTCAGCGACGACGAGTTCGCGCTCTGCCCGCCGGTGATCGCGATGGGCGGCGACGGCGCGATGCTCGACATCGGCTTCCAGAACCTGTCGCGGCTGATGGCGTCGGGGAAGCCGATCCGCGTCGTCGTGCTCGATACGCAGGTCTACTCGAACACGGGCGGACAGGCGTGCACGAGCGGCTACACCGGCCAGGTGTCGGACATGGCGTGGTACGGCCACGACGCGCACGGCAAGACGGAGACGCGCAAGGAGCTGGCGCTGATCGCGCTCGCGCACCGCGGCGTCTTCGTCCACCAGTCGTCGCAGGCGTCGCCGTCGCACCTGATGGCGGGCGTGCTGCGCGGGCTGCAGACGCGGCGGCCGGCGGTCTTCAACATCTACACGCCCTGCCCGGTGGAGCACGGGCTCCCCGACGACTGGGCGCAGCACTCGGCGCGGCTCGCGCTCGAGAGCCGGGCCTTCCCGTACCTCACCTACGACCCCGACGCGGGGCGCGGGTGGGCCGAGTGCCTGACGCTCGACGGCAACCCGGCGGTGGACGACGACTGGCCGACGTACACGCTGGAGTACGTGGACGAGCAGGGCGCCGCGAAGACGATGGAGCTCCCGCTCACGACCGCCGACTGGGCGGCGACGGAGGGGCGGTTCCGGAAGCACTTCAAGAAGATCGAGGGTCGGGGGTCGGGGGTCGGGGGTACGGACGACGACCTCGCGCGCTTCGACGAGTACCTCGCGCTCTCGGCGACCGACCGCGAGGGGAAGACGCCCTTCATCTACATGCTCGGCGCCGGCAGGCGGCTCGAGCGGTGGAGCGTGTCGCCGGAGATCGTGCGCCTCGCCGAGGAGCGGCAGCTCCACTGGGCGCAGCTGCGCGAGCTGGCGGGCGTAGTCGTCAGCGACGCCGTGCGCGACCGCGTCAGCGCGACGCTCGAGGCCGAGCTCTCCGCGAAGCTCGACGCGGCGCGTGCCGAGTACGACGCGAAGATCGCGGCGCTGCAAGCGAGCTATCCGCAGGAGATCGCGCGGAGGCTGGCGGAGGGGCTGCTGAAGGCGGTGGGCGGTCAGCGGTTGGCGGTTGGCGACTTCGTGACGTCGCTGCCGATCCCGGCTGCGTCCGTCACCTCGGCTCCCGCCGTCGCTCCGGTCGCACCGCCCGCGCCTGCGCCGGCCGCGCCAGTGCGTGCCGCGCCAGTCGAGGCGAGCACCGCAACGGCGGCGGTCGTGCCGACCGCCAACCACCAACCGCCGACCTCGAGCGACGAGTCGCTCGTCATCGACCCCTGGATCGACAGCGACCGCTGCACCTCGTGCAACGAGTGCACGAACCTCAACCGGAAGATGTTCGCGTACAACGCCAACAAGCAGGCCCACATCAAGGACCCGACGGCCGGTACGTTCGCGCAGCTCGTGATGGCGGCGGAGAAGTGCCCGGTGAGCGCCATCCACCCGGGCACGCCGCTCAACCCGAAGGAGAAGGACCTCGACAAATGGCTGAAGCGGGCGCAGGCCTTCTGAGCCGTCTCGCGCGCGGCGCGAGCGGGGCGTTCGGGTTCCGGCACGGGGTGCATCCGCCGGAGTCGAAGGAGCTCACGGCGCACCTCCCGATCCGGCGCATGCCGTACCCGGACGAGGTCGTGCTCCCGCTGCGCCAGCACGCGGGGAAGCCGGCGCGGCTCGTCGTGCGCAAGGGCGACCACGTCGAGCGCGGCGACACGCTCGCCGTCGCCGACGGCTTCGTCTCGTCGCCGGTGCACGCGTCGGCGTCGGGCACGGTGGTGGACGTGGGCTGGTGGCCGCACCCCGACGGCTCGATGTGCGAGGCGGTGCGCATCCGCGTCGAGCGCTACTCGGCACAGGTGGCGCGGCCGCGTCTCGTCCCCAACTGGCTCGGGCTGTCGCACGACGCGGTGATCCGGGCGGTGCAGGAAGCGGGCGTCGTCGGGCTCGGCGGCGCGGCGTTCCCGACGCACGTGAAGCTCGCGCCGCCGAGGGACGCCGTCATCGACACGATCATCGTCAACGGCGCCGAGTGCGAGCCGTACCTGACGACGGACCACCGCATCATGGTGGAGTACCCGGAGCGCGTGCACTTCGGGATCCGCATCATGATGCACGCCCTCGGCGCGCGGCGGTGCGTGGTCGGCGTGGAGCGCAACAAGCCGGACGCCATCGCCGCGCTCGAGCGCGCGCGCCCCGCGGACCTCGACG
>DATMHT010000037.1:0-12733 GCA_035554795.1 Gemmatimonadaceae bacterium | reverse complement strand
GGCTTCCTCACGGGCAACGTGAAGCGCGCCGAGGAGTACCCCGAGGACGACTTCCGCCGCGGCGATCCACGTTACCAGGGCGAGAACTTCGACGCCAACGTGCGCGCCGCGTCGGCCGTGCGCGAGCTGGCGGCGCGGAAGGGCGTGGCCCCGGGGCAGGTCGCGCTCGCCTGGCTGCTGCATAGGGGCCCGGACATCGTGCCGATCCCGGGCACCAAGCGGCGGCCGTACCTCGAGGAGAACGTCGCCGCCGCCGACGTGCGGCTCACGCCCGCCGAGATGGCGACGCTCGACGCGGCGCTCGCGCCGGAGAAGATCTCGGGGCCGCGCTACAACGAGGGAAGGATGGCGCAGGTGGATCGCTAGGCGGCTAGCGTCGCGCACCATTCGCCGCGTCCGTGCGTTGATCGCCCGGCGAACCCCTCATAGGAGCGATGGCATGAAGATCGGCATCATCGGCGCGGGTCACATCGGCGGCGCCCTCACCCGGCGCCTGCGTGCGCTCGGGCACGACGTTTCGGTTGCGAACTCCCGCGGGCCGCAGACGCTCGCCGGCCTGGCGAAGGAGACGGGCGCGCACGCCGTCACGGTGAGCGAGGCGGCGCGGGACAGGGACGTCGTCGTCGTCACGATCCCCGAGAAGAACGTCCCGCAGCTGCCGAAGGACCTGTTCGCCGGGGCGACGGACCGCACCGTCGTCGTGGACACCGGCAACTACTACCCGCGGCAGCGCGACGGGCGCATCGCGGAGATCGAGCAGGGGATGACGGAGAGCCGGTGGGTGTCGCGGCAGCTCGGCCGGCCGGTGGTGAAGGCCTTCAACAACATCTACGCGAAGCACCTGCTGGAGCATGGGCGCCCCGCCGGCGACCCGCGTCGCATCGCGCTGCCCGTCGCCGGCGACGACCCGGCGGCGAAGCAGGTGGTGCTGAAGCTGCTCGACGAGCTGGGGTTCGACGGCGTGGACGCGGGCACGCTCGACGAGTCGTGGCGTCAGCAGCCCGGCACGCCCGTGTACGCCAGAGACTTCGACGCCGCCGGCGTGCGGCGGGCACTCGCCGAGGCGAGCCCGGAGCGGCCGGACGACTTCCGGGCCAACTGAACGAGGAACATCGGTGCCCCACACGGAGCTGCAGATCGAGACCGCCGACGGCCGCTGCCCGACGCACGTGTATCATCCGGAGGGGCGCGGCCCCTGGCCGGGCGTGATCGTCTACATGGACGCGGGCGGCGTACGGCCGGCGATGATGGAGATCGCCGAGCGGATCGCGAGCGCCGGCTACTACGTGCTGCTCCCGGACCTGTTCCACCGCATCGACTTCGACGCCAGTCAGAGCATGCGGCTCTACACCGATCCCGAGTACCGTCGCGACCTCTTCGCCCGCGTCGTGCCGACGGCTAGCCCCGCCAACGTCGTGCGCGACACGGAGGCGCTGCTGGCGCACCTCGCCGCGCAGCCGGCGGTGCGCGGGGAGCGCATCGGCGTCACCGGCTACTGCATGGGCGGCCGACTCGCGCTGTACGTCGCGGGCCACTTCGGCGAGCGCGTCGCCGCGGCGGCGGCGTACCACGCGGGCGGGCTCGCGACCGACTCGCCCGACAGCCCGCACCGGCTCGCTCCCCGGATGAAGGCGCGCGTCTACGTCGCCGGGGCGATCAAGGACTCTGGCTTCGACGACGCGCAGAAGGCGCGGCTCGACGAGGCGCTGACCGAGGCCGGTGTGGATCACGAGATCGAGACCTACGACGCGCTGCACGGCTTCGTGCCGCGGGACACGCCGGTGCACGACGAGGCGGCGACGGCGCGACACTGGGAGACGCTGCTCGCGCTGTTCGGGGCGACGCTGCGGGCGGGAGAGTCGTGATGCGCCCGCGGGTGATCTGCCACATGCTCGCGTCGGTGGACGGGCGCATCGTCGTCGGCGACTGGCCGCTGACGCCCGCGGGGCGAAAGCAGTACGAGCTGGTGCACGCGAGCTACGCGCCGGACGCGTGGATCTGTGGGCGCATCACGATGGAGCCGTTCGCGAAGCGCCTGCGCGCCGACGCGGACGTCGCGCGCGAACATGCGGGCGGTGCACCGCGCGAGGACTTCGTCGCGCCCGGCGACCATGACTCCTTCGCCTTCGCGGTGGACCCGAGCGGCCGGCTCGCCTGGGAGTCGAGCGCCATCGACGGCGACCACGTCGTCGCGATCCTCTCCGAGCGCGTGTCGGACGAGTACCTCGCCTTCCTGCGCGGGCGCGGCGTGTCGTACCTGCTCGCCGGGGCGCGCGACATCGATCTGTCGCTCGCGCTGGAGAAGATCGGTGCGCGCTTCGGCGTGCGCACGCTGATGCTCGAGGGCGGCGGACGGATCAACGGCGCGATGCTGCGCGCCGGACTGATCGACGAGGTGAGCCTGCTCCTCGCGCCGGTGGCGGACGGACGCGTCGGGACGCCGGCGCTCTTCGACATCGACGACGGTGACCGTTCGGCAGGCTCAGGGCAGGCTGTGGTGCCGCACCGCCTCGCGCTGGAGACGGTCGAGCGGCGCGCGGACGACGTGCTCTGGCTCCGCTACCGGGTCGAGGCGGCCGCGTCGTGAGCAGTTCCACGATCCGTTCCGCCACGCCCGCGGACCTGCCGACCGTCGGCCGGCTCGGCGCGCTCCTCGTCCGCACGCACCACGACTTCGATCCGGAGCGCTTCATCGCCGCCACGCCGCGGACCGAGCATGGCTACGCGTCGTTCCTCGGGACGCAGCTCGAGAAGCCGAACGTCGTCGTCCTCGTCGCCGAGCGGGACGGCGCGGTGATCGGCTACACCTACGCCGGCGTCGAGGGCTTCGACTACATGTCGCTGCGCGGGCCGGCGGGCGTGCTGTACGACATCGTCGTGGATCCCGCGCATCGCGGGAACGGCGTAGGCCGGATGCTGCTCGACGCGACGATCGCCGCGCTCGAGGCCCGCGGCGCGTCCCAGGTGGTGCTGTCGACGGCCGAGCGGAACGAGTCCGCGCAGCGCCTGTTCGATCGCGCCGGGTTCCGGCGAACGATGATCGAGATGACGCGCGAGCTCACTCGACCGTGAGGACGACCTCCCCGCGAGCGTGTCGCTACGCTGATCGCTGCGCTAGTCGCGCATGAAGTGGCAGGTGTAGCCGCCGGGGTTCTTGCGGAGGTAGTCCTGGTGGTAGCCCTCGGCGCTGTACCACTCCGACGCCGGCTCGATGCTCGTGGTGATCGGCCGCTTCCACTTGCCCGACGCGTCCACGCGCGCCTTCACGCGCTCGGCGATCTCGCGCTGCTCCTCGCTCTGCGGAAAGATCGCGGATCGGTACTGCGTGCCGACGTCGTTCCCCTGGCGGTTGAGCGTCGTCGGGTCGTGCAGCCGGAAGAACCACTTCTCGAGCAGATCCTCGTAGCTCAGCACCGACGGGTCGAACGTCACGCGGATCGCCTCGGCGTGGCCCGACCTGCTGTCGTGCGTGTCGTGGTACGTCGGGTTCTTGAGCCAGCCGCCGGTGTAGCCGACGTCCGTGTCGATCACGCCGGGCACCTCGCGCAGGATCTCCTCGACGCCCCAGAAGCAGCCGCCGGCGAGCACGGCCACCTCCGTCCGTCGCCCGGCGGCGACCGCCGAGCGCGCTCCGCTGTCCCTCTCGCTCATGTCGGCTCTCCTCGTCGAATAGTCCGGCCCGCGCCACGCTCGTCCGACAACGAGAGGACGAGCGCGCGTGGGCGTACTCGAACACCTACGCGCACCCACCCTCGGGGAGTTCCCGACGCACCGCCGTCAGGCCCGCTCCTCGAAGTGCTCGAACCGGTACGCCAACGCCGGGCCACTCTCGCCCTCGTACGCGAGCTGCCCGACGAGCAGCGTGAACGGCTCGACGTACCGGGCGATCCGCAGCGGCCCGGCGTCGACCGGGTCGAAGCCGACGTCGCGTATCAGCCGCGCGGCGACGTCCTTCGCGCGCTCGTCGTCGCCGCAGTAGACGAGGCTGGGGCGCCTGTCGCCGTGCCGCGCCTCGAAGACGGCGAAGAGCACCTCGCTCGGCACGCTGCCTAACGCCGAGACGACGGCGGCGCCGGGCAGCCTGCGCGCGAGCTCCTCGGCCCCCGACGACGTGTGGGCGACGACGAGGCCGGCGTTGTCCGGCCCCATCGGCAGGGAGCAGGACACGACCACCTTGCCCGCGAGGTCGCCGGCCTGTCGCAGCACGTCGTCGAGGTTCCACCAGTTCACGGCGAGCAGGACCGCGTCCGCGTCGCGCGCCGCCTCGAGCGGCGTGCCCGCCCGCGCCTTCCCGCCGGCGTCGCGCGCGAGCCGCTCGAGCTTCTCCCGGCTGCGCGCGTAGCTGAAGACCACGTCGTGGCCGGCCCGCGCGAAGATCGTCCCGAGCTTCCCGCCCATCAGCCCCGACCCAAGGATGCCGATCCGCATGCGCTGCTTCCTCCGTGGACGCGCTCGTCCACTGAAGTAAGCGTCATCCGCTGCTCGACGCGACGCCGGCCGCGCTGGCTCCGCGCGCGCGCCGCCGTCGACGCCGGCGTGATCGGCGAACATCGCGAGTGCCGAGGGCGTGCATCGCTCAGCGAAGCCGGTAGCCGGCGCCGAGGCGCCATGTCGTGACGTCGGCGGGGACGACGTACGCCTGTGCCTCGAGGTCGAGCGTGCGGGACGCGTGGGCGGTGACGCCGCCGAGCAGCGTGCCGCGTCGCAGGTCCACGCTGACGCGCGTGGCGTCGGTCACGCCGGCCGCGTCCGTGAAGCCGACCTGGAAGCGCGGGCGCAGCCAGGTCACGCCGCCGCCGCCGTAGAGCGCGACCCGGCCGCGCCACGCACGGACCGCGACGGTCGCCTCGCCGCCGACCATGTCGGGACGGAAGGTGTCGCGCGACGGTTGCGTGCCGTAGCACGGCGCGGCCGGGTCGCGCTGCTGCAGTTGGTCGAGGGCGCAGGTGATCGCCCCGCGCACGCTGCCGACCGTGCCGTGCACGCGAAGAGCCACCAGGGCGCGTCCGCCGCTCCCGGGCAGCGGCTGCGTGCGGGCGATGGCCATGCTGAAGAGAGATGGCGTCGCACCACCGACGGTGACCGGCGGCAGATAGCTTCCCTCGAGCGTGAGGCCGGCCGGCAATCCGATCGTGACCCGCGGGCGGCCGAAGAGGGGCGCGAGGCGTGTGCTCTGCGTGCTGCTCTGATAGCAGAGGCTCGTCTGCCGTAGCGCGGCCTCGGGGATCGGCACCGGCGCGGCCTCCGCTCCGACGCGAACCGCCCCCGCGGGAATTCGCTCCGGCGCCGTCGCGGGTGAGAAGGCGATCGGCGCGGCGTAGAAGGCCAGCAGCCGCGCCTCGTGGCTCGACGCGGGCGGCCGGCACTGCGCGCTCACCGGCGCCGCCGCCCCAGCCGCGCCGGCGAGCGCCGCGAGCAGGGCGACGACGCGCGCGCCGGCGCGTGCCCGCCGCGGCGTCGGCATCAGTACCCCGACCTGGTCGTGCCGCCAGGGGCACGCACGACCACGGTGCCGCTCATGGACGGGTGGATGTGGCAGGTGTAGCGGTACGTTCCGACGGTGGCGAACACGCGCCTGACGGAGACCTGCGCGTTCCTGCCGCCGATGTCGGCGGGCGCGTCGTTCTGCGCGTCGAAGAAGACGTTGTGCTCCACGTTGCCGAAGGCGAACGTGACCGTGTCGCCCGCCGTCACCGTGAGCGAGGCCGGATCGAATGCCAGTGACGCCGTCGCATTCACCGTCTTCGCGGCGGCCGGGGGCGGCTGGCTGCGGCTCGGATCCGTGGCCCCGCCGCCGCAGCCGAGCAGCAGCACGATCGTGGTGAGCGCCGTGGCACAGGTGCCAGCGCGCGGGCCCATGGTGTTCATGAAGGACTTCATCTTCGAGTACCTCGAGAGGGTCTGGGTGGGGACGGCGTTCACGATGTGGCGCGGCGCCATGTCAGCGGACCTCCACCGCGCCGGTCAGCGTCGGGTCGATGGAGCAGAAGTACAGGAAGCGGCCGGTTCGGTCGAACGCGTGCTCGTAGCGCTCCCCCGTGTCCAGCACCGGCGAGGGCGGGAAGCGCCTGTTCGCGCTGACGATCTGGTGCGGTACGTCGTCGTGGTTCACCCACGTCACCCGCCCGGCCGCCGCTACCGCTGCGACCTTCGGCGTGAAGCGGCAGTCGTCGCGGATGCTCCCGCCTCGGGCCGGCGCGGTCGAGCTGAGCAGGCCTCCCTCGATCGTCCGGAGCACGCCCGTGCCCGCGCAGGCCATGCACCTGAGGAAGCCGCGCCGGTCGGCGCCGCCGTTGCTGTGCTCGTCGGTGATGAACGTCGACATGGAGTGCTCCGCGCGGTGATGGGATGGTGCGGTGTGTGGTCTCCTGTGGCCAAGACCGGAGCAGCACCGCGCTTATTCCCGCACTCGCTCGAAGCGGCCGACGCAGCGCGCGTCGGCGTGGCTCGGCGACCCTGACCGCTGCTACCTGGGCACCGCGCCCGGCGACGCCGGCACGGGCGCGCGCGGCGGCCGCGGCGCCCGTCCGAACAGCGGCCGGATCTCCTTCACGACGCGCTCGCGCTCGGCCAGCGCCAGGTAGAACGCCTCGTCGTCGGAAGCGCCGCGGAGGCGTGAGTCGGCGGCGGCGAGGCGCTGGCGCAGATCGCGGACCCGCGCCCGCTCGACGGGGCCGTGCTCGTGGTCGAGCCCGGCGAGATCCCGGTCGTAGTCGGCGTCCTCGTCGAGGATCGTCGAGAGCGAGGGCGCGGCGGCATCGGCGTGCACGATCGCCGACAGGCGCGGCACCACCCACGCCGTCGCCGCCGTCGACAGCGCGATCAGGATCGCGGCCATCACGAGGAGCGGCACGCGCATCGAGCGCAGCACCTGCTGCCGCAGCCGCGGCCACTCGATCGTGGACGCGACGATGAGGGGCCACAGCTCCGCCGGCGGCTCGACGGGGCGGCGCTCGGCGGCCGAGAGCGTGAGGAGGGCGCGCAGCTCGCCGAGCCGCTCGGCGCACGCCGCGCAGCCGTCGAGGTGCGCGCGCGTCGCCTCGCGCGCCGGCGCGTCGAGCAGGCCGTCCGCGTAGTCGTCGAGCCGGTCGTCGGCGAGATGCGGCGAGGGCAGGGGAGCGGTCATGCGTGCAGCGCCTCCCGCATGAGCCGCCGCGCGCGGTGGAGCTGCGCCCGCACCGTGCCGGGGGCGACGCCCATCATCGTCGCGATCTCGTCGTGCGCGTAGCCCTCGACGTCGTGCAGGACGTAGACCATCCGCGCCCGCTCCGGCAGGCCGTGCATCGCCGTGTCGAGATCCATGCGTCGCACCGGCAGCGGCGTGCGGAGGCTCACCGGCGCGAGCGCGGCGAGGTCCTCCACCGGCTCGACGCGAGCCCATCGCCGCCGGTCGGCGCGCCGCGCGTTGAGCACGACGGTGGTGGCGATACGCCCGAGCCAGGCGCCGGCGTTCGTCTCGTCGCGCAGCAGGTCGAGCTTCTCCCAGGCGCGGACGAAGACGTCCTGCGCCAGCTCGGTCGCGCGCACCCGGTCGCCGGTCATGCGCAGACAGACGCCGAAGACGTCCGAGGCATGGGCGCGGTAGAGGCGCTCGAGCCGCGCGGCGCGGCCGGCCGCGGCGTGGCTACCGGTGATCGCGGCGACCGCGTCGGAGAGAATGGAAACACCGTGGTGGGAGACGGTCACGATGGGACTACGACGAGGGACGGAGGCGGTTTCCCGAGGCGGGGAAAGAAATCTTCGCGGCCGTTCAAGCAGCGGCGAGCCGGCCGGTGTCGAGAGGAGGAAGAGCGAAGACGTCCACGCGTCACCGGATCCCGACCCTCCCACCAAAGGATGGAGCCATGTCCCGCATCCTCGCCATCGCCGCCCTCGCGCTGCTCGCGGTCACCGCGCCGGTCGGCGCGCAGCCGTCGGCCTCCGCCGGCGGCAAGTCCGCGCCGCCGCCGCCCGCGTTCCCCGACACGCCGGTCGGCCGGCTCGGCCATGAGCTGATCGACCTCGTGAACGGCGGCGACTCGGCCGCCATCCACGCCTTCTTCGCGCACAATGCCGCGTCGCAGATGGAGCGCGGACGCACGCCGGCGTGGTTCGCGCGCACGCTCACGAAGCTCCACGCGCAGAGCGGTGGACTCGACGTGGTGCGCCTGCACGCCATGGACGAGCGGACGCTGCGCATCCTCATGCACGCCCGCCGCGTCGACCGGTGGCTCGGCGTCGAGGTGGTGACGTCGGCCGCGCAGCGCGACCAGATGGAGAGCGTGATGACGATCGCCCTCGACGATCCGACGAAGCCGCCGCCACCCTGGCCGACGGGCCTGAAGACCGACGCGGCCATTGCCGACGCGATCCGCGACCGCGTGCGCCAGGAAGCGGCCGCCGACCGCTTCTCGGGCGTCGTGCTCGTCGCGAAGGGGGACAGCATCCTCGTGCACGAGGCGCTCGGCATGGCCGACCGCGAGCACGGCATCCGCAACACGCGCGAGACGCGCTTCGGCACGACGTCCGTCGGCAAGATGTTCACCGGCGTCGCGATCGCGCAGCTCGTCGAGCAGGGGAAGCTCCGCTTCGACGACACGCTGGCGACGGTGCTCCCCGAGTACCCGAACCGCGACGCGGCGCGCCGCATCGTCGTCCGCGACCTGCTCACGCACAGCGCCGGCGTGCCCGACGTCTTCCAGTCGCCGCGCTTCACGGCGCGCCACGACTTCCGGACGCACGGCGAGATGCTGCCGACCTTCGCCGACGCGCCCCTTGCCTTCGCGCCCGGCACGCGCTTCGAGTACAGCAACGGCGGCTACGCGGTGCTCGGCGCGATCGTCGAGAAGCTGAGCGGCCAGCGCTACGAGGACTACCTGCGCGACCACGTCTGGAAGGTGGCGGGGATGCGGCACACCGATCACGCCGGGGTCAGCCGCGGTCCGGACCGCGCCATTGGCTACGCGCGCTTCAGCGAGACCGATCCGCTCGGTGTCGAGCCGCGGCGGCCGAACGCCGACGGCTCCGACCCCGCCCTCCAGTTGAGCGCGATGCTCGCGGCGTTCGGCGGCGGCAGCTACACCGCCGAGGATCTCTTCCGCTTCACCCGCGCGCTGCGGACGGGCAAGCTGCTGCGTCCCGCGACGGCCGCGCTCGTGACGCATGGCGTGATGCCGCTCGGCGACGGCGGACCCGTGAAGTACGCCTACGGCTTCTACGACGCCGACCGCGACGGTCACCGCGTCGTCAGCCACCCGGGGAGCAACCCCGACACGGGGCTCGACTCCGACGTCGAGATGCTCTGGGACGACGACTGGACGATCGTCGTGCTGTCGAACTACGACGCGCCGGCGGGGATGCAGATCTCCGGCGCGATCCAGTGGCTGCTGCTGGGGAAGAAGTAGGCGGCCCGCGCGCGGCCGTCTACTCGCCCGACGGCCGCCGCAGCCGCACGCCGCTCGGCACGACCGCGGAGAATCGCGGCGTGCCGTCGGCGTCCCATGTGAACCGCTGCGCGCGCACCGACCGCACGACGCGCGCGCCCGTGTCGGGCGTCTGGCCGCCCCAGACCGCGCGGTCCTTCGCGTGGTAGACGATCCAGCTCTCGCGGCCGTCCGGCGACAATGTGAAGCCGTTGTGCCCCGTGGTGTAGGCGCCGCCGTCGGTGCCGCCGTTCGGCGCGTCCACCGGCGCGAGGATCGGCGTGCGGCGCTTGCTCCACGCCGCGGGGTCCATCGGGTCCGCGCCCGGCGCGAGCGTCATCAGTCCGACGTAGTAGTACGGCGTGGCCGTGTGGCCGGCCGAGTACGCGAGGAAGACGCGGCCGTCGTGCACCAGCGCCTCGGGCGCCTCCACCCAGTAGCCGGCGTCGCGCTCCCAGCCGGCGGCTGTGTGTCGCCAGCCGTGCTCCCACGGCTCCGTGCCGCGTACGATGCGCACGCCCGGCCCGCTGACGCGCGTCGGTTCCGACATCGGCGCGATGTAGACACCGTTCTCGGGCCCGCCGGCGCAGTAGAGGAAATAGAGTCGGCCGTCGGGCATGGCGAGCACGCTGCCGTCGATCGCGTAGTGCTCGAACGCCGGGTCCACGCGGACGGGAGACTCGTAGGGTCCGAGCGGATCGTCCGTCTTCGCCGCGAGCACGTAGTGGCGGTGGTGATCGTCCACGCCGTCGCTGGCGGTGAAGTAGAGATACCAGCGCCCGCCCAGCCGGTGCAGCTCGGGCGCCCAGATCTGGCGGCTCGTCGGCCCGCTCGGCGGCGCCGACCACACACGCACCTTGCGCGGCGCGCTCCCGAGGCCGGTGAGCGTCGGCGACTCCCACACCCAGACGCCGCCCTCGGGCTCGAGCGTGGCGGTGAAGTAGTAGCGGTCGCCCTCACGCACGACCCACGGATCTCCCGCTTCGGTCGCGACGATCGGGTTCGCGAAGGTCGCGGTCGCCGGCGCCGCACGTTCGGCCGCGGGCCCGCCGGCGGACGGATGGGCGCAGGCCGCGAGCAGGAGCGCGCACGCGTGGATCGGTCGGAGGTGCCACGAGCCGCGCGACGACCGGAAGAAATACATGACGGAGCGAGGGAAGGCGTGGATGCGACTCTCGCGCGCGACCGGCGGTGGCCCGCGACGACCCGGAACATCCAGCCGTGCGTCGCACAGGTCAACGTCGAGCGCGCGCGAGAGTGATCCCGCCTAACGCTTCGCTCGCGCCGCGCGGTCGGGCACTGGGCGAAACGAAGGGTCGACCGCGGCCGGACCGCGGCGGGCGCGACTACGCTGGCGCAGCTCCCCGAGCCGCGTTCAGCTGCTGTCGCAGGAGCTCGTTCTGCTCCCGCAGCATGGCGATCATCTCGTCGTTCTGATCGCGCAGCCGTGGCAGGACGGACATGATCAACTTCGGCGGCGCATCCTCGGGCATGCTCGCCATCATCTGCTCCATCCCGCCGAGCATCCGACGGCGCATCGCGGCGCCGAGGCGAGGCCGCCGCGCCGGTGAGATCGAGCGAAGCGCGAGCGCCCCGCCGACCACGGCCATGCCGAGGGCGGTGGATCTCTTCATATCTCCTCCTGCCCGGCGCTTCTCGGACGTTCCGGCCGAGCCGCGGGCGCCGGGTCCACTGATGTGCGCGGCTCTCCAGGTGCGCCGGCGACGCGGCGTCAGCCGACGACCGACGTGTTGCGCATCACGTGCGCTGCATCACGTGCGCCGGGACGCGCGCCGCCGTCGCTACGGGAGGCCTTCCGTGCGACGCGACGCGGCGCCATCGTGCCCTCGTACCTCCGTCCATCCCTTCGCTCGGTCGCTCATGCCGCTCCGCCCGCTTGCCCGATCCACCGTTCGGCTGTGCACGCTCCTCGGCGGGCTCACGGCCTCGCTCGCCGTGGCCTGCGCCGAGCGCGCGCCGCGCGCCGGCGCCGAGGAGACGTCGTCGTCGCAGCGTGCACCGGGCGCGACCCGTGACACGGTGCCCCGGGCACCGGCGGACACCGTGGATTCGCTCGAGGCGGCGCGGCGCGCGACCGTGATGGATACGCTGCCTCTTCGCGCCGCGACGCGACCGTCGGCCGTGGCCAAACCCGCGGCGGCCAAGGGTGCGACGCCGGACACGACGCGGCCGCGGGCCGCCGCCGCCCGCCCGCTGCTCGGCTCGAAGGTGGGCGATCGCCACCCGGCGTTCCGCGACACGGGCAGCGACCTCGACTCGCTCTGGCCGGTGAAGGGGCCCGCGCCGCTGCCGGGGAGCATCCTCCCGGCGAAGCGCATCGTCGCGTTCTACGGGAACCCGCTCTCGAAGCGCATGGGCATCCTCGGCGCGCTCCCGCCCGAGCAGATGCTGCGCAAGCTCGACGCGGAGGTGGCGGCGTGGAACCGGCTCGACCGCGCCCACCCCGTGCAGCCCGCGCTGCACGTGATCGTGCTCGTCGCCGACGGGTACCCGGGCCCGAGCGGGAAGTACCGGACGCGCCACGACAGCGCGATGGTCGAGAAGGTGTACGGCTGGGCGCGGAGCCGGAACGCGCTGCTGTTCGTGGACCTGCAGGTGGGCCAGAGCACGCTGCAGGCGGAGCTGCCGTGGATCGAGAAGTTCCTCGTGCGCCCCGACGTGCACCTGGCCATCGACCCCGAGTTCTCGATGAAGAGCGGCGGCGTTCCCGGCCGGCGCGTCGGCACGTACGACGCGGCCGACATCAACTACGCGTCGCGCTTCCTCGCGAAGCTCGTGGACGAGCACAAGCTGCCGCCCAAGATCCTCGTCGTGCACCGCTTCACGCCCGGTGGCGTGACGAACACGAAGAACATCAAGCTCGACCCGCGCGTGCAGATCGTGATGGACATGGACGGCTTCGGCCCGCCGTGGATGAAGCGCGACACCTACTGGCGCGACATCAAGCGCGAGCCGGTGCAGTTCACCGGGTGGAAGCAGTTCACGAAGCGGAAGAACGACTCGCCGCCGACCCCGCGCGGCGAGATCCTGCGGCTCTGGCCGGTGCCGCTGTACATCCAGCTCCAGTAGCGGGCGACGACTGGCGTGCTCGCGCACGGCCCGCGCCGAGCGCAGCGATCTCGTCCGACGCCAGGCGGCGACGGAGCCGCGCTCACGGCACGGCCCCCTCTTGTCAGGCATTTCGACGACAGCGCTCGCTCGCGTCGTCGACTATGCTCGGTACCTCTGAAAAGCGCCAAGTTCCCCACGCGCTCGCGAGTCCGGGCATCATGCCGTCCCGACGGAGGTGAACGATGCCGACGATGAAGGAA
>DATMHT010000036.1:0-28186 GCA_035554795.1 Gemmatimonadaceae bacterium | reverse complement strand
CGGCTCGACCGAGAACGCGCTCCCGAGGTGGCTGCCGAGCGTGTCGCGGAAGTGCAGGGGATCGATGCGCATCTCGGTGACGACGTGCTTCGAGAGCCCCGGCAGGTACCGCTCCTCGAGGTACTTCATGATCGCGTCGCGGTACGGGCCGGCCGCCGCGCGCCAGTCGGTGTCGCCGCCGAGGTGTGGGACGGGCGACAGCACGTACCACGCGTCGCAGCCGGGCGGCGCGAGCGAGGGGTCCGTCGCGGTCGGGCGGTGCAGGTAGAGCGAGAAGTCGCGCGAGAGCCGTTTCGTCTTGAAGATGTCGTGCAGCAGGCCGCGATAGCGCGGGCCCATGAGGATCTCGTGGTGCGCGACGTCGTCGTACCGCCGGTCGGTGCCGAAGTAGATCACGAACAGCGACATCGAGTAGTGCAGGCGCTCGAGCCGCCGGTCGGTGGAGTGTCGGCGGAAGCGGGACGGCACGAGTCGCATGTAGGTCGTCGCGACGTCGCCGTTGCTGACGACCGCGTCCGCGGGCACGATCTCGCGCGCCGGGCCGCGCAGCCGCACGCCCTCGGCCCGCCCGCTGCGCTCGCCGATCACGATCTCCTCGACCTCGCTCTCGAGGCACAGCGTGCCGCCGAGCTCCGCGAAGAGTCGCGCGAACGCCTCCACGATCGCCCCCGTCCCGCCCATCGCGAACCAGACGCCCCACTTCTGCTCGAGCGTGTGGATGAGCGCGTAGATGGACGTCGTCTGGAACGGGTTGCCGCCGACGAGGAGGGGATGGAAGCTGAAGACCTGGCGCAGCCGCTCGTTCCGTATGTAGCCGTTGACGAGCCGCGCCACCGACTGGTGCGACTTGAGCCGCACGAGATCCGGCGCGACGCGCGCCATGTCGGCGAGCCGCGTGAACGGACGGTCGATGAGCGAGAACCCCGTGCGGAAGATCTTCTCGGTCGCCTCGGCGAAGCGGAGGTAGCCTGCAACGTCGTCGGGATTGAAGCGGCGGATCTGCTCGATCACCGACGCGCGGTCGCCGTTGTACCGGAAGACCGAGCCGTCCTCGAAGCGAACGTTGTAGAACGGGTCGAGCGGAACGAGCGAGAGGTAGTCCTCACTGCGGCGGCCGGCGAGCGCGAACAGCTCGTGGATGAGCCACGGCGCGGTGACGATGGTCGGGCCGCCGTCGAAGGTGAAGCCGTCCTGCTGGTACACGTACGCCCGGCCGCCCGGCTTGTCGCGCTGCTCGAGGATGGTGACCTCGTGCCCCTGCGCCTGCAGCCGGATGGCCGCGCTCAGCCCACCGAAGCCCGAGCCGATGACGACGATCTTCACTGGCGCACCATCGCGGGGATCGCGCGGCCGGGCCTCGCCAGCGCGAGCGGCAGCAGCATCGCGAGCGCACCCCACACCACCGCCCACCAGAGATGGTCGCGCAGGCAGAGGGCGAGCGGCATGACGCCGTTCACCGCGTAGAGCACGAGCGGAAAGCGCGACGGCGACAGCCGCTCGGCGATCTCGCGCCGCGGGACGATGCTCATCATCGCGAACGCCACGACCGAGCCGGTGAGCCACCAACCGACCCAGTTGCTGTAGGGCATTCCGTAGAACGCGCCCTTCACGTGCCACACCCAGTGGTGCGTCGCCGCCGTCATCGCCGGGTCCATGGAGACGTCCCACGCGGTCAGCACGGCGCCGCCCAACACCGACCAGAGCAGCTTGTTCGCGAGACCGGCGCGCGGGCGGACGACGCGTCCGACGATCGCGAGCGACGAGTACACCATGAAGAACCACGACAGCGGGATCGGGAAGGGCACCCGCCCGCCGACCATGTAGCCGAGCAGCGGGGTGTACGAGTAGGGCCCGAAGGGATAGCCGGTGCCCGTACCCAGCAGCTCGGCGCCGAGCGAGATCGCGTAGCCCGCGGCGAATAGCCCGCCGGCACGACGCCAGCCGAACTTCCCGCTCGCGTGACAGAGCGCGGCGATGGCGCCGAGCGTCACGTAGGTCGGCCCCGAGAACGACCACGCGAAGCGGAGCACGCGCTGGTTGGTGGGCGTGTCGAGCCACGCCGGCGGCGGTCCCGCGAGGAAGGTGCAGAGCGCCCAGGTGGAGAAGAGCACCAGCGCGGCGTGGGCGACGAGCAGCGGCCCGGCGGCGCGCGCGGCGCGCGTCGCGAGATCGCTGCCCGGCGCCGGCAGGGCGCGCGTCCGGGTGTCGGCGGCGCGCGGCGCGAGTCGTTCGTTCGTCGACAGGAGCTCGCGGTTGGTCAGGCCCATTTCACCAGATCCGTGTACGTGTCGCCGGCGGACGCTTCCCACTGCGGCGCCGGCGCCGTACGCGCGACGTCGTCGGGCGGGAGCGCCGCGCCCTTCCCGCGCCAGGCGTCCCAGAGCACGCCGACGCGCGCCCACCCAGCGACACAGGCGCGGCGCGAGATGGTGTCGTATTCATTCCGCTCGATGGCGCCGAGGATCGCCGCGTAGCCCCACGCGCAGGCCGAGGCGCACCGCCGCGTGTCCGGCACGAGGAGCGCGATGCCGGGGATCGCCGTCGCGTAGATGGCGCGGGCCCGCTCGATCTCGAACGCCATCAGCGCTCGCCACCGTTCGTCGCTCGCGAGTGGCGTGCCGCGCCCGCCGTGCGACCACGCGGTGCGGGCCGCCGCCAGGACGCGTTCCGCGTCGAGCCCGAAGCGGGCGAGGTCGTCGTCGGGGAGGTAGCATCGTCCGGCGCGCGCGTCCTCGCCGACGTCGCGCAGGATGTTGGTGAGCTGCATCGCGACGCCGAGCGCGCGCGCGTAGCGCAGCGCGCTGCGGCGGGCGCGGTCGTCGCCGGGCACGCCGAACACGTGGGTGCACATCTCGCCGACGCTGCTCGCGACGCCCTCGCAGTAGCGCGCGAGCTCGGGCCAGCTTCCGTAGCGCGCCGGACGCAGGTCACGGGCGACGCCGTCGAGCAGCTCGTGGAGCACGGCTACGGGGACGTCGTACTCGCGCACGGCCCACGCGAGCTCGCGGAAGAGCGGCGTCGTCGGTCGGCCGGCGAGCGCCTCGTCGAGCTGGCGGCCCAGCTCCGCGAGCCGGCGCGCCACGGCGGCGTCGTGACGCACCTGTCCGGCGTCCACGATGTCGTCGGCCGCGCGGCAGAAGGCGTAGAGGGCGAAGGTGGCGCGGCGCTTGGACTCGGGAAGGAAGCGGCTCGCGAGCGCAAACGTGCGCGCGTGCTCGCGCACGGCGCGCTCGCAGTGCGCGGCGTCAGCGGCCCGCATGCGGCGCCGCCATCGGCGATACGGGTGGGCGACGCGCGCCGGATGCGCAGCGTGTGGCGGCGCGGCGTGCGGCGGCGGATCGGGTGACGTCGGACATGCGAGTCGCTCGCGCGAATGGTGAGTGCGATGCGGCGCCGCATCCCATGCGCGCGCCGCCGAGCCACCAACGCGAAGCGCGGACGCGCACGTTCCCGCTTCGTGCGTCGTCCGCGCTGGACTCCCGGTCCTATCCGATGCTGCCTGCTCGATCATGCGAACGCCGGGACTCGAACCCGGACGCCTTGCGGCACGAGATCCTAAGTCTCGCGTGTCTACCAGTTCCACCACGTTCGCGATGGTGCAGAAGATAATGCCAGGGGTAGGGGATAGACGAGCCGCCCGGGAAGCGTCGTGATGCCTCCCGGGCGGCTCGGTATACCCTAGACCCTAAACCCTGCACCCTCGACTTCCGTCACCCGCCCACTCTCACATTCACGACGCGCGTCGAGGAGCCCTGCGGCGTCACCTGCACGACGAAGAGGCTGATCACGTCGCCGTTCTTGAGACGGTCCATCGCCTGCTGCAGGTCGGCGACGCTGTGCACGGCGCGGCGCGGCCCCGGGTACATCACCTCGGTGATCACGTCCGTGTTCTCGAACAGCTTGCCGTACGCCGGTCCGCTGTGCGTCACGTCCACGACGCGCAGACCGCGCTGGTCCGACGTCAGGCTGAACTCGCGCGCGAAGTCCGCCGTCACCGGCTCGACGGCGATTCCCAGCTTGCCGGTCACCATCCCGGCCGGACTCACGTCCTTCGTCGTCTCGCGCGTCGCGACCTGGTCGTCGCTCGGCGCTTCGGCGAGCCGGATCTTGAACGACTTCCGCGTGCCGTAGCGCATCGCGTCCACCGAGATCGTCTCGCCCGGCTCGTGCATGCGGACGATACGCTGCAGCGTGCTGACGCGGTCGACCGGCTTGCCGTCCACGGCGATGATCACGTCGCCCGGCTCGACGCCCGCCTTCTCGGCCGGGCTGTCGTCGGTCGGGTTGAAGCCGCCGACCTTCACGCCGGCGATCGTCTTGAGCCCCGCCACCTGCGCGTCCTCCGGCGTCGCGTCGTCGATGGCGATGCCGAGCACCGGGCGGCGCACCTTCCCGAAGCGGATGATGTCGTCCATCACGCTCTTCGCCAGCGAGATCGGGATGGCGAAGCCGTAGCCGGTGTAGAAGCCGGTCGGGCTCGCGATCGCGCCGTTGATGCCGATCACCTCGCCGCGAATGTTGACCAGCGGCCCGCCCGAGTTGCCGGGATTGATCGCGGCGTCGGTCTGGATGAAGTCGGAGATCGCGTAGCGCGAGGGGAGGAGGTTCTGCAGCTCGCGGCCGCCGCGCCCCTTCGCGCTGATGATGCCGGCCGTGACGGTGAAGTCGAGGCCGAGCGGGTTGCCGATCGCCACGACCCACTCGCCGATGCGCGCGGTCGCGTCGTCACCCATCGCGATCGTCGGGAAGTTGCTCCCGTCGATCTTGATCACCGCGACGTCCGTGGTCGGGTCGCGGCCGACGACCTTCGCCTTGAAGACGCGATGATCGGTGAGCGTGACGGTGACGCGGTCGGCGTCCTCGACGACGTGGTTGTTCGTGAGGATGTAGCCGTCCTTCGAGACGATGAAGCCCGAGCCGCTCGCCTCGCTCGGCGCCGAGCGCTGGCGCTGGTCGAACTGCTGGAAGAACTCCTCCATGCCGGGCGGCACGCGGCCGCGCAGACTGCGCGTCGAGCCACGGGTACCGTCGCGCGACGCCTCGATCGAGACGACGGCGGGGGTCACGTGCTCGGCGATGGAGACGAAGGCGTTGCTGGCGTCGGCGAGCGGCTTGACCTCCTGCGCCGTCGGGCGCGAGGCGGTCGTGGAGCTCTGCGCGTAGCCGAAGCGCGTGAGGTCGAAGCCCGAGGCGACGACGAGACCGCCGAGAAAGGCGCCCGCGACCGCCGCCCCGAACCGGGCCCGGGGGAAGGGAGTTGCCATACGGTGTATCCGCTCTGAGGGGGTTGTCCTATCTACACTACCAGGCGCGCCAGGGTTTCGCGCTGGCACGCGCTCACCTCGAGCTACGCGCCGCCGGCGGATGGCGTTTAGCGGAGCTCGCTCGTGTTCGACACCGCGCTCGCGGCCAGGGTTGTCGCCTGACGGGCGACGCCTGGCGCGGGGCGAGGGGCCGAAATGCGTGAGACGAGAGCGAAGACCTCCGCTCTCGTCTCACGCGCCCGCAACCGACGCGGCGCACCGCGCTGGGCGCGGGTTACTTCTTGTCGTCGTCCACGATCTCGTAGTCCGCCTCGACGACGTCCTCCGGCTTGCCGGCGGTCGCGCCCGCGGTCGCGGGCTCGCCCTGCGGCGCGCCCGCCGCCGCTCCGGCCTCGCCGGCCTGGCCCTGCTGGTAGAAGGACTGCCCCGCCTCCTGGAAGGTGCGCGTCAGCTCCTCCTGCGCCGAGCGAATCTCGTTCATGTCGTCGCCGCGGAGCGCCTTGCGGGCGCGCTCGACGCTCGCGTCGAGGCGGCTCTTGAGCTCCGCGGGGAGCTTCTCGGCCCACTCCTTGGAGTTCTTCTCGACTTCGTACGTCATGCTGTCGAGGCGGTTGCGCGTGTCGATCTCCTCGCGCCGCCGCTTGTCCTCGGCCGCGTTCTTCTCGGCGTCCTTGACCATCTTGTCGATCTCGGCCTCCGACAGCCCGCTCGAGGCCTCGATGCGGATCTTCTGCTCCTTGCCCGTCGCCTTGTCCTTGGCGGCGACGTGGAGGATGCCGTTGGCGTCGATGTCGAAGGTGACCTCGACCTGCGGCATGCCGCGCGGTGCGGGCGGGATGCCCGTGAGCTGGAACTTCCCGATCGTGCGATTGTCGCGCGCCAGGTCGCGCTCCCCCTGGAGCACGTGGATCTCGACCGTCGTCTGGTTGTCGTCGGCCGTCGAGAAGGTCTCGCTCTTCTTGGTCGGGATCGTCGTGTTCCGCGGGATGAGCACCGTGGTCACGCCGCCGAGCGTCTCGATGCCGAGCGACAGCGGGGTCACGTCGAGGAGCAGCACGTCCTTCTGCTCGCCCGTCAGCACCGCGCCCTGGACCGCCGCGCCGATCGCCACGACCTCGTCGGGGTTCACGCCGCGGTTCGGCTCCTTGCCGAAGAACTTCTTGACGACGTCCTGGATCTTCGGGATGCGCGTCGAGCCGCCGACGAGGAGGACCTCGTCGATCTCGGTCGGCTTGAGGCCGGCGTCCTTGAGCGCCTGCTCCATGGGCGGGATCGTGCGCTGCACGAGGTCGTCCACGAGCTGCTCGAACTTGGCGCGCGAGAGCGAGTAGTTGAGGTGCTTCGGGCCCGAGGCGTCGGCGGTGATGAAGGGAAGGTTGATGTCCGTGGACTGCGTCGTGGACAGCTCCATCTTCGCCTTCTCGCCCGCCTCCTTCAGGCGCTGGAGCGCCATCGGGTCCTTCGACAGATCAATGCCCTGGTCGCGCTTGAACTCGGCCACGAGCCAGTCGATGACGCGCTGGTCGAAGTCGTCGCCGCCGAGGTGCGTGTCGCCGTTGGTGGACTTCACCTCGAACTGGCGCGAGCCCTCGACGTCGTACAGCTCGAGCACCGAGATGTCGTAGGTGCCGCCGCCGAGGTCGAAGACCGCGACCTTCTCGTCCTTCTTCTTGTCGAGACCGTAGGCGAGAGCGGCGGCCGTCGGCTCGTTGATGATGCGCAGGACGTCGAGACCGGCGATCTTGCCCGCGTCCTTCGTCGCCTGGCGCTGCGAGTCGTTGAAGTAGGCGGGGACGGTGATGACCGCCTTCTCGACCTTCTGGCCGAGGTAGTCCTCGGCCGTCTGCTTCATCTTCTGGAGGATCATCGCCGAGATCTCGGGCGGCGTGTAGCGCTTGCCCTGGACCTCGACCGTCGCGACGTCGTTCTGGCCGGCGACGACCTTGTACGGGACGCGCTTAATCTCCTCCGTCACCTCGCTCATCTTGCGCCCCATGAAGCGCTTGATGGAGAAGACAGTGTTCTGCGGGTTCGTGACCGCCTGCCGCTTGGCGATCTGCCCGACGAGGCGCTCGCCGTCCTTGCTGAAGCCGACGACCGAGGGGGTCGTCCGCCCGCCCTCGGCGTTCGGGATGACGACCGGATCGCCACCTTCCATCACGGCTACGACGGAGTTGGTGGTACCCAGGTCGATGCCGATGACTTTATCTGCCATTGTCACCTCTGAGAGGAGTTGAAGACGCCAGGCCCCGCGGTGCGAATGCCGTTCCCGCGAGGACGTCGGTGCTCGACCGTTCGACCCCGATGCCGGTGCTGCCTGGTGGTGGCGCCGTGGGGCCCAGCGGACGCCTGATGGCAGGGCAAGCGCGAGACCGCGAATCTGCGTCAGTCTGGCAGGGAGTTTGACAGCAGGCGCCAGTCGGCCGCGTCAGACTGGCGATGGGGCAGGGCGCCGCGCGCGTGCGCTACCCGGAGCGGGTGGGCGGGCGCGAGGCGACACCACGGACCGAGGGCCGCATGTTCCCGATCGGCGACGAAAACCCGACGCTCCGCACGCCGGTGATGACCTACGCGATCCTCGCCGCGACCTTCGCCGTCTGGATCCTGGTCGAGAAGGCGGGGCTCCAGCCGTACACCCTCGCGGCGACGGTCTGCGACTACGGCTTCGTCCCGGCCGAGCTCACCCACCGTCTGCCGGTCGGCTTCGCCGTCCCCATCGGCCCGCGGCTGGCGTGCGTCATCGACGACCTGCCGATCAACCGGCTCACGCCGCTCACCTCGATGTTCCTCCACGGGAGCTGGGGGCACATCATCGGCAACTCGCTCTTCTTCGGCGTCTTCGGCAACAACATCGAGGACAGCATGGGGCGGTTCCGCTTCCTGGCGTTCTATCTCATCTGCGGTCTGGCGGCGGCGGCCGCGCACCTGCTCGTCAACCCGGCGTCGCCGATCCCCACGGTCGGGGCGTCGGGAGCGATCTCGGGAGTCCTCGGCGCGTATCTCGTGCTCTACCCGCGCGTCCGCGTGAAGATGTTCTTCCCCCCGTTCTTCATCTTCCACGTCGCCGCCTGGCTCGTGCTGCTCTGGTGGTTCGGCGTGCAGGTGCTCACCGGGCTGCCCGAGCTCAGCCCGATGCGTCCGGAGATCTCGGGCGGCGTCGCCGTCTGGGCGCACGTCGGCGGATTCCTCACCGGCGTCGCGCTCGTGAAGCTGTTCGAGAACCCGCGCCTCGTGCGCCGCCGGACGACGGCCGGGGACGCGCGGGCGGTGTGGGATCCGAACGCGTGAGCACCGTCAGGCGGCGCGCTCCGGCGATCGGGAAGGGCGCCGCGATTTGCGCCGGCCGCCGGCGGACGGCTATTTTCCCGTCCAGCTCGTGAGAGGGAGGCCGCGTAAGGCGCATGGATCGCAGCGCCGCGCGGCCCCCGCCGCATCGGGCGGTCGCCTCCGTGGTTGTATCGGGCGCCGCCCGCCTCGCACACCGATCCCCTCGAGACCTCAGTGCGCCTCATCCCCCGCGACGAGCAGTTCTTCGAGCTGTTCTCGCAGATCGCCCAGCGCATCACCGCCTCCGCCGAGCTGCTCGCGAAGCTCTTCGCCCACCCCGAGCGTCTCGACGAATACGTCGCGGCGATCAAGGAGCTCGAGCACGAGGCCGACGGGCTGACCCATCAGGTCAACCTGCGCCTCGACAAGAGCTTCATCACGCCCCTCGACCGCGAGGACATCCACGTCCTCGCCTCGCGCCTCGACAACGTCGTGGACCTCATCGACGGCACGGCCCGGCGCGCGAAGATGTTCCGCATCAAGGAGTGCCGCGACCCGGCCGGCCGCCTCGCCGACGTCCTCGTGCGCTCGGCGAAGGAGATCGGCGTCGCCGTCGGCGGCATGAAGCAGCAGAAGGTGGTGGCCGCGTCGGCGCAGAAGATCAAGGAGCTCGAGGAGGAAGGCGACGCCACCTATCACGAGGCGGTCGGCGAGCTGTTCGACGGCAACATCGACGCGCTCGAGGTCATGAAGTGGAAGGACCTGTACGACACGCTCGAGACCGCGCTCGACGAGTGTGAGGACGTGGCCAACACGCTCGAGAGCATCGCTCTCAAAAACAGCTAGCGGACGACCACCTCCGTGATCACGTACGTCATCGCGATCGTCGCCGTCGCCCTGGTCTTCGACTTCATCAACGGCTTCCACGATTCGGCGAACTCGATCGCGACGATCGTGGGCACCCGCGTCCTGAGCCCGTTCGCGGCGGTCGTCTGGGCGGCGTTCTTCAACTTCGTCGCCGCCTTCACCGTCGGTACGGCGGTGGCGAAGGCGATCGGCAGCGGGATGATCGACACCAAGATCGTGGACGCCAACGTCATCCTCGGCGGCCTCCTCGGCGCGATCGTCTGGAACCTCATCACCTGGTTCTACGGCATCCCTTCCAGCTCGTCGCACGCGCTCATCGGCGGCTACGCCGGCTCGGCGGTCGCCAAGGCGGGAATGGGCGCGATCCTCTGGGGCCAGAAGTGGATCCAGACGCTGTCCTTCATCGTGATCTCGCCGCTCGTCGGCTTCGCGGCGGGGTTCGGCCTGATGGTGGCCGTGTTCTGGATGTTCCAGCGCGTCTCGCCGGGCCGTGTGGACCGCGTCTTCCGCACCGCGCAGCTCGCGAGCTCGGCGCTCCTCTCCTGGTCGCACGGCGGCAACGACGCGCAGAAGACGATGGGCATCATCGTGGGGCTGCTCGTCGCGTCGAAGTCGCTGTTCGCGACCCAGACGGGGCTGCTGCACCATCTCTACCTCACCGACGCCAACACGATTCCGTACTGGGTCGAGATTGGCGCCTACACCGCGATCTCGCTCGGCACGCTCTTCGGCGGCTGGCGCATCGTGCACACGATGGGGTCGCGCATCACGCGGCTGCGACCGGTCGGCGGCTTCTGCGCCGAGACCGGCGGCGCGCTCGCGATCGCGGTCGCCACGCACTACGGCATTCCCGTCAGCACGACGCACACGATCACCGGCTCGATCGTCGGCGTGGGCGCGACGAACCGGCTCCGCGCGGTGCGCTGGGGGCTCGCCGGCCGCATCGTCTGGGCGTGGATCCTGACGATCCCGGCGGCCGGGGTGATGGCGGCGATCGCGTACCGGCTGCTGGCGGTTATCGTCCACCTGTAGGGAGCGCGACGGGGGGATTCGCGCGCCGCACGGCGAGGAGCCGTGACCGGGCCGTGACGCGGCGGGGACCGCGGGCGACTTCCCTGCCCGTGGCCCCCGCGTGCATCTATGGAGGACCATGATCGACGCTCCGCCTCCTGGCCCTGCTCCCGCCTCGCCCGATCCCGCGTCGCCGCCCTGCGCCGGCGCTGAAGCGCCGGCGCTCATCAACCGGGAGCTGAGCTGGCTCGAGTTCGACGCCCGCGTGCTGCACGAGGCGGCGGACCCGCGGAACGCGCTGCTCGAGCGGCTCAAGTTCCTCGCGATCTTCAGCACGAACCTGGACGAGTTCTACATGGTCCGGGTGGCCGGGCTGCGCCGGCAGGTGGCGGCCGGTGTGACGGCGGCGCCGCCGTGCGGCCTCACGCCGCAGCAGCAGCTCGACGCGATCGACCGGCGCGTCGCCGCGCTGACGGCCGAGGCGAGAGAGCTCCTGCACGGCGTCCTGCTGCCGGCGCTCGCCGAGCGCGGCGTGCGTCTCGTGACGATGCAGGACCTGTCGCCCGCCGAGTGGCTGACGGTGGACGACTTCTTCGAGTCGCAGGTCTTTCCCGTGCTGACGCCGCTGGCGGTGGACCCGGCGCACCCGTTCCCGTACATCTCGAACCTGTCGCTGTCGCTCGCCGTCGAGCTGCGCGACCCGGTGACCGGCGGCGAGCACTTCGCGCGGGTCAAGGTGCCGCGGAGCCTGCCGCGCTGGGTGTCGTTCGGGCGCGCGAACCAGTTCGTGCCGCTCGAGGAGGTGATGGGCGCCAACCTCGGCGCGCTCTTCCCCGGAATGGATGTGCTGCGATGGCACGCGTTCAAGGTGACGCGCCACTCGGACCTCGATCTCGGCCAGATCGGGCAGCCCGAGGACCTGCTCGAGGCGATCGAGGAGCAGGTGTTCGAGCGTCGCTTCGGTGAGGTGGTGCGGCTCGAGGTCGAGGACGGGATGCCCGCGGAGCTCTGCGCACTTCTGCTCGATGAGCTCCGCGACGACCAGGAGCTTGGCGTCGCGCCGCTGACCCCGCGCGACGTGCGGAGCGCCGGCACGCTGCTCGAGCTCGGGGACCTCATGTCCATCGCGACGCTCGACATTCCCGAGCTGCGCGACCCGCCCTTCACGGCTCTCGTGCCGGCCGAGGTCCGCGATCCGGCGCGCTCGATGTTCGACGTCATCCGCGAGCGCGACCTGCTCGTCCATCACCCGTTCGACTCGTTCACGGCGACGGTCGAGCACTTTCTGCAACAGGCGGCGCTCGACGATCACGTCCTCGCGATCAAGCTGACGCTCTACCGCACCTCCGGCGACACGGCGATCGTCCGCGCGCTCACCGAGGCGGCGCAGCGCGGCAAGCAGGTGGCCGTGCTCGTCGAGCTGCAGGCGCGGTTCGACGAGGCGAACAACATCACCTGGGCGCGCACGCTCGAGAACTTCGGCGTTCACGTCGTCTACGGCGTGCCGGGGCTCAAGACGCATACGAAGACGGCGCTCGTCGTGCGCCGCGAGACGGACGGCATCCGCCGCTACGTCCACGTCAGCTCCGGCAACTACAACTCGAAGACGGCGCGCGTCTACACCGACATCGGGCTGTTCACCGCGAGCCCGTCCATCGGCGCGGACATCACGGACCTGTTCAACTCGCTCACCGGCTACTCGCGCCAGCGCCTGTATCGGAAGCTGCTCGTCGCTCCGGCCAACATGCGCGGCCGCTTCCTCGAGATGATCGCGCGCGAAGCGGAGCACGCCCGCGCCGGCCGCCCGGCGCGCATCATCGCGAAGATGAACGCCCTCGTGGATGCCGAGACCATCGCCGCGATCTACGTCGCGTCGCAGGCGGGCGTCGAGGTGGATCTCATCGTCCGCGGCATCTGCTGCCTGCGGCCGGGCGCGCCCGGCGTGAGCGACCGCGTGCGGGTCGTCAGCATCATCGGCCGCTTCCTCGAGCATTCGCGCCTGTTCTACTTCGCCAACGGCGGCGCGGAGGAGTACTACATCGGCTCGGCCGACTGGATGCCGCGCAACTTCGATCGCCGCGTCGAGGCGGTGGTGCCGGTCGAGGATCCTGCGCTCCACCGCCGGCTCCGCGCGCTGCTCAACGTCTGCCTCAGCGACAACCGCCAGGCCTGGGACCTCGCCGCCGACGGCACCTACACCCAGCGTACGCCGGGCGCCGAGCCGGAGCGCGCGACGCACAAGCTGCTGCTGCGCGACTCGTGGGGGATGGCGCGGGACTCGGGGAAGCTCGACGTGGTGCCGGGATAGGGACGGCTCTCGGCTCTCAGCGATCGACAGGATGCAAAAGATGAACACGATGGGGGTGTGCCGTTCATCTCGTTCATCCCGTTCATCCTGTCCGACAACGGCCGAAGGCCGACAGTCGAGAGCCGCCGTTGTGTCCGGCGATCCCCGATGGACACAGACCGGTCCGCCCTGCAGGCTCCGCGCATGACCAGCGAGACGTTCGACCACGTCGTCATCGGCTCCGGCTTCGGTGGCAGCGTCTCGGCGATGCGCCTCGCCGAGAAAGGGTATCGCGTGCTCGTTCTCGAGCGCGGGAAGCGGTTCCGCGACGAGGACTTCGCGCGCACGAACTGGAACCTGCGGCGCTACCTGTGGGCGCCGACGCTGCGCTGCTTCGGCATCCTGCAGATCAGCCCCTTCCGCAACGTCTTCGTGCTGCACGGCGCCGGGGTCGGCGGCGGGAGCCTCGGCTACGGCAACGTGCTGATGGCGCCGGATGACGCGACGTTCGACACGCCGGCGTGGCGGCACCTCGCCGACTGGCGCGCGCTGCTCGCTCCGCACTACGAGACCGCGCGCCGCATGCTCGGCGTGACGGCGAACCCGCGCCTCGGGCCGGCCGACGAGGTGCTTCGCTCGATCGCCACCGAGCTCGGGACCGCGGGCACCTTCCAGCCGACGCCCGTCGGGACCTTCTTCGGTGAGCCGGGCAGGGAGGGCGAGGAGGTTCCCGATCCGTACTTCGGCGGCCAGGGGCCGCCGCGGCGCGGCTGCACGCACTGCGGCGCCTGCATGGTCGGCTGCCGACACAACGCCAAGAACACGCTCGTCAAGAACTACCTCTGGTTCGCCGAGCGCTGGGGCGCGGAGGTCCGCGCCGAATGCCAGGTCCGCGACGTGCGCCCGCTGCCAGCGGGAGAGCCGGACGGTGCGCGCTACGAGGTCGTCTACCGCAGCGCGACGGCGATGTTACCCGGTCGTCGCTCCGAGCGCGTCGTGCGGGCGCGGCAGGTGGTTCTCGCCGCGGGCGCGCTCGGGACGCTGCGGCTGCTCCTGCGCTGCCGCGACGTCACGCGCTCGCTCCCAGACCTCTCGCGCCGGCTCGGTGATCTCGTTCGCACCAACAGCGAGGCGCTGCTCGGGGTCGTGAGCCGCGGCCGCGACGTGGACTACTCCGCCGGCGTCGCGATCACGTCCATCTTCAACGCCGACCCGGTGACGACGATCGAGCCGGTGCGCTATCCGCGCGGCTCGTCGGTGATGCGCTTCCTCGGCGGCCCCATCGTGGACGGCGGACGGCTGCCGGCGCGGATCGCGCGATCGCTGCTCGAGATCGTGCGTCGTCCAGTCGACTTCCTGCGCACGCACTTCCTTCCCGGCTGGGCGGAGCGGACGACGATCGTGCTCGTGATGCAGACCGTGGACAACCGCATTCGGCTCCGGCTCGGTCGCGGCCTGCTCACCTTCTTCCGCCGCGACCTGGTCTCGCTCCCGGACGACGTGCATACGATCCCGACGAAGATCGACGTCGGACACCGTGTGACGCGCGACTTCGCGCAGCGGGTGAACGGCATCCCGATGGGCTCGATCAACGAGGGGTTGTTCGACATCCCGATGACTGCGCACATCCTCGGCGGCTGTCCGTTCGGGCGCGACGCCGCCGAAGGCGTCGTGGACCTCGACTGTCAGGTCCACAGCTATCCGGGGCTCTACGTCGTGGACGGCTCGATCATGCCGGGCAATCCCGGCGTCAACCCGAGCCTCTCGATCGCCGCGCTGGCCGAGTACGCGATGAGTCGCGTGCCGGCCAAGGAGGCGAGTCGCAGCGCGCTGCCGACGCTGCCGGTCGCCGACCGGGCGCCCGTCGCGAGCTGACCGGTTGGCCGCCCGCGCGCCGGTGTCGCGGGTTCAGTCCACTTCGTCCGCGTCGCTGTCGCTGGTGAGCACCGTTCCGTCGGCGGCCACGATCTCGACGGGCAGTCCGGCGATCTCGGCGAGGAGCCCGCTCTTGCGCGCCGCGCCCCACAGCTCGAGGCGCAGCGACGTCGCGCCGTCGGCCGGCACGGGCGTGATGCGGATCGCCCGCTCGAGCCACCGCACCTTCACGTCGGCGACGGCGCCGACGTGCCCGCGGTCCATTCCGTCGGCGACGCGCAGCAGGGCGGCGAGACGCGCGATGCGGTCGCGCTGCGAGCGGTCGAGCTGGCCGAAGTTGCGGTGCTTGCGCTTGGGCGGCGCGCCCCGGTGGTAGCGCGCGACGTTGGCGATCGCCACCTGCTCCGCCGGCGGCACGCCGAGCAGGCTCGCGTGCAGGATGAGGTGGTAGCTGTGCTTGTGGTGCGCGCGGTAGTTGATGTGATAGCCGACGTCGTGCAGCAGCGCGGCGTCGGCGAGCGTCTGACGGTCATCCGGGGCGCAGCCGAGCCGCGTACCGAGCGCGTCGAAGAGCTGCAGGGCGAGCCGCTGGACGCTCCGCGCGTGCGGCTCCTCGTAGTGCGACCGCTCGGCCAGCTCGCGCACCGAGCGCTCGCGCGCCGCGCCCGGATCGGCGACGGCCGGCGTGACGTGCGCCGTGTCGAGAAGGAGTCCCTCGCGGATGCCGTACGCGGACACGAGCAGGTCGCGCGACTCGAACAGCGCCATCACTTCAGCGGCGACGGCCAGGCCCGCGACGATGATGTCGGCGCGCGCCGGGTTGAGCCCCGGCAGCGTCTGGCGCTCCTCGGGCGACAGGTCCTGGAGCGCGTCGAGCAGGTGCTCGAGGTCCGTGCGCGGCACCGGCGTACCGTGCAGCGTGCGGGCCGTGAGCACGCCCTGCCGGGCCAGGTGCATGCCGGCGAGGTTGGTGAACGTCCCGCCCGAGCCGATCACCTGCGCGCCGTACCAGTCGCGCGGCGCGATCTCGTCGCGCAGGGCGTCGCGGACGTGCTGGCGCAGCGCGCGCACCTTGCGGCGGCGGGGATCGGGCCGCAGGAACTCGTCGGTCAGGCGGAGCGCGCCGAGCGGAAAGGAGAGCAGCCGCTCGAGGAGCCCGTCGGCGCTGAGCGCGAGCTCCAGCGAGCCGCCGCCGATGTCCATCACGACGGCGCGGCCAGCCCCGAGGTCGAAGTGCGCGAGCGCGCTGAGGAAGGCGAGCCGCGCCTCCTCCTCGCCGACGAGCAGCTTCGTACGCAGGCCCGTCTCCTCGTGCACGAGGTCGAGGAAGGCGTGGCCGTTGGCCGCGTCGCGTACCGCGCTCGTGGCGACGGCGACGACGCGCGACGCGCCGAGCTGACGGGCGAGCGTCACCATCCGGCTCAGCGCCTCGAGGGCGGCGCGCATCGCCGGCTCGGCCAGCTCGCCCGTCTCGTGAATGCCGGCGCCGAGGCGCGGCGCCGCCTTCATCTCGTCCACGACGCGAATCGCGCCCGTCGGCGAGACGTCGGCGACGATCTGGCGGATGGAGTTCGATCCGATGTCGATGGCGGCGATGCGGCGTGCGCCGTCCATTGCCTCACCACGCCCGGCGGCCGCCGCCCGGGCTGAGGCAGACGCGCTCGCGCGCGGGCGCGGGGGCTGAGCGGCGGCGCGCCGGGCCACGCTATTGCGGCGCGCGGTCGAGGGTCGGCGGCACGGGCTCCCTGGCGTCGAGCTCCTCGAAGCGATGCTTGATCTGCTTCCCCTCCGCGAGATAGACCGCGTCCTCGCCGATGTTGGTGGCGAGGTCGGCGACGCGCTCGAGGTTGCGGCTGACGAGGAACAGCTCGAGCGACGGATTGATCGTGCGCGCGTCCGCCATCATGTGCGTGAGGAGAATCCGGAAGACCGAGTCGTGCAGGGCGTCCACCTGGTCGTCGGCCTTGCACACCTCGCGCCCGAGCGCGCCGTCGGCGCGGACGAAGGCGTCGAGCGCGTCCGAGAGCATCTTCCGCGCGCGGCGGGCCATGTCCTGGATCTCGGGGTCCGGCGTGATGTCGGCGCGCGAGGCGACGAGCCGCTGCGCGCTCTGCGCGATGTTGACGGCGTGGTCGCCGACGCGCTCGAGGTCACTCGAGATCTTGATCGCGCTGATGATGAAGCGCAGGTCGCGGGCGAGCGGCTGCTGCAGCGCGAGCAGGGCAACCGCGCGCTCCTCGACCTCGACCTCGAGGAGGTCGATCTCGCGGTCGCCGGCGATGACGGCGTCGGCCTTGTCCTTGTCGTGCGTGAGCAGCGCGTCCACGGCGAGATCCACCAGCGCCTCGGACCGCTCGGACATATGGAGCAGCCGCTGCTTGAGGTCGGCGAGCTGTTCGTGGAAGTGGCGGAAGCCGCCGGCTCCCGGAGTGCTGACTGCCTGGGCGGGGCTCATCCGAATCTCCCGGTGATGTAGGCCTCGGTGCGCGCCTCGCGCGGGCTCGTGAAGAGCCGGGAGGTCGCGTCCACCTCCACGAGGTGGCCGAGGTAGAAGAAGGCGGTGTAGTCGGACACACGCGCCGCCTGCTGCATGTTGTGGGTCACGATGACGATCGTCAACTCGCTCTTCAGCTCGTAGAGCAGCTCCTCGATGCGCTGGGTCGCGATCGGATCGAGCGCGCTCGCCGGCTCGTCGAGGAGGAGCACCTCGGGCTCGTTCGCGAGCGCGCGCGCGATGCAGAGACGCTGCTGCTGGCCGCCGGAGAGGGCCGTCGCGCTCTGGCGGAGGCGGTCCTTCACCTCGTCCCAGAGCGCCGCGCGCCGCAGCGCGCTCTCGACGACGACGTCGAGGTCGGCGCGGGTGCGCGCGGTGCCGTTGATCCGCGGCCCGTAGGCGACGTTGGCGTAGATGGACTTCGGGAACGGGTTCCAGCGCTGGAACACCATGCCGACGCGCTGGCGGAGCGCGGTCACGTCCACGCCCTCGCCGTAGAGTGGCACGCCGTCGAGCATGATCTCGCCCTCGGCGCGGGCTCCGGGGATGAGGTCGTTCATCCGGTTGATCGAGCGCAGGAAGGTGGACTTCCCGCACCCCGATGGGCCGATGAGCGCGGTGACCGAGCGCGGCGGGATCGTCAGCGAGACGTCGAACAGCGCCCGCTTCGGTCCGTACCAGAACGAGAAGTCGCGCGCGATCACCGAGCCCGGATGGCCGGGCGGTGCCGCCGCTGGTGCCGGCACGCGCGGGGCAGACGTGACCGTCGGCGCGCTCATCCGAACCGGCCGGTGATGTAGGCCTCGGTGCGCGAATCCCTGGGCGTGGTGAACATCGCCTTCGTCGGCGCGACCTCCACCAGCTCGCCGGCGAGCATGAACGCCGTCCGGTCGGAGACGCGCGCGGCCTGCTGCATGTTGTGCGTGACGATGACGATCGTCATCCCGCGCCGCAGCTCGTAGACCAGCTCCTCGACCTTCTGCGTGCTGATCGGATCGAGCGACGCCGTCGGCTCGTCGAGCAGCAGGACGCTCGGCCGCGTCGCGAGCGCGCGGGCGATGCACAGGCGCTGCTGCTGACCGCCCGACAGCGCGACGGCGCTCGCGCCGAGTCGGTCCTTCACCTCCTCCCAGAGCGCGGCGCGCCGCAGCGCGTCCTCCACGATCTCGTCCACCGCGCGCCGCGGCGGCATCCCGCCCGGCGCGACGCGCAGACCGGCGGCGACGTTGTCGCGGATGGACATGGTGGGGAAGGGGGTCGGCCGCTGGAAGACCATGCCGACGTGACGGCGGACCGCGATGGGGTTCACGCCGCGATCGTAGATGTCGTGCGGCACGCCGTCGGGGCCGGCGAGCATCACCCGGCCGGCGACGCGCGCGCCGCTGACCGTCTCGTGCATCCGGTTGAGGCAGCGCAGGAGCGTGGACTTGCCGCACCCCGACGGGCCGATGATCGCCGTCACGTCGCCATCGGCGAAGTCCACGTCCACGCCCTTCACCGCGCGCACCTCGCCGAAGAACGCCTCGAGCGCCCGCGTCGCGAGCCGCGGCGAGGCCGCGGTCGGTACGGCGGGCGCGGCCTCCGCCCGCTCGGCCACCGTCGCCACCGGCACGGCGAGCGTCACGCTAGTCGGCCCCGGCGCCGAAGCGGGCGCGGGTGACGAAGCGGGCGGCGAGGCTGATGACGAGGACGAGCCCGATGAGGACGAGGGCCCCGGCCCACGCCTGGGCGTGCCAGTCGTCGTAGGGACTGATCGCATAGGTGAAGATCTGCAGGGGGAGCGCGGCGATCGGCTCGGAGACGCGGACCGACCAGAACTGGTTCCCGAACGCGGTGAAGAGCAGCGGCGCCGTCTCGCCGGCGATGCGCGCGACCGCGACGAGCGCGCCGGTGACGATGCCCGGCAATGCCGTGCGCAGCACGACGGTCAGCGACGTTCGCCAGCGGGAGAATCCGAGGGCGAGCGCCGCCTCGCGCAGCGCGGCGGGCACGAGACGGATCATCTCCTCGGTCGCGCGCGTGACGAGCGGGATCATCATCGCGCCGAGCGCGACGCCGCCGGCGAGCGCCGAGAAGTGCCCGACCGGCCGCACCAGGAACTGCCAGGCGAAGATGCCGATGACGATGGACGGCAGCCCGTTGAGCACGTCGGAGAGGAAGCGCACGGCTGTGGCGAGGCGCGACTTCCCGTGCTCGGCGAGATACAGCCCGGCGCCAATTCCGATGGGCAGACCAATCGCCGACGCCGTCCCGATGAGGATCAGCGTGCCGACGATCGCGTTCGCCATGCCGCCGCCCTCCTCACCGACGGGCTTGGGCATGTTCGTGAAGAAGTGCGGCTGCAGCGACGTCGCGCCCTTCTCGATCAGAAGCCAGAGGATGAAGAGCAGCGGCAGCGTCGCGAGCGCGGCGGCGAGGTAGGTGAGCCCGATCATGACCGCGTTCACGACGCGCCGGCGGCCGATGGTTCGCGCGGTGCGCTCGGCAAACGCGCGCTGCGGACCACTCGGGTGCGGACGCGGAACGAACTGGCGAGGAACGGGAGGGACGGTCACGCGCGAGCCTCCCGCGAGACGCGCCAGACGAGCCAGCGCGCGATCGCGTTGACGACGAGGGTGATCGCGAACAGCGTCGCGCCGACGGCCATCAGGGCGGAGACGTGCAGGTCGTTCGTCGCCTCGGTGAACTCGTTGGCGATGAGCGACGCCATCGTGTAGCCCGGCGCGAAGAGCGACGAGGAGATCTCGGGGCGATTGCCGATCACCATCGTCACCGCCATCGTCTCGCCGAGCGCGCGGCCGAGACCGAGAATGACGCCGCCGAGGATGCCGGAGCGCGCGTACGGAAGCACCGCGTCCCAGATCATCTCCCAGCGCGTCGCGCCGAGCGCGAGGGCCGCCTCGCGCTGCGAGCGCGGCACCGCGAGCAGCACCTCGCGCGAGACCGCCGAGATGTACGGCAGCACCATCACCGCCAGGATCAGCCCCGCCGCGAGCATGCTCGGCCCGTACGCGGGCCCGGAGAAGAACGGCGTGTTGCCCAGGTGGAGCGTGTTGGCGAGGAAGGGCATGACGTGCTCGCGCAGCAGCGGGATGAGCACGAAGATCCCCCAGAGCCCGTAGACCACGCTCGGGATCGCGGCGAGCAGGTCCACGAGGAACGCCACCGGCTGGCGGAGCCACGACGGCGCGAACTCGCTCAGGAAGATCGCGACCCCGATGGCGAGCGGCGTCGCGATGACGAGCGCGATCAGCGATGAGACGACGGTCCCGAAGATCGCCGGTGCGGCGCCGAAGCTGCCGTCCACCGCGTCCCATCGGCTCGAGGTGAGAAAGCCGAAGCCGAAGGTGTGGAACGCCGGCCAGGCGGCTCGCCCCACCTCGAGCGCGATGAGGACGAGCAGGATCGGGATGCTCACCGCGAACGTCGTGATCGTCCAGCGGTAGACGCGATCGCCGAGCGCGCGGCCCTCGATCGAGCCGCGCGGATCGTCGGCACCGCCGCCGCCGAGCGCCGGATACTGCGCGCCCGGCACGAGGTCCGGGGGAGCAGGGGACGCCGCCTCCACGACGGCGTCCCCGCGGGCCGGCTGGCTCACGGCGTGGCGCCGACCTTGATGGTCGAGAGCCGCTGGTCGAGCTGCGTCACCATGGCCTGCGGGAGCGGCGCGTAGTCGAGCGCGGCCGCCTCCTTCTCACCCTCGGTGAGCATCCAGTGGATGTAGTCCACCAGCTTCTTCCCCTTCGTCGCGTCCTTCTGGTTCTGGTACACGAGCAGCCACGTGAACGACGAGATCGGGTACGCGGTCGCGCCCGGCGCGTTGACGATGGACACGCGGTAGTCGGTGTTCGCGCCGAGCTTCTCGACGGCGCCCGCGGCCGCGGCGGTCGCGCCATCGATGGACGGCGCCACGAACTGGCCGGCGGCGTTCCTGATCTCGGCGACGGGGAGCTTGTTCTGCTTCGCGTACGCGAGCTCGACGTAGCCGATCGTGCCCGGCGTCTGCTTCACCTGGCCGGCGACGCCCTCGTTGCCCTTGCCGCCGAGACCCACCGGCCACTGGACTTCCTTCCCCTTGCCGGGCGATTTCGCCCACGCCGGGCTCACCGCGCTCAGGTAGTCGGTGAAGATGAAGGAGGTGCCGGAGCCGTCGGAGCGATGCACGACGAGGATGTCCTTCGCCGGCAGCTTCGCGCCCGGGTTGAGCGCGGCCACGCGGGCGTCGTTCCACTTCGTGATCTTGCCGAGGAAGACGTCCGCGAGAACGTCGCCCGACAGCTTGAGCGGCGCGCCGACGTCGGGGACGTTATAGGTCACGGCGACGGCGCCGAGCACGGTGGGGAAGTGCAGGATCGGGCCGCCCTTGGCCTTCGCCATCTCGGCGTCCGTCATCGGCGCGTCGGAGGCGCCGAAGTCCACCGTGCCCTCGGAGAGCTGGCGGATTCCGCCGCCCGATCCGATGGACTGGTAGTTGATCTTCACGCCGGTCTTCGAGGCGTACTCGCTGAACCACTTCGAGTAGATCGGATACGGGAACGTCGCGCCGGCGCCGTTGAGGTCCACGCCGCCGCCGCTGGCGCTCTTCGCCGCGCCCGTGTCACCTCCCGCCTTCTTCTCACCGCCGCCGCACGCCGCGAGGGCGAAGGCGGAAACGATCGCTGCAGTCCAGAGCTTCACGTATGGGCTCCCTGTTCGGGTCGTCGCCGGACGGCGCGTCCGTTCGGTCGCGCACGCCGACGACGGGATGGTCATCGGGACGTGGTGCGCCGTCGCCGCGCGTGGCGGTGCTCAGGCGCAGCAAGAAGGTCGCTCGGCGACGTAACGCGACCTCGCGCGTTCTGTAACGGCCCTGTAACGCATGGGCTCGAAAGCACGAAGCGGCGAGCCCGATCCCCTGGCTCGCCGCCTCGTCCACGCGGCCTCGCGGAGCTGCCTCGCCGCGATCAGAACATCAGCTGCCAGTGGAGGAACCAGCTCTCCTGCCGCGGGCCGGTCACGCCCCCCGTCTTCGGTGCGAGCCGCTGGTAGTCGAGCGCGAGCGTGGACTTGCGCGTCGGCTCCCAGAAGATGCCGCCGAGGAGAAAGTCCTGCGTCGCGTCCACGTCGGTGTTGGGCTTGAAGTGGTCGAAGCGCGCCACGACGCCGACCGACTGCGGCGCATTCGGGTTGACGAACTCGGTCGGCCGGACGACCACGAAGCCGCTCGCCAGACGTCCGGTGACCCCCGTGATCCCGTCCGTCGGCGTCGCCCCCTCGACGTCGTCGGTGCGCTGCGCGTAGTCGGCGCCGAAGGTGAGCCGCCGGTCGCGGTTGCCGACGAAGACGCCGTAGCGGTTCTTCGCCAGCTTCGTGTCCACCGGCGTCGTCGGATCGTTCAGGAACTTGCTCGCGTTGCCGCCCGTCGAGACCCAGGGCGAGATCGTCAGCGTCTTGAAGAGGCCCGTGCTCGCGCCGAGCGGCGTCAGCGTCACGCGCGCCTGGTAGTCCTTGTACTTGTTGTTCTCGGGGTTCTCGTAGCCCGTCCCGTTGACGACGTCGGCGTAGACCTCGCCGAGCTTGTTCGGCAGCGAGAGCTGGCCGACGACGCCCTGATCGGCCGACGACATGTAGCCGAACTTCTCGACCGCCGTCTGCGTGAGGAAGCGCGGCCAGAAGTTCTCCTCGTGGTCGATGATGACCGTGTGCAGCATGCCGATGCGCGCGTAGCCGGAGACGCCGGTCGCGGTCGGCTTGAGGTAGTCGTACTGCAGGAAACCGTACTTGAGGCGCAGGAACCAGCCCTTGTACGTGTCGTTCGCGCCGCCCTGCTTGATGTCGGTCGTGACACGGAAGCTCGCGCGGTCACCGAGCGGGCCCTTGAACGTCAGGTAGGCGCGCCCGATGTCGAACTTGTTCGGCACCGAGCCGCCGTTCGCCGCTTTCGCGGTCGGATCGGTCTGCGCCTGGAAGTCGCCGAACACCCACGCCGAGATGTCGAGGCCGTTCAGCGGCGGCTTAGGCTTCGGCGGAGGAGTGGTGTCCCGGTGCTGCGTGCTGTCGGGCGGCGTCGCGCCGGTGGCCTGCGCGGCGGCGGTGGCGACGGGGATCGCGCCGGCGGAGAGGGCGAAGGCGAGCGCCAGAGCGGCACGCGCCGGACGGTTGACGGAGCTGGGCATCTCTCTCGAAGGGTAAGGGGTGCGGTGCGTCCAGCGCCTGCAGTCTCTCGTCGAGGCGTAACGGCGAGCGTGCGGCCGTGTCACGACGATGTAACGTCCGCCGGTCAGACCGCGTGCCGCCGCCGTACCGGAGCGCGCCTGGGCCGCGACGGCTTCGGCCGAGGTACCGGCGGGCGCGGACGTCGTGTGACCGGCGGAAGATCCATTCGCGTCTGTCGCCCGTCGCCGAGGCGGCGCCAGCGCGCGAGCCGCATCGCGAGGGCCTGCACCGGGCTCGGGTCGGTCAACCGCGCGCTGATGAGATCCACGCGCAGGCTCGACACGGCCAGCGGAAGCTGGTCACAGAGGCGCGCCGCGCAGAGCGCGCCGGCGACGGTGAGCGGGCCACTCAGGTAGAGCGTGGCGGCGCTCGGGTGGGACTCGATGCGGTAGCGCAGCTCGGTCGTCATTGGCTCTCCCATTGTCTGTGACGGGAGCCTACCGGTCCTCCACGGCGATCGCGCTACCGCGCGGTCACGACGGCGTAACGTCGGCGGACGGCGGCGGCGAGGCCGCGGTATCGCCGCCGTCGTCCGCCTCGTCGCGCCGGTCGGGAAAGAACGCCGCGAACGTCGTCCCGCGCCCGACCTGGCTCTCGGCGCGCACCCGGCCGCCGTGCGCTTCCACCAGGTGCCGCACGATCGAGAGGCCGAGCCCCGTGCCACCCTGGGCGCGCGAGCGCGCGGCGTCAACGCGGTAGAAGCGCTCGAAGACCCGCGGCAGGTGCTCGGCCGGGATGCCCGAGCCGGTGTCGCGCACGCCGAGCCAGACGCCGCCGTCGCCACGCTCGGCGAATACCGTGACGCTTCCCGCCGACGTGTGCCGGACCGCGTTCTCGACGAGGTTGGCGAGCACCTGGCGCACCGCCGTCGGATCCGCGCGCAGCGTCGCGGCGTCGGGCCCCACGTCCACCTCCAGGCGCAGACCCTTCTTCTCGGCGTCGGCGCGGCAGGGCGCGATCGCGTCGGCGGCCGCGGCGCTCACGTCCACCCGCGTCGGGTTCGGCACCCAGCCACCCGACTCGATGCGCGAGAGATCGAGCAGGTCGTCCACGATGCGCTGCATCCGCGTCGCGTTGGCGCGGATCGTTCGCACGAAGTGCCGCCGCTGCTCCTCGGGCAGCGTCTGGTCCTCATCGAGCGTCTCGGCGAAGCCGCTGACTATCGTCAGCGGTGTGCGCAGCTCGTGCGAGACATTGGCGACGAAGTCGCGCCGTACCGCCTCGAGCCGCCGCACCGGCGTGAGATCGAGCAGCGCGAGCACGGCGCCGCCGCCGGCGAGCGGACGCGCGATGAGGAGCAGCGTTCGATCGCCCAGCATCAGCTCGACCGGCTCCGTGGCGCTCCCGCGCATGGCGGCGGCCAGCGCCTCGCGCAGCGTGCGCTCGCGCGGCAGCAGGTCGGCGGAGAAGGGGACCGGCGCGCGCACGCCGAGCAGGCGGCGGCCGGCGTTGTTGATGCGGACCACCGACTGCCGCGCGTCCACGGCGATCGCGCCCTCGTTCAGCGCGTCGAACAGCGCGCCCGACAGCGACTCCTCTGCCTCCAGCGCGACGAGCCGGCTGCCGAGCTGCTCGGCGAGCCGGTACGTCGCGCTCGCCAGGTCCCCGACCTCGCCCGGCGCGGACAGCGCGGGACGACGCGACAGGTCGCCCGCCGCAAGCGCCTGGGCCACGTCGCGCAGCTCGACGATGGGGCGTGAGACCGAGCGCGCGAAGAGGTACGCGAGCACGGTCGCCGCGAGCATCGCGACGAGGCCGGCGCCGTACACGTCTTCCCGCGCCCGGTCGAAGATGTCCTCGAAGGATCGCGTCCGCATGGACACGCGGGCGAAGCCGAGCGGCGCGCGCACGGCAACGTACATCTCGTCGTCGCCTTCGGAGGGACTGACGCGGCGCGAGTAGCCCACGCCCGAGTCGCGCGCCTGCACGATCTCGGGGCGGCGGGCGTGATTCTCCAGATGCCAGAGCGCCGGGTCGTCGAACTCGGAGTCGCCGCGCACGACGCCGGTGCTGTCCACCAGCGTCACGCGATGGCCGAGCGCCGTGCCGGCGGCGTCGGCGAGCGCGTCGGGCGTGACGGCGGGCGTCCACTGCGTCGCGACGAGCCGCGCCTCGCGCGTCAGCTCCAGCCGGCTCTCCTCGGTGAGCCGGGTGTGCAGCCGCCGGTCGAGCAGCGTGACGACGACGATCACGAGCACGCCGACGACGAGCAGCGAGCCGAGGAGGAGACGATGGACGAGGCGCATGGGAGGGCGAGGGCCGTCGGGCCTGGGGCCTGAGGGCCTGGCATACGGTTGACGGTGTCTGTTGTGGAACGGCGGTGGGAAGGAGCACCGCGAGCGGCACGTCCAGGCCCTACGCCCTCGGCCCTCGTATCCGATACCCGAAGCCCCGCACGGTCTCCACCAGGTCGCCCGCCGCGCCGAGCTTCGTGCGCAGCCGCTGGACGTGCATGTCCACCGTTCGCGTCTGGATGTCGGGAGCGGCCTCCCACACGGTCTCGAGCAGGTGCGCCCGCGCCTGTACGCGGCCGCGGCGCTCGACGAGCGTCAGGAGAAGCTTGTACTCCGTCGGCGTGAGCTCGACCTCGTCACCGTCCACCGTGACGCGATGCGCCGCGCGGTCCACGCGCAGCGGGCCGATCTGGAGCACGTCGCCCTCCGCCGGTGCCGGTGCCGCCGCGACCCGGCGGAGGATCGCCCCGACGCGGAGCACCAGCTCCTGCGGGCTGAACGGCTTCGTCAGGTAGTCGTCCGCGCCTAACGAGAGGCCGCGGATCCGGTCCGGTTCCTCCTTGCGTGCCGTCAGCATCAGCACGGCGACGTCGCGCGTCGCCTCGTCGGCGCGCAGCTGTTCGAGCACCTCGAAGCCCGATGCGCCGGGCAGCATCAGATCGAGAACGAGCAGCGCTGGCCGCTCCTGTCGCGCGGTCGCCAGCGCGTCGGCACCGTTCGAGGCGGTCGAGACGCGATAGCCCGCCTTCGCGAGGTGGTACGCCACCAGCGCGACGATGTCTGGCTCGTCGTCCACGACCAGGATGCGGTCGTGGCCGGCGACGGGTCGCGCCGCGGCGGGCGGCGTCGCTGGGCTACCCACGTAGCTGCTGCGCGGAGAGGCGGCGCTGGATCTTGGCGATGATCATCTCGATGGCGACGGCGTTGTGGCCGCCGCGCGGTACGATGACGTCGGCGTAGCGCTTGCTCGGCTCTACGAACTGCAGATGCATCGGCTGCACGGTGGAGAGGTACTGGTCCAGGATCTCCTCGAGCGGGCGGCCCCGCTTGACCATGTCGCGTCGGATGCGGCGGATGAGCCGGATGTCGGCGTCGGTATCCACGAACACCTTCACGTCGCACAGCTCGCGCACGCGCTCGTCCACGAACAGCAGGATGCCGTCGATGACGATGACGTCCGCCGGCTCGACGCGCACCGTGCGCGGGCTCCGCGTGTGCGAGACGAAGTCGTACACCGGCTTGTCCACCGCCTCACCGGCCACGAGGCGCGCCAGCTGCTGGGCCAGCAGCTCGTGGTCGAAGGCGTCGGGGTGGTCCCAGTTCAGGCGCCGGCGCTCTTCCATGGGCAGGTGCGCGAAGTTCCGGTAGTACGCGTCCATGTCGATGAACGCCACCGAGGCGCGGCCGAGCGACTCGGCCACCTTGCGTGCGACCGTGGACTTCCCGGAGCCCGACCCACCCGCGATCCCGATGATGAGCGGTTTCGGCCGCTCCGCCGTCGCGATCGCGCTCACCTGACCCGTCCCGCGGCGCGGCACGCGGTAACACGTTCGTCGCGACTCGGAGAAAGCGGAAGGCTGCGGCGTGTCACGGTCGGGTATCGGAGCGGGTGGTCGGACGCGGAGAGCGGGATGCGCGGCGTCGCTGAAGGTTGTCCGGCGCGCCGATGCCCGTCAACGGAGGCCACCCTCCCTCGCCTTTCGTGCCCCCGCTAGCTTCCAGTATGCATCGTCCGACGCTCTCGCTCGCGGCGCTCGGCGCCGCCGCCGCCGCACTCTTCTCGGCCTGCGCCAGCCAGCGCGCCGCCACGCCCACGCCCCCCGCTGGCGACGCCGTCGCGCGTGGCGCCGCGACCCCCGCCTGCTCGGCCGCGACCGATCTCGTGGTCGCCGCCACCACCGACGTGCACGGGCGCCTGCGCGGCTGGGACTACTATGCCAACGCGCCCGAGACCATCCGCGGGCTGACGCGCGCCGCGACCGTCGTGGACTCGGTGCGCGCCGCGAACCCGGGCCGCGTCCTGCTCGTGGACGCGGGCGATCTGCTCCAGGGGAACCCGCTGACCTACGTCGCCGCGCGGGTGACGACGGACACGGTGAGCCCGGTCGTCGCCGCCATGAACGCGATGGCCTACGACGCCGCCGCTATCGGGAATCACGAGTACAACTACGGCGTGCCGCACCTCGAGCGCGCCGTGCGCCAATCGCGCTTCCCGTTCCTCTCGGCGAACACCTACCGCACCGACGGCGCGCGCGCCTTCCGCCCGTTCGTCGTCGTCGAGCGCGCCGGCGTGAAGGTGGGCATCGTCGGCGCGACGACGCCGGGCGTCGTGCTCTGGGACCGCGACAACGTCCGCGGCCGGCTCGAGTTCCGCGACATCGTCCCCGAGGTGAAGCGCGCCGTCGCCGACGCGCGCGCGGCGGGTGCCGAGGTGATCGTCGTCGTCCTCCACTCCGGTCTCGACGAGCCGTCGAGCTACGACACCGTAACCACGGCCGTGCCGAGCGAGAACGTCTCGGCGCGCGTCGCCCGCGAAGTGCCGGGCATCGACCTCGTCGTCTTCGGCCACTCGCACAAGGAGCTCGCCGGACGCGCGATCGGCTCGACGCTCCTGCTGCAGCCCAAGAACTGGGCGACCTCTGTGGGCATCGCGCACCTCGCCGTCACCGGCTGCGCCGGCGCGCGCCACGTG
>DATMHT010000035.1:0-16641 GCA_035554795.1 Gemmatimonadaceae bacterium | reverse complement strand
CGCCCCCCAAGATGAATCCTCCCTGGAGCCTCGAGCTCCCTGAAGGGCCGTGGAAGACCACCACGTCGATAGGCCGCCCGTGGAACGTCCGCAAGGACCTCCGAGCGCAGCGGTCCTAATCGCCCGTGCGGCTTGACTACTCCATAGTGGTTCGAGCTGCCGTGAAAAAAGCATTGCAGCACTCGAACCTCACGCAGAGCACTGCACGATCTACAATCGTGCTGATTCGACCACGATCACTACCATCTCCGTTCGTCATCCAGCTACGAAAAATCGCTGGCGACTAGAGCGTAGGGGCCACACTCGTTCCCATTCCGAACACGATCGTTAAGCCCTACAGCGCCGATGGTACTCCGCCCGAGAGGGCGCGGGAGAGTAGGCCGTCGCCGGCACCTCTTAGAGCGGGCCGCCCAGATAACCGGGCGGCCCGCTCTTTTTCGTTCGTGTCCCGGCCCCGGCGCGTCCGCGGCCGACGACGTTTCGTTGTCCCCGCCGCGCGGCGGTAGTACCTTCTCCTCATGACACGCGCCGGCATTCTCACGGTCGTCGGGAAGCCGAACGCCGGCAAGTCCACGCTCCTCAACCGGATCGTCGGACAGAAGCTGAGCATCACGAGCGAGAAGCCGCAGTCCACGCGAGACCGCATCGTCGGCATACGGACCGACGGGGACGTGCAGATGGTCGTCCTCGACACGCCTGGCCTGCTCAACCCACGCTACGAGCTGCAGCGCGCGATGCGCGGGGCGGCGCTGCAGGCGCTCAACGACGCGGACGTCGTCGCCTATCTGGTCGACGCCACCGAGGGACCGCCGCCGCCACTGGTCGAAGCGGCCGAGCTCTCGTCGCCGCCGCGGGCTACGACACTCCTGGTCTTCAACAAGACCGACCGGGTCAGGCCCGCCGAGCTGGAGCGGTTGCGTGCGGCCTATCCGGACGCGCATTTCGTCTCCGCGCTCACGGGAGACGGGGTCGAGGAACTGCTCCGTGTCGCCGGGGGCTTGCTGCCCGAGAGCCCGTACCTCTACCCCGAGGACGAGATCAGCACGCAGACGACGCGCTTCTTCGTCAGCGAGCTGGTTCGCGAGACGGCCCTCGAGCAGCTGCAGGACGAAGTGCCGTACAGCGTGGCGTGCGAGATCGAGGAGTTCCGGGAGGACCGCTCCCCGGTGTACATTCGCGCCGTGATCTACGTCGAGCGCGAGAGTCAGAAAGGGATCCTCATCGGCGCCGGCGGCTCGCGCATCCGCGAGATCGGCCGCGCCGCGCGCGCCAAGGTCGAGGCACTCGTGGACCAGGCGGTGTATCTGGATCTGCGGGTGAAGGTGCTGGCGAACTGGCGGCGCAACGCCCGGTCCATGCAACGATTCGGCTACCGCATCGCCGACGGGAGGTCCAAGTGACGCTATCCCCTCAACTGCTCGCCATCCTCGTCTGCCCGCGGTGCAAGGGCGAGCTGGAGTACCGGGAAGAGGAATCCAGCCTGGTGTGCCGCGCCTGCGCGCTGCGCTATCCGGTGCGCGATGACATTCCCATCATGCTCGCCGATGAGGCGACGCCTCTCTAACGCGGTGCGCGCCGCGCTCGTCGCGGCACTCCTCGCTCTCGCCGGCACGACGCGGAGCGCAGGCGCTCAGGCAGGGCCCGCCGAGGACGGCGCGCTCTTCCTGCTGCTGCCCGTCGGCGCGCGTGCCGTGGGGATGGGGCAGGCGGTCGTCGCCGAGCAGGACGGGAGCGAGGCCGTCTGGTGGAATCCGGCCGGCCTCGCCCGCGCCGACAAGCGCGAGGCCGCCATCCACCACTCGCAGAGCGTGATCGGCACGGGGGACGCGGTGTCCATCGTCGTGCCGTCGTCGCTGCTCGGCGTGGCCGCGCTCTCGGTGAACATCCTCAACTACGGCGCGGAAGACGTCACCGATCCCCAGCTCGGCGGTGTCATTGGGAGCATTCTGCCGCGCAGCTTCGTGTACGCGGCGACCTACGCGACGCCCGTCGGCGATCACGTGAACGCGGGCATCACCTACAAGGTGCTCCAGTTCCGCGTCGACTGCTCGGGCGCGTGCCCACCGAGCAGCGCCTTCGTGGCCACGACGAGCGCGCTCGACTTCGGGGCGCAGTTCCCGCTGGGACGCCTCGCGCCGGCCACGCTCGGCGTCGCGGTGCGCAACGTCGGCCCGCGGCTGCAGGTGAATGACAACCCCCAGTCGGACCCGCTGCCGACGCGACTCCAGATTGGCGGCATGTATCGGGTCGGGATCGTCGAGCGCTACGCGAAGGACACGGAGCTCGAGGTCACCGGCGACCTCATCGACCAGGTGCGCCTGAACGATCCGTCCGCCCGCATCGGCGCGGACGTGACCTTCCAGAAGAAACTCCACGCCCGGTTCGGCTACGTCTTCGACGGGTCGGAGGCGGGCGGGCCGTCCATCGGGCTTGGTTTGGCGTCGGGCGGGTTGGTGGTGGACATCGCGCGGCTCTTCCAGGGTCTGTCGGCGGCGGCCGGCCAGGCACCGACGTACCTGTCGCTTCGCTACCTCTTCTGATGCGGGCGGCGCGATCGCGCAGCGTGGCGCTGGGCGCGGCGATGCTGCTGGTGCTCGATGTCCCCGCGGCGATCGCCCAGCGCGCCGAGCCGGCGGGCGTGCGAGCGCCGTGGGCCGACACCGCGATCTCATTCGACGCCGATACGGGGGCTGTTGGACGTCCGGCCACCGCGGTCAGCGTCTTCGCGCCCGCGCCATTCGTCGCGCTCCGCAACGATCCTTCGCGAGCGACGCGGGCGCGCTGGGCGCCGGCGGCGTCGGCACTGCTGCCCGGCGCGGGGCAGGCGATGCTCGACCAGAACCGCTTCCTGCCCTACCTCGCGCTCGAGGCGTACGCCTGGGTACAGTACATCGCCGATTCGCGCGAGGGAGCGCGGCAGCGCGCCGGCTACCGCCGGCTGGCGCGCACGGTTGCCCGCGCGCAGTTCTCGAGCACGGCGCCGACGGGCAACTGGGAGTACTACGAACGCATGGAGCACTACGTCGAGAGCGGCGTGTACGACGCGGTGCCCGGCGGCGCGCTGCAGCCCGAACCGGACACGACGACGTTCAACGGCTCGGTGTGGCTGCTGGCGCGTGAGACGTACTGGGAGGACCCGAGCATCGCGCCCGATCCGACGAGCGAGGCGTACCGCAAGGCGATCGCGTTCTATGCGCAGCGCGCGGTCGCGCCCGACTATCGCTGGTCGTGGCGCGACGCACAGCTCGAGCAGGACCTCTTCCGGCGGACCATCGCGCGCAGCAACGACTACTATCGCCGCGCCGCGCAGGACCTCGCCGTCGTCATCGCGAACCACGTGCTCAGCACGGTGGACTCCTACGTGACCGTCCGACTGCGCAACCGCCGGGGCGCCGGCCGCGGCGGGCCGACTCCCGGCGACGCCGCGCCGGGCGGATCGGACGCGTACGCGCTCACGGTCACCGTTCCATTTCCCCGGCGCTAGGCCGCGTGGCGCCCGTGCCGTCGGCGGCATTCGCTCGTCATGTAGGGTCGGCCGATGCGGGCATGCTGCCCGCCACACCCGTTTGACCTCAATTTTGGCGCTCTCTCTCTTCGCGAGCGACCGAGTGGACCTCGCGTAACGTGGCCCAAACGCCCGCTATCGTCTTCGCACCAGAGGGCGCCGACCTGCCGCTGGCATTGCGTGCGTGGGTGCAGGGGCTGGGCGTACCGGTCGTGCATCTGCACGACGCGGAGGAGCTGATGGGGCTCGCGCTCCGCGGACGGCCGCGGGTCGTCGTCGTGGATGCGCGCAGCGCGATCCGCCAGGGGTTCGACGTCTGCCGTCGCCTCAAGGAGGACTCGTACACCGGCGTCGTGCCGTGCGTCGTCGTCTGTGGTGACGGCGAGCGCGCGGTCGCCGACGCGTTCGCGGTCGGCGCCGACGAGGTGATCGGGACCCGGCTTCCGGAGGACGAGTACGGCGCGCGGCTCGACGCGCTGCTCCGACGCTCGGACCGCGACACGCTCGTGCACCCGTCCACGCGGCTGCCGGGTACGGTGGAGATCGAGCGCGAGCTGACGCGCCGACTGGCGACGGGGGAGCTGTTCGCGACGTGCTACGCGGACCTCGACCACTTCAAGGAGTTCAACGACCGCTACAGCTACTACGACGGCGACCGGGTCATTCGCATTCTCGCGAAGATCCTGCACGACGTCGTGAAGGGCGTGTGCCGGCACGACGGTTTCGTCGGGCACATCGGCGGCGATGACTTCATCTTCGTCATTCCGGTCTCGGCCGTGACCGAGGTCTGCGCGGAGGTGCTGGCGATCTTCGACGCCCTCGTCCCGTACCAGTACTCGGAACAGGACCGGCGCGCCGGTTACTTTTTCGGCAAGGACCGCCGTGGCCAGCTGCACCGGGTACCCCTGATGACGGTGTCCATCGGTGTGGTCACGAACGAGCGGCGCCATTTCACGCACGCCGCGCAGGTGAGTGAACTCGCGACCGAAATGAAGAGCTACGCCAAGACACTCGAGGGCTCGGTGTACACGATCGACCGGCGGCACGACGCGCACGACGAGCACGCACCGGCGGTGTTGCGGGCCGATTCCGCCAGCACGGTGAAGGCGTCATGAACATCAGCTGTCCTGAGTGCCGCTCCGTCTTCCGCGTCGATCCGGCGCGTGTCCCCGCTGGCGGCGTGCGCGCGCGCTGTTCGGTGTGCGGCGGGATCATCACCGTGAGCGGCGCGGTGTCGGCCGACGCGGCGCCGATGCCGCAGCGGACGGCGACGCCAAGGGCGGTTGCGACGAACGCGCCGCCGCCGCCGCCCGCGAAGCCGATCGCCGCCGCCGCGCCGGCGCCCGTGTCAGCGCCCGCAACGGCACCGGCGGCGAGACCGCCTGCCGCGCCGGCCGCGCCAGCGCCGAGCCCCGCCCCAGCCGCCCCTGGCGCGTCTCTCGCGGGCGCCACGACGGCGCCGGCCCCGGGAGCGCGACCGCCAATGCCCGGTGTGGGTCGTCCAGTCCAGCCACGCTCGCCGACGCCGCCCGCGAGCTCGCCGGCGTTCGGGCGCGCTGGCGGAGCGCCAGCCGCGCCGCCGCCGCGTCCGACGAGTCTGCCGCGAGGCACCGCCGCCGCCGCGCCGCCCGCCATCGCGACGCCGCCGCGGGCCGCAGCGGGCGCGCCCGCTGCGCCAAGCGCGACGGTGCCCGGTGCCGTGCGTCGGCCCATCGGGCCGGCCGCGGGAGCGCCGCCGTCCGCGGCGTCGCCCGCCGCGTCGCCGGCAGGCCGGTCTCCGCAGCCATTCGCGTTTCCCCCGCGGCCGACGCCGCCCGCGAAGAGCGCGCCGGCGCTCGGCGCGCCGCCGCCGCGTGGCGCGGTGCCCGAGCCGCAGTCGCCAGCGGCCGCCATGCCCGTGCCGCCGGCTCCGAGCAGTCCGGCGCCCCGTCCGGCCGCACCGTCGGCTCCGATGCCGACGGCAGCGCCCGTGGCCGGCGCGGGCGGCCGCGGGATGCCGGGCAACGGCCCCGGCGTACCCACTCCCGCCGTCGGCGGGCCGGCGGCCGACACGGGACGGCGGCCGATCAATCCGTTCCTCGCGAACGACCCGAATCAGAAGGCGCGACGGCTCGCGCGGGCGCTCGTGTCGGACATGGTCACGTACCAGCCGCAGAAGCGCGACGAGGGGCTGCGTGACGGCTCGCTCAAGCAGCTCTTCCGAGAGGAGATCAAGAAGAGCTACGAGGAGTACGTGGACCAGGTGGGGAAGGAGTTCGCTGAATCCACGAACCACTTCCAGGATGCGCTGAACGACGTGCTGGCCGGCGGCAAGAAGCTGTTCTAGCGCGCGCTCCGCGGCCGGCCCCACCGAGCGGCGGGGTACAAGCACGAGCCCGACCGCGCTATACTACATCACGAACGACGACGAGCCGTTCTCCCGTGGGGAGGGCGGCTCGCGTCTTACCCGGAGAGCGATGGCGATGGACGTGATGGAGCGCGCGCGGCGCATCGAGCGACTGGAAGAGCGGTTGTCTGAACTGCGGAGGTATCTTTGACCTCGACACCAAGCGTCGAGAGTTAGAGGGCCTCGAAGGTCGGATGTCCGAAGCGGGCTTCTGGGACAACCAGGAGCGCGCGCAGGCGGTCGTGCAGGAGGTGAAGTCGCTGCGTGGCTGGGTCGAGCCGTTCGACCGGCTCGTCGCCCGGCAGGGCGACGCGCGCGATCTCGCCGAGCTGCTCGCGAGCGAGCCGGACGAAGGGATGCTCGCGGACCTCGACCGCGAGGTCGAGTCGCTCGAGGGGGAGATCGAAGCGTACGAGCTGCGGTCGCTGCTGCGCGGGCCGGACGACTTCCGAGACGCGCAGGTCGAGATCAGCGCCGGCGCCGGCGGCACCGAGGCGCAGGACTGGGCGTCCATGCTGATGCGCATGTACACGCGCTGGGCCGAGCGGCACGGGTTCACGTACGAGGTGCTCGACCTGAGCGAGGGCGAGGAGGCCGGGATCAAGGGCGCCGTGCTCGAGATCAAGGGGCAGTATGCCTATGGCTTCCTGCGCCCCGAGGCGGGCGTGCACCGTCTCGTCCGCATCTCGCCGTTCGACGCGCAGTCGCGCCGCCACACGAGCTTCGCGTCGGTGTTCGTGTATCCGGTCGTGGACAACGAGATCAACATCGAGATCCGCGACGAGGACATCAAGATGGACGTCTTCCGCGCTTCCGGCGCCGGCGGTCAGCACGTCAACAAGACGTCGAGCGCGGTGCGGCTGACGCACATTCCGAGCGGCGTCGTCGTCGCGTCGCAGCAGGAGCGGTCGCAATTCAAGAACAAGGCGACCGCGATGAAGATGCTGAAGAACCGGCTCTACCAGATCGAGGCGGAGAAGCAGGCCGCGGTGAAGGCGGCCCTCGACGCGACGAAGAGCGACGTCAGCTTCGGCAACCAGATCCGCAGCTACGTCTTCCAGCCCTACACGATGGTCAACGACCACCGCACCGAGCTCAAGATGCCGGACGTGCAGAAGGTGATGGACGGGGCGATCGACCCGTTCATCGAAGCGTACTTGAAGCAGTACGGCGAGCGCGGGGCGGCGGCGTGAGCGGCGCGGACGAGGGACGTCGCGACGGCGGATCCGCACCGCCGCCCGAGGCCGGCGCCGCGGGCGAGGAGCTCAACTTCGTGATGCGGGCGCGACGCGAGAAGCTCGACGCGCTCGTCGCGCGCGGCGTCGAGCCGTTCGCGTACAGCTACGATCCGACGCATTCGACGCACGACGCGATCGCGCTCTTCGAGTCGCAGCCGGCGCCGGAGAACGACGACGCCGGACCGCGCGTGAAGGTCGCGGGGCGGCTCGTGTCGTGGCGCTCGCAGGGGAAGACGGCGTTCGCGCACCTCGCCGACTCGGCGGGGCGTGTCCAGCTCTACTTCCGCCGTGACCGGCTCGGCGACGACGCCTTCGCGACGCTCGGGCACTACGACCTCGGCGACGTCGTCGGCGTGGAGGGGACGCTGTTCCGCACGCGCAGCGGCGAGGTCACCGTGAAGGTGGCGAGCGTCGTCCTGCTCGCGAAGTCGCTGCGTCCGCTGCCCTACGGCAAGGAAGCCGTGGTGGACGGCAAGACGGTGCGGTACTCCGGATTCACGGATCCGGAGCAGCGCTATCGCCAGCGCTACGCGGACCTGGCCGTGCACCCCGAGGTGCGGACGCTGTTCGTGGCGCGGTCGCGGATGATCACGGCGATCCGCGGCTTCCTCGATGGGCTGAACTACCTCGAGGTCGAGACGCCGGTGCTGCAGCCGCTCTACGGCGGCGCGGCGGCGCGGCCGTTCACGACGCACCACAACGCGCTCGACATGCCGCTGTACCTGCGCATCGCCGACGAGCTGTATCTCAAGCGACTGATCGTGGGCGGTTTCGAGCGTGTGTACGAGATCGGCCACGACTTCCGGAACGAGGGGATCGACCGCACGCACAACCCCGAGTTTACGATGCTCGAGTTCTACCACGCGTACGCCGACTACACGACGATGATGGAGATCGTCGAGTCGCTGCTCGCGCGCGCGGCCGACAGCGTCCGCGCGGTCGCGGGGCTCGCCGAGCGCGTGCCGACGCTGACGCCGCCCTTCCCGCGCATCGGGTGGGTGCCGTCGCTCAACGCCGGCCTGGGCGAGGACGCGATGGCGCTCGACGACGAGGCACTGCGGAACAGGGCCCGCCGGATCGGTGTTACTCATGTGGAGACGCTGAGCCGGCCGAAGCTGCTGGACGAGATGTTCCAGGCGCTCGTCGAGTCGAAGATCGAGACGCCGACGTTCGTCGTGGACTATCCGGTCGAGCTGTCTCCCCTCGCGAAGCCCAAGCGCGGGGATCCGCGCCTCACCGAGCGGTTCGAGCTGTTCGCCCGGGGGCGCGAGCTGGCCAACGCGTTCAGCGAGCTCAATGACCCGATCGACCAGCGTCGCCGGTTCGAGGCGCAGGCGCGGCTGCGGGCGGCGGGCGACGAGGAAGCGTCGGGGGTGGACGAGGACTATCTGCGCGCGATGGAGTATGGCATGCCGCCCACCGGCGGCGTCGGCATCGGCATCGACCGGCTCTTCATGTACCTGACGGACACGCCGAACATCCGCGACGTGATCCTGTTCCCAACGATGCGCCCCGAGTAGGGGCGCATCGACCATAGGAAGACAGTGCCGCCGCGCCACGCGGGCGCGGCGATTCGCTCGACACGGAGAGGCGGAATGCGGAGGCTCGAGCTCGAGATCGCGTGGCGCTACCTGCGCAGCCGGCGCGGGTCGAGCCTGCTGTCGCTGATCAGCGTGATCGCGATCGGTGGCGTGCTCGTCGGCGTCAGCGCGCTCATCGTCATCATCGGCGTGATGAACGGCCTCCAGACGGACCTGCGCGAGAAGATCCTCATCGGCAGTCCGGACATCCGCGTCCTCTCGATCGGCGAGGATCTGAAGATCGCGAACTGGAAGCCGGTCCTCGAGCAGGTGCGGAAGGAGAAGGGGGTCGTCGCGGCCGCGCCGTTCGTGCTGACGCAGGGCGGGATCAACGCCGGTCACGACTACTCCGAGGCGGCCTACATCGAGGGGATCGAGCCGCAGGGGCGCGGCGTTCCCGAGGTGACCTCGATCCGCCAGCACGCGACCGCAGGGGATTTCCGCTTCGCCAGCGGCGACGGCCAGGGGCGTGGCGTCGTCCTCGGCAAGCTGCTCGCGGCGCGGCTCAACGTCTATCCCGGCGAGAAGGTGCGGCTCGTCTCCTTCGCCGGCGCCAAGAACGTCAACGCCGCCGTCGGCTTCGTGCCGAAGTTCGAGGAGTTCGAGGTCACGGGGCTCTTCGAGACGGGGATGTACGAGTACGACAACGCCTACGTCTACATGCCGCTCGAGCTGGCCAAGGAGTTCGCCGGGCTCGGCGACGCGGTGACGGGGATCGAGGTCAAGACCACCGACCGCTGGCACGCCGACACGATCGCGAAGCAGATCGAGCTCTCGCTCGGCTGGCCGTACCGGACGATGGACTGGCAGGAGCAGAACAAGTCGTTGTTCCAGGCGCTGAAGCTCGAGAAGCTGGCGATGGGCGTCATCCTGCTGCTCATCGTCGTGGTCGCCGCGTTCAACATCGTGAGCACCCTGACGATGGTGGTGACGGACAAGACGCGCGAGATCGGCATCCTCAAGGCGATGGGGATGCCGTCGCGCTCGATCCGGCGGATCTTCTTCGCGCAGGGGATCGTCATCGGCGTCGTCGGGACCGGGCTCGGGCTCCTGCTCGGCTTCGGCGCCGCGCTGGCGCTGGACAAATACAAGCTCATCAAGCTCGCGCCGGAGGTGTACTTCATCGACCACCTCCCGGTTTCCACGCAGCCCAGGGACGTGCTGCTGATCGTGCTCGCGAGCCTCGCGATCGCCGCCTTGGCGACGCTCTACCCGGCCATCCAGGCGGCGCGACTGTACCCGATCGACGCGATCCGCCATGAGTAGCGTCGGGCGATGCGGGGCTGGCGCGCACCTAACGCCAGCATACCTTGGACGGAGGGGGGGCTGACGATGGCGATCGCGGTGCTCGAGGCACGGGACATCGTGAAGTCCTACCGGGGCGGTGACGGCGGCCTCATCTCGGTGCTGAACGGCGCCAACCTCACCGTGAACCGGGGGGAGATGGTGGCGATCGTCGGGGCGAGCGGCGCCGGCAAGAGCACGCTGCTGCACGTGCTCGGCGCGCTCGACCGGCCGACGCGCGGGTACGTCGTGATCGCCGGCGAGCCGGTCGAGGGGCGCAGCGACGACGAGCTGGCCACGGTGCGGAACCGCAAGGTCGGCTTCGTGTTCCAGTTCCACCATCTGTTGCGCGAGTTCTCGGCGCTCGAGAACGTGATGATGCCGATGCGCATCGGCGGCACCCCGCCGGCCGAGGCGCGGAGCCGGGCGGAGCAGTTGCTGTCCCGCGTCGGACTGAGCGGGCGGATGCAGCACCGGCCGAGCGAGCTGTCGGGGGGCGAGCAGCAGCGGACGGCGGTGGCCCGGGCGCTGGCGGTGGACCCGGCCGTCCTCCTCGCCGACGAGCCGTCGGGAAACCTGGACCACGCGAACAGCGAGCGGCTGCACGACCTCTTCGCCGAGCTGGCGCGGGACCTCGAGATCGGGATGGTCGTCGTAACCCACAACCGCTCGCTGGCGGCGCGCGCCGACCGTACCTTGCTGTTAGAGGACGGGCGGTTGCTGGACCACGACGTGCGGGAAGCCGTGACGTGAGCGTGTCGGACCGGCGCCCACGAGAGGCACTGACGGACAACGCCGGCACCGCCGGGGAGCGCGGGGAGCCGGAGGGAGGGCGCGGGAATGCTGTGCGATAACTGCAAGGAGCGCGACGCCGTCGTGCACCTCACCCAGATCGTGGAGAATGCGGTGACGCAGCTCCACCTCTGCGAAAAGTGCGCGGCCGAGAAGGGCGTCGAGACGACCGTCGCCGTGCCCAAGAATCCGCTCCTGGGCGAGCTGCTCCAGTCGGTGCACGCGCAGATGCCCGCCGCCGGCGTCGCCGCGGCACAGGCGGACGCGACCCGCTGCACGTTCTGCTCGATGAGCTACCGCGATTTCCGGGCGTCGGGCCGCCTCGGCTGCGCCCATTGCTACGGCGCGTTCGAGCGGAGCCTGCGCGAGCTGCTGCGCCGCGTCCACGGGAACTCGCGCCACGTCGGGCGCCGCTACGAGCCGCCGCAGCCCGAGACGATGGAGCGCGCGAGCACGCTCGGCGAGCTGCGCGAGCGGCTGCGGCGGGCGATCGAGCAGGAGCAGTTCGAGCTGGCCGCGGACATCCGCGACCGCATCAGGGTCTTGGAGTAGGAGGGCGCGATGCCGATCGATCTCAGTCTTCTGCCCGACGGTGGCGCGAGCTGGCTCGATGCCTCGGGGGATCACGCCGACATCGTGCTGTCCACGCGCATTCGCCTGGCGCGGAACGTGGACGGCTACGCCTTCACCGGTCGGGCGCGCGACGGCGAGCGGTTGCGCGTGCTCGCCCAGCTTCGCGACGCCGTGCCCCACGTGCCGAGCCTGGAGCGGAGCGTCCTCCTTCGCGTGGACGAGATGCCGCCCACCGATCGGCTGCTCCTCCACGAGCGGCACCTCGTCAGCAAGGAGCTGGCGGGGCTGGATGCCCAGCACCCCGTCCGCAGCGGGGCGGCGGTGTTTCTTGCGGACGACGTAGGCGTCATGGTAAACGAGGAGGACCACCTCCGCCTGCAGGCGCTCCGTTCCGGCTTCGAGCCGGCCGAGGCCTACGCGGCGGTGGACCGTCTCGACCGGGAGCTCGGGGCGCGGGTCCCGTTCGCCTTCCACTCCGAGTTCGGCTACCTGACCGCCTGCCCGACGAACACCGGCACCGGCATGCGGGCATCGGTGCTGATCCACCTGCCGGGGCTCGTCCTGACGAAGGAGATCTCGAAGGTGCTCGCGGGGCTCCAGCAGATGGGGCTCACCTACCGTGGGCTATACGGCGAAGGGAGCGAGGTGGTCGGCAACTTCTTCCAGATCTCGAACCAGACGACACTGGGGCGCTCGGAGGAAGAACTGCTGGACCACTTGATGCGAGTAGTGCGTCACGTGATCGAGCGCGAGGAGGAAGCGCGCCGCGTGTTGCTCCGCGAAGCCGGGTATATTATCGAAGACAAGCTGTGGCGGGCCTACGGCACGTTGCGGTACGCGCGCAGCCTCACGTTCGACGAGGCGATGAACTACCTGAGCGGGGTACGGCTGGCCGTCGGTCTGAAACTGATCACCGGCCTGAGTGTATACACTCTCAACAAGCTCCTGATCTTTAGTCAGTCAGCGCACCTGGCCTACGCGGAAGGCCGGACGTTGACGGAAGCCGAGGCCGGCGTGGCGCGCGCGCGATACGTGCGGCAGGCGCTCGCGACCGAGAGTGGGTCGCACGGGTAACCGGGACAGCGTCCCGGATTGAGGGAATCATGAACGGCTACAACTTCACCGAGCGGGTCCGGAAGGTCCTCGCCATGGCGCGCGAGGAGGCCGCGCGGCTCCACCACGAGTACGTGGGCACCGAGCACATTCTGCTCGGGCTCATTCGCGAAGGGGAGGGAGTCGCCGCGGCCGTCCTGCAGAACCTCTCGGTCGACCTCGACGAGATCCAGCAGAAGATCGAGGAGACGGTCAAGAAGGGGAAGGCGGCCCAGACGACTGGACCCGACCTGCCCTACACGTCGCGCGCGAAGAAAGTCCTGGAGCTCGCGATGAGCGAGGCGCGCGAGCTCAATCACAGCTACGTCGGCACCGAGCATCTGCTCCTCGGCCTCCTCCGCGAGGAGAAGGGGATCGCAGCGCAGGTGCTGACCGACGCGGGCGTCAATCTCGACGCCGCCCGCGGCGAGACGCTTCGCCTGCTCGGCACCGAGATGCCGCAGGGCGGCGCGGCCGGCCAGGCCGGGAGCGGCGCCACGGCGCAGCAGGGCAGCGGCGCGACGCCGCCGTCGCAGTCGGCGCCGAAGGGGGAGAAGAAGTCCAAGACCCCGGCGCTCGACCACTTCTGCCGCGACCTCACGCAGCTCGCCGCCGAGGGGCAGCTCGATCCGACGATCGGGCGCTTCAAGGAGATCGAGCGCGTCATGGAGGTGCTGACGCGCCGCAAGAAGAACAACCCGGTCCTCATCGGCGAGCCCGGCGTCGGCAAGACGGCGATCGTCGAGGGGCTCGCGCAGCTCATCGCGAACGGAGAGTGCCCGGACTCGCTGCGTGACAACCGCGTCCTGTCGCTGGACATGGCGGCGGTGATCGCGGGAACGAAGTACCGCGGCCAGTTCGAGGAGCGGCTGAAGGCGGTCATGAACGAGATCGCCCAGAACAAGAACGTCATCCTCTTCATCGACGAGCTGCACACGCTCGTCGGCGCCGGGGCGGCCGAAGGCGCTATCGACGCGAGCAACATGCTCAAGCCGGCGCTGGCGCGCGGCGAGCTGCAGTGCGTCGGCGCGTCCACGCTGAACGAGTACCGCAAGTACATCGAGAAGGACGGCGCGCTCGAGCGGCGCTTCCAGACGGTGATCGTCGATCCGCCTTCGGTCGAGGAGACGGTCGAGATCCTGAAGGGGCTGCGCAAGAAGTACGAGGACCACCACCGCGTCACGATCCCCGACACCACGCTCGTCGCGGCGTCGAAGCTCTCGGAGCGCTACATCACCGACCGCTTCCTGCCGGACAAGGCGATCGACGTGATCGACGAGGCGGGCGCCCGCGCCCGGCTCGCGGCCCAGGTGCCGCCCCCGGAGGTCGCCGACCTCAAGGCGCAGCTCGAGGGCGTCAACGGGGAGAAGGAGGCGGCGGTCCGCGATCAGAACTTCGAGAAGGCCGCGTCGCTGCGCGACCGCGAGCGCGAGCTGCAGGGTGAGATCCGCAAGCAGCAGGAAGAGTGGGAGAAGCGTCGCCAGTCGTTCCGGCCGGTGCTCGGCGAGGAGGAGATCGCCTTCATCGTCAGCCGCTGGACCGGCATCCCGGTGACGCGCCTGCAGGAGGCCGAGACGGCGCGACTCCTCCGCATGGAGGACGAGCTGCACTCGGCGGTGATCGCGCAGGACGAGGCGATCAAGGCGCTCGCCCGTTCGATCCGCCGCAGCCGCGCGGGGCTCAAGGATCCGAACCGCCCGATCGGCTCGTTCATCTTCTCCGGCCCCACGGGCGTCGGGAAGACCGAGGTCGCGCGCCAGCTGGCGAAGTTCCTCTTCGCCGACGCGTCCGCGCTGATCCGCGTGGACATGAGCGAGTACATGGAGAAGTTCTCCGTGTCGCGGCTCATCGGCGCGCCTCCGGGCTACGTCGGCTACGAGGATTCGGGCACGCTGACCAAGGCGGTGCGGCGGAAGCCGTACAGCGTGATCCTGCTCGACGAGATCGAGAAGGCGCACCCCGACGTGTTCAACATCCTGCTGCAGGTGCTCGACGAGGGACACCTCACCGACAACTACGGCCGGGTGATCGACTTCAAGAACACGGTGGTGATCATGACGTCGAACGTCGGCGCCAAGGACATCACCAAGGGGAAGGGGCTCGGCTTCACGGCGCACGACGCGCGCGGCAACTTCGAGCGCATCGCCGAGAAGGTGAAGGAGGAGATGGCGCACGTCTTCAACCCGGAGTTCCTCAACCGGCTCGACGACGTGATCGTCTTCCACCCGCTCGCCAAGGAGCACATCGCCCAGATCGTCGGCGTGATGCTGAAGGAGGTGCAGAAGCGCCTCGTCGAGGAGGAGCTCACGCTCCGCCTCACCGATCCGGCTTCGGACTTCCTGGTCAAGAACGGCTACGACGAGAACTTCGGCGCGCGTCCGCTGAAGCGCGCGATCCAGCGCTACATCGAGGACCCGCTCTCGGAGAAGATCCTGCTCGGCGAGTTCTCGAAGGGCGACGAGATCGAGGTGGACCTGGCGCCGGGCGGCGAGAAGCTCGAGTTCAAGGTCATGACCACGACGACCCCGACCCAGTAAACGGGGCGCGGGTCGGCACGGGTGCACAAAGCGGCCGGGCGGTCCCCAGGGGACCTGCCCGGCCGCTTTGTGTGTATATTATCGCCATGTTCCGACCCACCCCCCTCGCACCGACCCCGCTGGCCGGTGCGCTCGCCGCCGTGCTCGCCACCGTCCCGGCCGCCGCGGCCCTCCACGCGCAGGAACCGACGCCGCCGCCCGGAGCCGAATCCGGCCGCTGCGCGACGCCCGACTCGATCGCCATCGTCGGCAACAGCCGCGTCAGCGCCGCGACCATCCGCGCCGACGCCGGCCTCACCGCCGGCCAGCAGCTGAACGTCCGCACGATCCAGCGCGCGATCAAGGACCTGTTCGCGACCGGCAACTTCGACGACGTGCGGGTGAGCTGCGTCGGCGGCGACGCGACGACGCCGCGGGCGACGCTGGTGGTCTCGGTGGTCGAGCGGCCGGTGCTCGGCGACGTCGCGGTCGAGGGAGTGACCCGCGTCTCGAAGGGGAGCGTGAAGGATCGGGTGGACCTCCTGATCGGCCGGCCGATCGATCCAGCGCAGGTCACGCGCGCGGTGACGCGCATCGACTCGCTCTATCAGGCGGCGGGCTACTACCTCGCCCGCGTCCGCCCCGAGACGACGGTCGTCAACGACAAGGTCAAGCTCACCTTCAGGATCGACGAGGGACGCCGGCTGGCCATCTCCGGCGTGCGCGTCAACGGGAACCGCGCGCTCAAGTCGTCGCAGATCGTCGACGCGATGAAGTCGAAGCCCGAGGGCTTCTGGTGGTTCCGCAAGGGCGAGTTCGACGAGGACAAGTACGCCGGAGATCTCGGCGAGCGCATCCCCGAGCTCTACGCGGGGCAGGGCTTCGTTGACTTCCAGGTCGTGAAGGACACGGTCATCATCGACCGCGAGCGCGGCAAGGCGCTCATCGACCTCACGGTGAGCGAGGGCCCGCGCTACAAGGTCGGCAGCTTCGAGGCGACGGGTAACCGGCGCTTCAACACCGAGGAGATCGCCCGCTTCTACCCGTTCGCGAAGGAGGGCGTCACGCTCGGTCAGCGCGTCGGCTCCGTCGTGCGCCGCCGCCACCTGGCGCCGGCCGGCGTCTTCGACCGCCAGCGGTGGGACGACGCGACGAACAAGGTGCGCACGGCGTACGCCAACGAGGGCTACATCTACGCGACGATCCGCCCGGTGGTGGACCGCCAGGTGGTCGGCCCGGACTCGCAGCACGTCGTCAACCTGCGGTGGGAGATCAACGAGGACACGCCGGCGATCATCAACCGCGTGGACATCGCCGGGAACGACTACACGACCGAGCAGTGCATCCGCGACCAGCTCGTGATCCTGCCCGGCGACGTGTTCAATCAGGACCGCCTGATCCGCAGCTACCAGAACATCGGCAACCTGAACTTCTTCGAGACGCCGATCGCGCAGCCCGACGTCCGTCCGACCGAGAACGGCAAGGACGTGGACATCGTCTTCAAGGTGAAGGAGAAGCGGACGGGCAACGTCAACTTCGGCGCGTCGGCGGGGCAGGGCACGGGCCTCGGCGGCTTCCTCGGCCTCGACCAGCCGAACATGTTCGGCCAGTGCAAGCGCGTCTCGGCGCAGTTCCAGTACGGCGCGTACATCAACGACTTCAACGTCAGCTACAC
>DATMHT010000034.1:0-11060 GCA_035554795.1 Gemmatimonadaceae bacterium | reverse complement strand
GGAGATCGCCGGCTCGATCAACGTCGGCGGCAAGACGCCGCGTGTCGTCGAGACGACGCGCAATGGCTCGTCGATCTACCGCGTGGTGCTCGGGCCGTACCCGTCGAAGCCGGAAGCGGAGAAGGTCGGGCGCGCGTCGGGCAAGGATTTCTGGGTGTTCGAAGGGGCCCCCTAACGTGCCGAGCGATCCTCGGGAGGCGCAGATGGAGCGAGACACGGAGAGGGAGCGGGTGCGGCAGGCGTGGGAAGAGGTCGGCCGCGAGATCGCGCCGGCACTGGATGCCGCGTCGGCGGTGGTCGTCATCGGCGACGACCCGGTCGCGGCCGCGGAGGTGGCGCTCGGCGCCGGCCGCGTCCAGGGCGCGCGCCGCCGCGTCGCCATCGGCGATCTGGTCGGCGAGGTCGAGCCGCTCCAGGCGCTCGTCACTGGCGACGATCCGCACGGCCTCGTGGACAGCTTCCTCTACGGCGTCTCGCTGAACAAGATCGCGCGGCCGGCCGTCGGATTCCGAAACCTGTACATCCTGCCGAGCGGCACGGAGCCCGTCGTCGCCGAGGAGATCTTCCGCAACGAGCGGTGGCGGCGTCTCGCGATCGGCTTCAGCGAGGTCGGCGCGCTGCTGCTCCTCGTCGCCCGAGCGGACGCGCCGGGCGTGGACGCGCTGATCGGCCAGCTCGACGGCGCGCTCGTCGTGGACGGGGCGACGCACGTGCCCGAGGGCGTCCGGGTGCTCGCCGTCGCCCACGCGCCGGCAGCGATGCTAACGGCCACGACGTCGGAGGCGGTCACGGCCGCCGAGCCGATCGCGCCGATCACGCCGATCGAGTCGGAGCCCGCGCACGAAGTGCACACGGTCCCAGCGGCGACACCCGCCGCCGAGGTGGCGGTGCCGATCGTCGCCGCGATCGAGTCCGGCGCGGCGGCGGAGGCCGCGCGCGAAGCGTCCCTCGAGCGTGAGACGGCGACCGACGCCGCGACGCCCGCGTCGAGCAACACGGCGGACGTGGGCGACGCGGGCCTGGCCACCGACGCCGCCGCGGCCGCCGACGCCACCGACGAGAGCACGGAGCCGCGCGACGCGCGCTGGATCCGGCGCGTCGTCGCCGCGCCGCCGACGCAGGTACACATCTCGACGCAGCAGCCGGGTGCCGAGCGCGGCGCGGCGGTCGGCGCCTCCGAGTGGTGGCGCACGGGGCGCGCGCGCTGGATCCTCCCGATCGCCGCGGTGCTCGTCGTCGCCGTCGGGATCGGGGCGCTCCTGACGCGCTCGAACAACGCCGGCACCCGCACCGAAGCCGGTCGGCGCGCCGCCGGCGGTGCACCGTCGCGGGTCGCCGCGACGCCGCCCGTGGTGGCGCCCAACGAGTCGGCGGCGCATGTCGCGACGCCTGCGTCTGCGGCGGCCGGCGGCGAGGTCGCCAGCACGCCCACGAGCACGCCGGCGAGCGCGGCGCCCGCCGGAGCGGCGACGACCGCCGCGACGCCGAGCAGCGCCCGCGCGCTCACCGTCACCAACCCCGCCGACTCGTCGAAGGCGACCGCGTACGCGGTGCAGATCGTCGCCGCCAACACGCTCGAGGGCGCGAAGGCGAAGCAGCGCGACGCGGCGTGGGGGCTCCCCGCGGCCGTCGTCTCGCCGATGGCGCTCGACGGCACGCGCTGGTTCCGGCTCACGGTCGGCGCGTTCCCGACGCGCGACGCGGCCTCGGCGTTCGCGGCGGATCTGCGGCGCCGCCGCAAGCTCGACGTGGACCCGAGCAACGTCGTCAGCGTGCCGTACGCGATGCTGCTCGAGGACCGCGTGCCGCGCGCGCGCGCCGCGTCGCGCGTCGCCGCCTTCGTGTCGCGCGGCCTGCCTGCCTACGCCCTGCTGCAGCCCGACGGGACGGCGCGCGTGTACGCCGGCGCGTTCGAGACGCCCGCGCAGGCGTCGTTGATGGCGTCGGCGCTCACCGTCGCCGACATCACCCCCGTCGTCGTGTTCCGCACGGGGAGAGCGCTGTAGCGTGCGGCTGACCAAGCTGGAGCTGCACGGCTTCAAGTCGTTCGCCGACGCGACGCAGCTCCTCTTCGAGCCGGGCGCGACGATGATCGTCGGCCCGAACGGGTGCGGCAAGTCGAACGTGTCGGACGCGGTGCGCTGGGTGCTCGGCGAACAGCGCGCCCGCGCCCTCCGCGGCGCGAAGATGGAGGAGGTCATCTTCCAGGGCTCCTCGGCGCGCCGCGCGGTGAACGTCGCCGAGGTCTCGCTGCATTTCGACAACGAGGACGGCACGCTCCCCCTCCCCTTCCGCGAGGTCGTGATCACGCGGCGGCTGTCGCGCTCGGGAGAGAGCGAGTACTTCCTCAATCGCGCGCCGTGCCGCCTGCGCGACGTCCAGGATCTCGTGCGCGGCACGGGACTCGGCGCCGACTCGGGCGTCGTCATCGAGAGCCGCATGATCGACGCGCTGCTCTCCGACCGCCCCGACGATCGCCGCGAGCTGTTCGAGGAAGCGGCGGGCGTCGGACTCTATCGCGACCGTCGCCGGAGCACGGAGCGCCGTCTCGAGGAGACGACGGTGGATCTCGCGCGGCTCGACGACCTGATCAACGAGGTCACGAGCCAGGTTCGCTCGCTCGCCCGGCAGCGCAAGCGCGCCGAGCGCTACACGGAGCTGATGAAGCGCCGCTTCAGCGTGGAGCTGACGCTGGCCGCGCGCGAGATGGAAGCTTGGCGCGACGAGCTGGCGCGCCTCGAGGTGCGCGTCGCCGAGCTTCGTGAGCGGTCGCCCGACGTGCACGACGCGGTGGACGAGGCCGAGCGCGCGCGCGAGGGCGCGGCTGCGTCGCGGTCCGCGGCCGAGGCACAGCGCTCGGAGCTCGCCCGCATCGTCGCCTCGCAGCGGCAGGGCGTGCTGCAGCTCCAGGGCGAGATGGCCGTCGCCGAGGAGCGGCAGCGCAACGCGCTCTCGCGCCGGCAGCGCGCGGAGCAGGAGCGGCAGGAAGGCGAGCAGCTCGGCGTGCGCGTGGCCGCCGAGCGCGCGCAGGCCGTCGAGGAGCGCGCGCAGCTCGAGCAGGTGATGCGCGCCGCCGCCGAGCAGCTCCAGGAGCGCGTCGGCGCGGAGGAGGAAGCGCGCGGCGCCGTCGCCGCGGCGCGGGCTGCCGTCGAGCAGGCCGACCGCCGCTCGCGCGAGCTGCGCGACCAGATCCGCCGTCTCGAGCTGGACCGGGAAGGCGCCGGTCGCGAGCTCGCCGACGTCGCGACGCGCGCCGACGCGCTCGAAGAGGAGCGCGCCACGCTCGCCGACAATCTCGACGCGATCGTCCGCGAGGCGGCCGACGCCGACGACGCGCTCGCCGCCGCGCGCGAGCAGGTCTCGGCGAGCGCCGCGGCGCTCGAAGCGGCGCGCACCGCGGCCCGCCAGGCGCGCGAGCGCGACGCCGCCGCGCGCGCCGAGCTGTTCCGCGTGGACGAGGCGCACACGGCGCTGCGCGGCAAGGTGAGCGCGCTCGAGCAGCTCGAGCGCGAGCGCGTCGGCCTCGCGCCGGCGGCGGCGCGGCTGCTCAAGGAGCGGGCGACGTTCGCCGAGGGCGCGATCGTCGGGCCGCTCTCCGACTTCATCTCCGCGGACGCCGCGTCGGCGCTCGTCGTCGAGCGCTTCCTCGGGAACACGGTGCACGCGATCCTCGTCCGCGACGTGGACGCCGCGGACGCCGTCCGTCGCTGGCACGCGGCCGCCAATCCCGGCCCGCTCCTGCTCCTGCCGCTCGATGCGATGCCGGAGGACGAGGAGCCGTTCGGGCCGCCCGATGAGGGCGCGCTCTACGAGCTGGTCGAGGCGGCGACGCCGGCGCGCGGATGGGTGCGCGCGCTGCTCGGCCACGCGACGTCTCTCGACGGCGGCACCGCGTTCCTCGACGCGCGCGGGGCGCTCTTCCTGCCCGGCACGGGCGGCGGTCCCGGACCGCTGCAGCGGCGCGCCGAGCTCACCGCGCTGCGCGCCGAGCTCGCGCGCAGCGCCGAAGCGCGCGCCGTCGCCTCCGCCGCGGCCGACGCCGTGCGCGCGGCGCTCGAGGGCGCCGAGCACGATGCGGCGCAGGCCGGCGAGGCCGCCACCGAGGCCCAGCGCGTCGCGCGCCGTGCCGAGGAGCATCGCGGCGAGCTGCAGCGGCGGCGCGAGCGCGCGGAGCGCGAGCTGGCGCAGGCGCGCGGGCTGGCCGAGAAGCTCGCCGAGCGACGCGAGGAGCTGTCGCGGCGCGCCGCGGCGCTCGACGAGCAGGTGGAGGGCGTGCGCGTCACGCTCGCGTCGCGCGAGGCCGAGACGGCCGAGGCGCGCGCGCGGATGCAGGCCGCCGAGGAGGCGCAGGAAGAGGCGCGCGAGCGCCGCACCGTCTGCCAGGTGGAGCAGGCACAGGCCCAGGCGCGTCTGCAGGTGGCGGCCGATCGCGAGCGGCGTCTGGCGCAGGAGGCCGAGAAGGCGGCGGCGCGCATCGACACGCTGCACCGCGAGCTGAGCACGCTCGCCGAGGCCGACACCGCGCTCGCCGGCCAGATGGGCGCATGGCAGATCGACCTCGAGACGCGCAACGCCTCGCTCGCCGACGCCGAGGGGCGGCTCGCTGACGCCGAGGCGGCGCTGCGGACGGCGGAGACGGCGCTCGTCGCCGCTGACCAGACGCTGGCGGAGACGCGCCGGCGTGCGGGCGCGCTCGGCGAGGAGCTGCACCACGCCGAGCTGCGGTACACCGATCTGTCCGGCCGGCGCACGGCGATTCGCGGCCGACTCGAGACCGAGTGGCGCCGCCCGCTGGAGGACCTGCTCGCCGAGCTGGTGCCGCTCGAGCTCGCGGACGAGCCGCTGCGCGAGGAGGCCGAGGAGCTCCGCGGCGAGCTCGACGCGATGGGCCCAGTGAACCAGCTCGCGATCGAGGAACACGAGGAGGAGCTCAAGCGCCTCGACTTCCTGACGACGCAGCGGTCGGACCTCGCCGAGGCGAAGCTGTCGCTGCAGCAGGCGATCCGGGAGATCGACACGACGGCGCGCGAGCTGTTCATCGCCACGTTCGCGCAGGTGCGCGAGAACTTCCGTCAGATCTTCATGACGCTGTTCGGCGGCGGCGAGTGCGACCTCAAGCTCGAGAACCCCGAAGCGCCGCTCGACTGCGACATCGAGATCCACGCGAGTCCGCGCGGCAAGCGGACGCAGCGCATCCACCTGCTGTCGAGCGGGGAGCGCAACCTCGTCGCGCTGTCGCTGCTCTTCGGCATCTTCCTCACGAAGCCGAGCCCCTTCTGCCTGCTCGACGAGGTGGATGCACCGCTCGACGACCAGAACGTGGGCCGCTACGTGCGGATGCTGAACCAGTTCAAGCAGCAGACGCAGTTCATCGTCATCACCCACAATCCGCGCACGACCACCGAAGCGGCCGACGCCGTGTACGGCGTGACGATGCAGGAGCCCGGTGTCTCGTCGCTGGTGAGCGTGCGGATGCGCGGCGCGGCGGTGGAGGAGGCGATCGCCGGCATCGCCGGTGGCGCCGGGCGGAACGGCGGCTCCGCGGCGTCGGCCGCCGTCGAGCCGGTGGGCGCGGGCGCGTGATCGATCGCGGCGCGGCGCGTGCGGTCGGCGCGCGGCGCGTCGCTGCCGCGGCCTGCGCCACGATCGCCGCCGTGTCGCCGGCGACTCTGAGGTGGAACGCCGCCGGCCTCGGGAACGCTCGCGCGCCGCACGCGGCGCCCGTCGTCACCGTGACCGGGCCGACGGAGAACCCGCTCGCGGCGGCGGCGCCCGCGTTCACGGTGACGACGTCGGGCTTCGCGTCGGCCGACCCGGTCGTCGCGGTCACGCTCGAGCTGTCGACACGCACGGACTTCGCGCCGCCGCTGCTCGCGTCGGCGGGCACCACAGCGGCGAGCGCGACGCTCACGCTCGACCGCCCGCTCCCCGAGCACCAGAACATCTTCTGGCGGGCACGGGCGCGGACCGCCTCGGGCACCGAGGTGCTGTCGGACGTGACGGGCCCGCGCCTCGCGCCGACGTGGCTCGTGCTGCTCTCCCCCAACTCGGCGACCGGATCCACCGTCGCCAGCCGCCGCCCGACCTTCGTCTGGCACAGCGCCGCGGTCACGTCGCCGCCGGGGCCGTGGCGCTACGACCTGACGATCGTGAACGTCGCGACCGGCGTCGCGCTCGTCACGCGCGACCTCGCCGACACCACGTTCACGCCCGCCACCGATCTGCAGGCGAACACGTCGTACCGCTGGTCGGTGGTGGCGCGGCTGCCGACGGGCGACACGACGCGCGTCGCCAGCCTGGCGACGTTCGTGATCACCGACGACGGAGTCCCGCCGGCGACGCTGCTCTACCAGAACTTCCCGAACCCGTTCCCGGCGACGACGGCGGCGGGCGCGGCGGCGGTCGGCACCACCGCCGGCGTCGGCGCCACCTGCGTGTGGTTCGACCTCGCCCACGCGAGCGCGGTGACGCTCCAGATCTTCACGCTGCGGGGCGACCACGTGCGCACGCTCGTCCCGGGTAGCGCGCTCTCCGGCCTCCTCCCCGCTGGCCGCTACGGCCGCGCGTCCACCGCCGGCGGCGCCAACTCCGGCTGCGACCCGCGTCTCGCGTGGGACGGCACCGCCGACGACGGCCGCGTCGTTCCCGCCGGCGTCTATCTCGTGCGTCTCGTCGCCGACCGTACGTCGAGCGTGCGGAAGATCGTGTTTCGGGGGAGATAGATTACGGGTAAGGGGTAAGGGGTATGGGGTAACGGGACCGAAGTCCCCTTACCCGTTACCCCTTGCCCGTTACCCTCCATCATGCGCCTCACCACCATCGGCACCGGAACCGCGGCCCCTTCGCCCACGCGCGTGCAGGCCGGGCACCTCGTCGAGGCGGGCGACGTGCGGCTCCTGCTCGACTGCGGCAGCGGTGTCGTCGCGCGGATGGCGGAGCTCGGGCTGCGCTGGCAGGACGTCACGCACGTCGCGCTGACGCACTTTCACGCCGACCACATCACCGATCTCGTCAACCTCGTGGTCGCGTGGCGCTACGGTCAGCTTCCGCCGCGATCGGCGCCGGCGACCCTGCTCGGCCCGCCGGGCACGGCTGCGCTCGTCGAGCGACTGGCGGCCGCACTGTGGGAGTCGCTGCGGTCGCCCGGGTTCCCGCTCGAGGTGCGCGAGCTGACGCCCGGCGCCGAGGCCACCGCACTCGGCTCGGGGCTGACCATCGAGGCGCGGAAGGTACCACACACCGACGAGAGTGTGGCATATTCCGTGGAGCGCGGCGGGGCGCGACTCGTCTACACCGGCGACACGGCCTTCGACCCCGCGCTGGGCGGGTGGGCGTCGTCGTGCGACGTGCTGCTCTGCGAGTGCTCGCTCCCGAGCGACATCGCCGTGCCCACGCACCTCACTCCCGAGGAGTGCGGGGCGCTCGCCGCGATCGCGCGGCCACGGCTGCTCGCGCTCACGCATCTCTACCCGCCGGTCGAGCGGGTGGACGTCCGAGCGATCGTCGCCGAGCGTTTTCATGGGCCGGTCGTCGTCGCCACCGACGGCTGGTCAACCGAGATCGAGGACAGAAGATGCTGGTCGTGATGCAGCGCGACGCCACCGAGGCCGATGTCGAGGCCGTGTGCGACGCGATCAGGCAGATGGGATTCCAGCCCGTGCCGATGCCGGGACAGCAGCGCACGGCCGTGGGCCTGATCGGCAACGACGGCCAGGTGGACGGCTCGCACATCGAGGGCTTCTCCGGCGTCGCGCAGGTCCTCTACGTCTCGAAGCCGTATAAGCAGGTCTCGCGCGAGTGGCGCACGGAGAACACCGTCGTGAACCTGGCGCCGGGCGTGAGCGTCGGCGGCACGGACGTCGTCGTCATCGCGGGGCCGTGCTCGGTGGAGAGCGAGCAGCAGATCGTCACCGCGGCGCGGGCCGTCCGCGCCGCCGGGGCGACCGCGCTGCGCGGCGGCGCGTTCAAGCCGCGCAGCTCGCCGTACTCCTTCCAGGGGCTCGGGAAGAAGGGCCTCGAGCTGCTCGCGCTGGCGCGGCGCGAGACGGGGCTCGCTATCGTCACCGAGGCGATGGACGAGGAGGGCGCAAACCTCGTCGCCGAGCACGCCGACTGCATCCAGATCGGCGCGCGCAACATGCAGAACTACTCGCTTCTGCGCGCGGTCGGCCGCATCGGACGGCCGGTGCTGCTCAAGCGCGGACTGGCGGCGACGATCAACGAGCTGCTGCTGAGCGCGGAGTACATCCTCGCCGAGGGGAACCCGCACGTCATCCTGTGCGAGCGCGGCGTCCGCGGCTTCGATCCCGCGACACGCAACCTGTTCGACCTCGCGGCCATCCCGGTCGTGCAGCGGCTGTCGCACCTCCCGATCATCGCCGATCCGAGCCATGGGATCGGGCTGCGCGAGCACGTCCCGGCGATGGCGCGGGCGGCGATCGCCGCCGGCGCCGACGGCCTGATCGTCGAGGTACATCCGAATCCCGACCGGGCGCTGTCGGACGGCGCGCAGTCGCTCTACGCCGACCAGTTCGCTCGGCTGATGGCCGAGATCCGGCCGATCGCGACCGCCATCGGGCGCGCCGTGGCGCCGTCGCCGGGAACGGTGCCGGCCGAAGTAGGGTAGGACAAGCAGGACAACGGGGTCGGGGGTCGGGGAACGACCCGGGATGTCCCGAGCGGATGTTCCGCGACCCGCGACCCCCGACCCGCCTTTCATCGTCTCCTACTGCCCCATCATGCGCCCACTTCTCTTCTCTCTCGCGTTCGCCCTTCCCCTCGCCGCCGGCGCGCAGTCGCCCGAGGCGACGGTAGATCGCGCGGCGAGCGCGTACGCCAAGGTGAAGTCGGCACGCGCCGCCTTCGAGCAGACGCTCACCAACCCCCTCACCGGCAACTCGACGACGGCGCGGGGCGAGTACGTCCAGCAGGGGTCGGGAAAGCTGGCGGTGACGTTCACCCAGCCGAAGGGCGACCGCATCGTGAACGACGGGCGCGCCGTCTGGGTCTACCTCCCGAGCTCGGCGCCGGGCCAGGTGATCAAGCTCTCGCCGTCCGCGGGCGCGGGGAGCGTGGACTTGCTCGCGACGTTCCTGACGAGCCCGCGCCAGAAGTACACCATGAGCGGCGCCGGTGCCGCGACCGTCGGCGGGCGCGCGACGCACGCCGTCGCGCTCGTGCCGCGCCAGCCGATGCAGTTCACGAAGGCGACCGTCTGGATCGACGACGCCGACGCGACGCTGCGGCAGTTCGAGGTCACCGACAACATGGGCCTCGTGCGCCGCGTGCGGATCACCAAGCTGACGCTGAACGGCCCGGTGGACCGGAAGGCGTTCGCGTTCACGCCGCCGCCGGGCGTGAAGGTCTACGACCAGGCGGCGATGGCCGGCGGTCGCTGACCGTAGTTCAGTCGTCCAGCGCGCGACGCACCGCCTCTTCGCGCGCGGCGTCGAGCGCCGCCATGCCTAACGCGGCCCGCGACAGGGCGACGTAGGCGGCGCGCGCCTCGTCGTCTCCGGCGAGCGCGGCGAGGTGTCGGCGCACGGTGACGGCGTCGCCGCGCACGACCGGACCGGTGAGCGCCGCCGCCGGGTCGTGGCCGGCGACGTTGGCGGCGGCGAGCGCGAGCAGGCACTCCACCGCCCCGCGCGCCCCCTCCGCCTCGACGCCGGCGTCCGCCATGAGTCGCGCCGCGATCGCGGCGAGCACCACCGGAAAGTTGGACGCGAAGACGGCCGCGGCGTGGTAGCGCGGCTTCGCGCCGGCGGGGATCTCGAGGGTCCGTGCGCCGAGCGCGGCGGCGAGAACACCGGAGAGCTCTCTGGCGCGAGGGTCGCCGTCCACGCCCACCCACGCGCCGCGCAGCATCGCCGGCGCCCGCTCCGCGTCGGAGAGCGGCACGAGCGGGTGGAAGGTGCCGAACGCGTGGCCGGCGGCGCGCAGCGCCGCCCCACCCCTCGCGGCGTCCGCGCTGCCGCTGGCGTGCAGGACGACGGCCGCGGGCGCGAGCCGCGACGACGCGAGCAGCTCGGCGAGCGCCGCCTCGAGCGCGGCGTCCTGGACCGCCACCAGCACCACTCCCGCGTCGGCGAGCGAGGGCGGGAGCGCCCCCGCCGTCACCGGCATCGCGCCATCCTCCGCGCGCCGCCCGTGCAGCCCCGCGACGTCGATGCCCGACGCGACGAGGGCGCGGGCGAGCCCCTTCCCGGCCCTCCCCGCGCCCAGCACGAACACCCGCGGCGCCGTCGTCCCGCGCCCGGCGGCGCTCACCGTCGGCCGCGATGGCCCTCGGCCGAGCGCGTCGCGACCGTTCGCGAATCGCCCACGGCCGCCGACGCGCTGCGCGACAGCGCGGCCTGCTTCGCCGCCGCGCGCCGCAGCAGCTCCGTCTCGTTCTTCGCGCCCGAGAGCAGGTCGAGCGCGGCGGCGATCACCTCGTCGTGCGCCGCGACGCGCGAGAACTCCGCCGCCGGGCCGAACGCGTAGCGCGTGATCTCGTAGCCGAGCAGCCGGTCCACGAGCGACGACGCGCTGTCGTACGTCGCGCGCCCCATGACGATGCCGCGGCGCTGCATGCGCCCCCAGAGCTCGTCGCGCATCGCCGGCGTGACCGCGAAGTCGGGCGAGGCGACCGCGTGCGCGCCGCGCAGCGACAGCGCGTAATCGGTCAGCGCGTCGCGGAACTGCGGCAGCTTCTTGCCGAGCGCGCGCTGGAACGCCAGCTCGGTCGGGGCCAGCGCGGTGTCGCCGACGGCCACGTCGGGCGTGATGCCGCCGCCCCCGTAGACGGCGCGGTCGGCGTCGGTGTGGAACGTCAGCGCCTTGCGCTTCGCCGCGGAGTCGGCGGCCGTCGGCGGCGAGTCGCTCTCGTCCTCGGCGTCGTCGTCCGCGTTGACGTTGATCGGCTTCTTGTTGATGCTGCGGCCCGACGGCGTGTACCAGAGCGCGGTCGTGACCTTGAGCGCGCCGCCGTTCGCCATCGGGAAGACGCTCTGCGCGCTCCCCTTGCCGTACGACGTCCGCCCGACGATCACGGCGCGGTCGTGGTCCTGGAGCGCGCC
>DATMHT010000033.1:0-7825 GCA_035554795.1 Gemmatimonadaceae bacterium | reverse complement strand
CCGAAAAGTAAAATCCTCGGGAAACGCGCCATCGCGCCGTCCCGAGGCTTCTACCGTCGTCTGTCGTCGATGCCGGACGCACCGCCATCTACCCACGCCGAGCTGGCGGCGCGGTACGCCCGATCACCACGGGTGCCGTGTTGCGCGTGCGACTCCTGCTGCAGCGTCCATCAGGCCGCGGCGCCCCCGGTGGAGCGCCACGAAGATGCGACTACTAGCGGGCCGAGCGCGACGCGCGGCTGTTGCTGCGGCGGCGGGCCTCGGCGGCCTTGCGCTGCCGGGCGACGCTCGGCTTCTCGTAGAAGCGCTTGCGGCGCAGGTCCTTCAGGATGCCCGAGCGGACCATCTTCTTCTTGAACGCCTTGAGCGCCCAGTCCAGCCGATCGCCCTCTTCCAGCGTGACTTCGATCATCCTTCCTCCATACAGGTGATGCGCACGGCCGACTCGCGCCACCGCGATTGGCCAGGGTGACTTTCCCGCCGACTAAAAAAAGGGCCGGCGCGACTCGCGCGCAGCCCGTGTCGTAGCTGGTGGAAGCTAGCCACGCCTCAAGGGTTACGCCAGTGCCTCCATTGCCGGGAGTCGGGAATGGCGAGGGGTGAACGGCTCGACCCCCGAGGATCGCCACGGCGCCGGCATCCACGCGTCGTTGCCCATTACTGGTTTCCTCAGCGCTTCACCCCTCCCATGCGTTGTGCAGCGGAGCCTCCCGAGTCCGGGACCAGGCTCGCCCCTCCCGTCCGTCTCCCACAATCGCTCGCATGAGACCGATTCGCTCCACGCCGCGCACGGTGCCGAAGCTGCTGCCGCTCCTCCTGGCCGCTTCGTCCGCCGCCATGCTCGCCGCCACGCCGGCGCTCGCGCACGCCCAGAAGAGCGGGCGCGTCCGCGAGGACACCGTCCCCAGGCCGCCGCGCCTCGACAGCACGCTCGTCAACCGCCGGCCGCGCGACACGACGGCGACGGCGGCGACGCCGGCCGCGCGGCGCGACACGACTCCGGCGGCGGTCCAGAGCGCCGACCCGGTGACGCGCTTCGTCTCGAGCTTCACCTACCGCAACCTCGGGCCGGCCGCATACAGCGGACGCGTGACCGCGCTCGCGATCCCGCACCCCTACCGCAAGACGTTCTACGTCGGCGCGGCCGGGGGCGGCGTGTGGAAGACGACGAACGACGGCATGACCTGGCGGCCGGTCGGCGACAGCCTCGGCGCGCTCACCGTCGGCGACCTCGCCGTCGCGCCGTCGGACACGAACGTGATCTGGGTGGGCACGGGCGAGAAGAACTCGCTCCGCTCGCAGAGCTGGGGCAATGGCGTCCACAAGTCCACCGACGGGGGTCGGACGTGGCACCACGTGGGCCTCGACGACACGCGCGAGATCGGCCGCGTCGTCATCCACCCGACCGACCCGAACACGGTGTACGTCGCCGCGCTCGGTCACCTCTGGGGACCGAACCGCGAGCGCGGCGTCTACAAGACCACCGACGGCGGGAAGACGTGGGCGAAGGTGCTGTTCATCAACGACACGACCGGCGTCGTGGACCTCGAGATGGACCCGCGTGACCCGAACGTGCTCTACGCCGCCGCCTGGCACCGGCTGCGCTGGGGCGGCTCGCACATGCAGGGCGTCGGCGTCGGGAGCGGCATCTACAAGACGACCGACGGCGGAAAGACGTGGACGCGGCTCACCGATCCGAAGCTCGAGAACGGGCTGCCGCACGAGAAGATGGGACGCATCGGGCTCGCGATCTCGCCGAAGGAGCCGGACGTCCTCTACGCGATGATCCAGGTGGACCGCGGCGTCGTCGAGGCCCAGGCCGGCCGCTACGGCGGCGTCTTCCGCTCGGCCGACGGCGGCAAGTCGTGGACGCACGTGAACGACTTCCAGGCGGTGCCGCACTACTACTACGACGACGTGTGGGTGGACCCGACGAACAGCGACCACCTGTACGTCACCGCGTCGCCGCTGCTCCAGTCGAAGGACGGCGGCCGGACGTTCGCGCCGGACTCGCTCTACAACGTGCACGTGGACAACCACGCGCTCTGGATCGACCCGGCCGACCCCGAGCACATGATCCTCGGCAACGACGGCGGCGTCTACGTGACCCGTGACCAGGGCAAGGCGTGGGAGCACATGGCGCTGCCGATCGGCCAGTTCTACACGGTCATCGTGGACAGCTCGCAGACGCCGTATCACGTCTGCGGCGGGCTGCAGGACAACGGCGTGTGGTGCGGGCCGAGCATGACGCGCGACTCCGCTGGCATCACCGACGCCGACTGGTACAGCGTCAACGGCGGCGACGGGATGTGGGTGCAGGTGCCGCCACGCGATCCGCACACGGTGTACTCCGAGTACCAGTTCGGCGAGATGACGCGGCTCGACCTGCGCACGTGGAAGCGCGACCGCATCAAGCCGCTCGCGCTCGACGCCGGCGGCGAGAGCGGCTACGACAACTCGTGGGGGTGGACGACGCCGATCGTCTACTCGCAGCACGACTCGAACACGCTGTACGTCGGCTCGAACCGGCTCTTCCGCCTCACCAACAAGGGGGACGACTGGGAGATCCTCGGCCCCGACATGACGCGCGCCGACCGCGAGCGCCCGGAGCCGGAGAAGGGCTCGACGTCGTACCACGCGATCTACTCGATCGCCGAGAGCCCGCGCAGCGGCGACGTGCTCTGGACGGGAAGCGACGACGGCCTCGTCTGGGTGTCGCGCGACAAGGGGAAGACGTGGACGAACGTGACGGCGAACTTCCCCAAGGGGGCGCCGACGCGCTGCTTCGTCTCGACGATCGCGGCGTCGTACCACGCGGAAGGGACGGCGTACCTGACGTACGACTGTCACCACCGCGACGACTACCGTCCGCACGTCTATCGGACGGCGGACTTCGGGAAGACGTGGACGGCCCTGGAGAGCGGTCTGCCCGCCGATGGTGGGAGCCTGACGGTGTTCGAGAGCCCGAAGAACCCGCGGGTGCTCTGGGCGGGCACGGCGCGCGGCGCGTTCGTGACGGTGGACGGCGGCCGCCGCTGGCGGCGCTTCGGCCGCAACCTGCCGCCGGTGCCGGTCGAGCGGTTCGCGATGTCGTACGCCCAGCGCGATCTGGTGGTCGGCACGCACGGCCGCGGGCTCTGGGTGACGAACGTCGCCGCCCTCGAGGACGCGGCCGACTCGCTGTTCACCACCGAGAGCGCGCACCTCTTCCCGGTGCCGCCGACGGTGCAGTACCGCTACTCGGACACGTACCCGAGCTTCGGGAGCCAGCCCTTCATGGCGCCGAACCCGCCGCGCGGCGCGGTCATCCGCTACTTCCTCAAGGACGCCCAGACGCGAAACGTCGAGCTGCTGATCACGACGGCGGAGGGCGACACGGTGAAGAAGCTGAACGGGCCCGGCTACGCGGGGATGCAGAGCGTGACGTGGGACCTGACGCGCGACAAGCCGCGCCCGCGCGAGCTCGGCGGCCCCGTGACCCCGGCCGAGCTGCGGCGCGTCGCACCCGGCCAGTACGTCGTCACGCTGACGGTCGGGTCGAAGAAGATGAAGCAGCCGATCGTGGTGACGGAGTGGGGGGAGGATCGGCTCGGTCGGGTGAGATAGTAGCGACGGGTCGGGGTCGGGGGTCGCGGGTCGGGGGTCGGGGCTATCAGCAACAGCCCCGACCCCCGACCCGCGACCCCCGACCCGTTGTACATTCCGCATCAACCAACCATCGAGCATTCGAGCATGGGCGTAGGCATGCGGCCGCTGCGCGGGACGGGGATCGGGGGCGGCGAGGGGACTCCTCGTCGGGCCGCGGCCGCGGTCGCCGTGCGTGCGGACGGAGGTCCGGGCGGGCGAGGCGGCAAGCGGCCCGTCAACTTCTCGCGCGCGTGGGCGGAGGCGCGCTCGCTCGTGTGGGAGCATCGCGTCTCGCTCGCCATCGGGCTCACGCTCATGCTCGTCAACCGGCTCGCGGGCCTCGTGCTGCCGGCGAGCTCGAAGTACCTGATCGACGACGTCGTCGGCAAGCACCGGGGCGACCTGCTGCTGCCGCTCGCGCTCGCCGCCGGCGCGGCGACGGTGGTGCAGGCGGTGACGTCGTTCGCGCTGTCGCAGGTCGTGAGCGTCGCCGCGCAGCGGGCGATCACGGACATGCGCGAGCGCGTCCAGCGCCACGTGCTGCGGCTGCCGGTCGCCTTCTTCGACGCCACGAAGACCGGTGTGCTCATCTCGCGCATCATGACCGACGCCGAGGGCGTGCGGAACCTGGTCGGGACGGGGCTGATCCAGCTCACCGGCGGCCTGCTCACGGCGTCCATCGCGCTGTCGGTGCTCTTCTACCTGAACTGGCGCCTGACCTCGGTCACGCTCGTCGTGCTGCTCGCGTTCGGCGCGATGATGGCGGTGGCGTTCCGGCGGCTGCGCCCGCTCTTCCGCGAGCGGAGCGTCATCAACGCCGAGGTCACCGGCCGGCTCGCCGAGACGCTCGGCGGCGTGCGCGTGGTCAAGGTGTACGTGGCCGAGCCGCGCGAGGAGCGCGTCTTCGCCGACGGCGTCGAGCGACTGTTCGACAACGTGCGCCGCTCGATCACCGGGACCTCGCTGGTCGGCGCGGGCTCGACGGTGATCGTCGGCGTCATCGGCGTGTTGATGATCGCCGTCGGCGGCCGCGCGATCGTGGCCGGCCGGATGACGCTCGGCGACTTCGTCATGTACGTCTTCTTCGTCGGGCTCGTCGCCGCGCCGCTGGTGCAGATCGCGTCCATCGGGACGCAGATCTCGGAAGCGTTCGCGGGGCTCGACCGCATCCGCGAGATCAGCGAGACGCCGACCGAGGACGCCGACGACGAGCGGCGCTCGCCGCTGCCCGACGTCGAGGGCGAGGTCGCGTTCGAGGACGTGAGCTTCTCGTACCTGCCCGGCGTCCCCGTGCTCAGGGGCGTGAGCTTCCGCGCGCCGGCCGGGTCCACGACGGCGCTCGTCGGCTCGAGCGGGAGCGGCAAGAGCACGCTCATCGGCCTCGTGATGGCGTTCCAGCGGCCCGACTCTGGGCGCGTCGTCGTCGACGGCCGCGACCTCGACACCGTGCGGCTGCGCGACTTCCGCGCCCGGCTCGGCGTCGTGCTCCAGGACAACTTTCTCTTCGACGGCAGCATCCGCGACAACATCGCCTTCGCGCGTCCCGACGCGACGCTCGAGGAAGTGCGCGCGGTGAGTCGCGTCGCCCACTGCGACGAGTTCGTCAGCCGGTTCGAGCACGGCTACGACACGATCGTCGGCGAGCGCGGCGTGAAGCTCTCCGGCGGACAGCGGCAGCGCGTCGCGATCGCGCGCGCCGTGCTCGCCGACCCGCGCATCCTCATCCTCGACGAGGCGACGTCGTCGCTCGACAGCGAAAGCGAGGCGATGATCCGCGACGGGCTGCGCGCGCTGCGCCACGGGCGGACGACGTTCGTCATCGCGCACCGGCTCTCGACCGTCGAGAGCGCCGACCAGATCCTCGTGCTCGAGGACGGCCAGATCGTCGAGCGCGGCACGCACGCCGAGCTGATCGCACTGGGCGGCCGCTACCGGCAGCTCTACGAGAAGCAGTACGGCGCGCAGACCGACCGTTTCGTGAACCCCGGCGAGGAGCTGCAGGACGTGGCGGCCGGTGAGTCGGGCGGCGGCAGTGGGAGCTAGCGAGCCGCCAGCGACGACGGACGAGCAGCGCGGCGTCGCCGTCGAGGCGCCGGCGCCGTCGTCCGCTCCGCGCGTCCGGAGCCATCCCGTGCGACGCCTGCGCGCGCGCGCCCGCTCGGCGTGGGCGAGGCTGATCACGTGGTTCAACTCGCGCGAGTTCAGCGAGTACTCGATCCTCCTCACCTTCGCCGTCGCGACGGGGGTGCTGAGCGCGCTCGGCGTCGTCGCCTTCTACGGGACGATCGACCTCGCCTACGCCGCCTTCTACAAGTGGCCGGCGACGTTCCTCGCCCACGTCAGCTTCCTCGCCTACCGGCCGCTCATCACCGGCGCCGGCCTGGCGCTGGCGTGGTGGGTGATGCAGCGCATCGGGCGCGGGCACGACGGGATGAACGTCCCCGACGTCCAGGTGGCGGTGGTGCGGCGCGGCGCCGACGTGCCGTCGCGTCCCGCGTTCGCGCGGACGCTGGCGAGCGCGATCACGATCGGCGCCGGCGCGTCGGCGGGGAGCGAGGGGCCGGTGGTCGTCCTCGGCGCGGCGATCGCCTCGTGGCTCGGGCGCGCCTTCCGCTTCGCGGCGGGGCGCAAGACGGTGCTCGTCGGCTGCGCGACCGGCGCCGCGATCAGCGCCGCGTTCAACGCCCCGCTCGCCGGCGCCTTCTTCGCGCTCGAGGAGATCGTCGGCACCTTCTCCGGCGCGTCGTTCGCGCCGGTGGTCGTGTCGAGCGTCGTCGCCGCCGTCGTCACGCGCGGCATCTTCGGCAACCACCCCGCGTTCCCCGTGCCGAAGGAGTACGGCTACGCCGGCGTGAGCGAGGTGCTGCTCTTCTTCCCGCTGCTCGGCCTGGTGTGCGGCGCGGTCGCGGCGCTTTACGTGCGCAGCTACTTCGGCGCCGGCGACCTCGCCCGCCGGCTCCCGGTGCCGCGCTCGGCGCTGCCGTGGATCGGCGGCGCGGCCGTCGGCATCCTCGTCTTCCTCACCGGCGGCGTGCTCGTCGGCTACGGGCACCTCGCCGTGCGCGTGGACGTCTTCGGCCGCATGGCGTGGTACGCGCTGCTCGGCCTCACCCTCGGCAAGATCGTCGCGACGTCCATCACGCTGAACTTCGGCGGGTCCGGCGGCGTCTTCACGCCGTCGCTCTACATCGGCGCCGCCGCCGGCGGCACGGTCGGCGTCGCACTCGCGAAGCTCTTCCCCACCCTCGGCCTCCACCCGGAGACGTACGCGCTCGTCGGCATGGGCGCGATGGTCGCGGGCGCGACCGACGCACCGATCACGGGGATCCTGCTCGTCTTCGAGATGACGAACGACTACGCGATCGTGCTGCCGCTGATGCTGACGGTCGTCATCAGCCACGCCGTCGCGCGGCGCCTCGAGCCCGACTCGCTCTACAGCGGCTGGCTCCGCCGGCGCGGCGAGTCCATGACCCAGGGCGCCGACAGCGACGTGCTCGCCGGCCTCCGCGTCGCCGACGCGTGCGACCGCGTGCCGTTCGTGATCACCGAGGACATGCCGCTCACGAGCGTGCTCGAGGACCTGGCGCGCCGCGGCCAGTCGGTGGCCCCGGTGGTGGACGACGCCGGCGCGCTCGTCGGCATGATCACGACGACGGACCTCGGCCGCGCCGCCCGCGCCGCCCGCGACGTGGACAGCCTCCTTCTCGCCGCCGACCTCGCCACGCCGACGGAGACGGTCGCTCTCGACGACTCGCTCATGGAGGCGATCCGCCGCATGGGCGTGCGCGGCGCCAACGCCCTCCCCGTCACCGAGCGCGGCACCAACCGCCTCCTCGGCGTCGTCAGCCGCGCGCACGTGCTGGCGGTGTACGAGCAGGCCGTCAGCCAGAGGTAAGCGGGACGCGGTAAGCGGTAAGCGCGAGCCATGGATCGATAAGGGGCCGGCATCCCTGTTCGGGAGCCGGCCCCTCGTATGTTCGCGCCTACGGCCTACCGCTTACCTCTTACCTGCAGTCAACGCAATCCGCGTCCACGCTGTGGTGCTCGTCGCCGGCGTGGCCGTCGGGGCAGACGTGGATGACGGCGGCGGAGACGTGGGGGACGTGGCGGAGCATGCGGTGCTGGACGGCCGTGGCGATCGCGTGTCCTTCGCTCACCGACAGCTCGGAGGCGACGATCACGTTCGCCTCGGCGTGCA
>DATMHT010000032.1:0-2668 GCA_035554795.1 Gemmatimonadaceae bacterium | reverse complement strand
GACGGCGGCGTGGTGGCTGCTCGTGAAGTAGCGGTGCCCGACGATGCGACCGTTCGGCGCGATGGCCAGCGCCTCGCCGTAGGTCCCGAGGTCGGTCGCCGTGACGGTGCGCGCGGCGCCGCGCGCGGCGAGCGCCGACGTCGTCGAGGGCGACGGCGCGGTTGGTGAATCCACGCAGGCGACGATCGCGACGAGCGCGACGAGGCCGAGCGCGCTGCGGACGGCACTGAGGCAGGTGGGGAAGCGTGGCGGACGCATGAGCAGACCTCCGTGATGGTCGGCCGCGAGGGGCCGACATCATTCGTTCGGTGACGAGCGGCGCATCGACGTCACGCCGGGCTCGCGGGAAGGATGACGCACCCTTCCGCGACCACGATGCGGCGCATCGGCGCCGCGCGTCATCAGGCGCAGTCCGACATTCGTTCACGGGTGCGTCGTCCTGGCGAGCGTGCGCGCGGGCGAAACTTCGGCGACGGTTTCCCGTTGTACGAGACCAGACGCGCGCTCGCCGAGCGGCAGACACCCTCCGCATCTTCTCCCCACACATGCACGAGACCTCCGCGCGCGCCGGCCGTCTGACCGGAGCTTCGACCGTCGCCGCAGCCGTCGCGCTGCTGCTCGCCGTCCCCGGCGTCACCCGCGCGCAGAGCAACAGCGATCGCGACCGCGACATGGCGATCGACGCGACGCGGCGCGAGGCGGTCGTCGCCGGCGCGGCGCGAGAGCTCGAGACCGGCTACTTCGATCCCGCCGTCGGTCGTCGCATGGCCGACGGCATCCGCGAGCGCGCGCGGCGCGGCGAGTACGCTCGCCTGACGAGCGCAGTGGCGCTCGCCGACTCGCTGACGACGCATCTGCGTCTCGTCAGCCACGACAAGCACGTCGGCGTGGACTACAGCGCGGACGTCATCCCGCCGCCGGGCGCGGGCGAGACGGCATCCCCCGAGTTGATCGCCGCGCGGCGGCGCAGCGCGGCGCTGCACAACCACGGGCTCACGCGCGTCGAGCGACTCGATGGCAACGTCGGCTACTTGAAGGTGGATGGATTCTACGACCCGGCCGACGGTGGTGAGACGGTGGCCGCGGCGATGGCGTTCGTCGCCAACACCGATGCCCTCGTCATCGATCTGCGCGACAACCATGGCGGCCGTCCGACGATGGTCGCGCTGCTCGCGACATACCTCTTCGCCGGCGACCCGGTGCACCTCAACGACATCTGGGTCCGCGAGGGGAACCGCACGACGCAGTCGTACACGCTCCCCTACGTGCCCGGGCGCCGCTATGCGGACAAGCCGGTGTTCGTGCTCACCAGCGCCGAGACGATCTCGGCGGGCGAGGAGTTCGCCAACGACCTCAAGGTGCTCAAGAGGGCGACGATCGTCGGCGAGACGACGGCTGGCGGCGCGAACCCCGGTGGCGTGGCGCGCATCGACGACCACTTCGGCGTCTTCGTGCCGCGCGGGCGCGCCATCAATCCGGTGACGAAGGGGAACTGGGAGGGGACCGGCGTCACGCCCGACATCGCAGTCCCCGCGGCGCGCGCGCTCGTCACCGCGCACCGTCGCGCGCTCGAGCAGATCCGCGCCAGCTCGCCCGATCCGATGCTCGCCCGCGACGTGGGGCGCGCGCTCTCGGCACTCGGCGAGACGGGCCGCACGGCGCCCTGAGGACGGGGCTGAGGGACGAGGAAAGCGAAGGGGGCGGAACCCGACAATGGGTTCCGCCCCCTTCGCTTTCCTCGTCCCTCAGCCCGCGTGGCCCAGCATTCGCCGCGTGCTCACACGTCCAGGTTCGAGACGAACTTCGCGTTCTGCTCGATGAACAGCCGCCGCGGCTCGACATCGTCGCCCATGAGCTGCTGGAAGATGTCGTTGGCGAGAATCGCGTCCTCGAGGGTGACCTGGAGGATCGTGCGCTTCTCGGGGTCCATCGTCGTCTTCCAGAGCTGCTCGGGGTTCATCTCGCCGAGGCCCTTGTAGCGCTGGATGTTGACCGAGCTCTTGCCGTCGCCATTGCCGAGGCGCGTCGCGATCTCGTCGCGCTCCTTCTCGTCGTAGGCGTAGTACTCTTCCTTGCCTCGGCGGACCTGGTAGAGCGGCGGCTGCGCGATGTAGATGTAGCCCGCGTCGATGAGCTGCGGCATCTGGCGGAAGAAGAACGTCAGGAGCAGCGTGCGGATGTGCGCGCCGTCGACGTCCGCGTCCGTCATGATGATGATCTTGTGGTAGCGCGCCTTCTCGATCTCGAACTCGTCCTTGATGCCGCTCCCGATCGCGGTGATGATCGTGCGGATCTCCTCGTTGGAGAGGACCTTGTCGATGCGGGCCTTCTCCACGTTGATGATCTTGCCGCGCAGGGGCAGGATCGCCTGGAACTCGCGCTTGCGGCCCTGCTTGGCGCTGCCGCCGGCCGAGTCGCCCTCGACGAGGTAGATCTCGCACATCGCCGGGTCGGTGAGCGAGCAGTCCGCCAGCTTGCCCGGCAGGTTGCCGACGTCGAGCGCGCTCTTGCGGCGCGTGAGGTCGCGCGCCTTGCGCGCCGCCTCGCGGGCCCGCGCCGCCGACATCGCCTTGTCGATCACCGCGTTCGCTGTGCGGGGGTGCTCCTCGAGGTAGGCGCCGAGCCACTCGTTCGCCACCGTCTTCACCGCCGACTCCACCTCGGAGTT
>DATMHT010000031.1:0-4638 GCA_035554795.1 Gemmatimonadaceae bacterium | reverse complement strand
GCGCCGCTGGTGCCGGCACGCCTTCGCCGACGCGACGGCCGCGGCGCGCGACACCCAGGGCTAGAGCAGCTCTCGGCGCTCGGCCTCTGTTCGACAGGATGAACAGGATGAAGGGGATCCTGTTCATCCTGTTCATCCTGTCAGACCGCCGAGCCGACGGTGGCCGCGGATTGCGCGGAAGAGCGCGGATGCTGCTGATGCTCGGCGAAAAGCTTCGGAATGCGAAGGACGCGGAGACTTCACTTTCCCCGTCATCCCGAGCGCAGCGAGGGATCTTGCGTGCGCCACGTGGAGCACGCTCCGCGACGCGGACGCAAGATCCCTCGCTGCGCTCGGGATGACTACGAAAGGGAGCGCCCCATCCGCGTTCATCCGCGTCGATCCGCGGCGCCGCTGTCAGCCCAGCGCCGAGCGCCGCGAGCCGCCCTACACCAGCGTCGCCGCCGCCTGCGTCGTCAGCATCTCCGCGCCGCTCTCGGTGATGACGATGACGTCCTCCAGCCGCACGCCGAACTTGCCGTACTGGTAGATGCCCGGCTCGTCGCTGAACGACATGCCCGGCTTCAGCACGATCTCGCTGCCGTGGACGAGGTACGGCCACTCGTGGCCCTCGAGTCCGATGCCGTGGCCGAGGCGGTGCGTGAAGAACTTGTCGGCGGGTCCGAAGCCCGCGTCCTCGATCACGCGGCGCGCGGCACTGTCCACGTCGCCGCACTTCGCGCCCGGCACCGCCGCCGCGAGCGCCGCCGACTGTGCCCGGTGGACGACGTCATACACGCGCGCCACCTCGGCCGGCGGCGCGCCATGGGTCACCGTGCGCGTGACGTCGGACGAATAGCCGTGCACCTGCAGGCCGCCGTCCACGAGCACGACGTCGCCCTCGGCGAGCGGGCGCGGCGACGCCGAGCCGTGCGGGTACGCCGACGACTCGCCGAACAGCACGAGCGCGCCGCCGGGGAAGCCGAGGCGCGTCATCGCCGCGCTCACCGTCCTCGCGAGGTCCGCCTGCGTGATCCCGGTGCGCAGCGTCTGGAACGACGCCATGAACGCCTCGAGCGTGATCTGGTTGGCGAAGCGCATGAGCGCGATCTCCGCGGCGCTCTTCACGCCGCGCAGCCGGTGCGTGATCGGCGCCGCGTCGGTGACGGTGACCGAGGGCGCCGCCGCCGCGATGCCGCGCGGGATGAAGTAGCGCGCCGTCTCGTCCACCGCGACCGCGCCCGTCGCCACGCCCATGTCGCGCAGCGTCGTCGCGATGAGCGCGAACGGGCTCTCGTACTCGTGCCAGGTGCGGATCGGGAAGCGTCCGCCGCTCGCCACCCCCGCACGCTGCTCCTCGAACGACGGCGCGATCAGCACGGCGTCGCCCGACTTGGGCAGCAGCATCCCGAACGTGCGCTCGCTCCGTCCCCACTCGACGCCGGTGAAGTAGAAGAGGCTCGGCCCCGACTCGATGAAGAGGGCGCCGACGTTCAGCTCCGACATCAGCCGCTGGGCGCGGGCGCGGCGCTCGGCCTGCTCGGCGGGCGTGATCGCGGGCGGAGGCTCGCGCTTCGCGAGCGCGGCGATCGCGGGGTGCAGCGGCTCGCCCGTCACCGGCGATGGCGACGTCGCCGCGCGGCCGGCGGCCGGCGCGCAGGCGGTGGCGAGAGAGCCGAGCGCGAGCGCGGCGCCGGTGGCCTTCGCTCCCGTGGTCAGGAAGTCACGTCGCTGCATGCGGGGAATCTCCGGTGGGCACGTTCGGGGCGTGGAGGGCGGCGCGCGGAGTATGCAGCGGAGCGCGGAGAATGGCGAGGCGCGGAGCTCATCGTGAACCCGACGCTGCTCACGCTCGCCCGCCAGCGCGGCGAGATCGACTGCGGCGGTCTGGAGTTCATCCCCGATCGTGAGCTGCGACTCTCCAACGACGAGAGCAGCAGTATCCGCGTTCATCCACGTAATCCGCGGCGGCTCCTCGCCGAGCAGCCGATCCCGGCGCCGGCGTAGCGGAAGCCCTCGGAGAACGCGGGGCGTGAGGGCAAGAAGAGACTGAGCTGGTTCGGCATCGAAGGTCCGGGCACGGGAGCGGCGCGTCGCGGGGGCGCACCACCATGGCAGGTCGTGCGCCCCCGCTCGAGCCGCTCACGCGGCGCCGTGCCGTTCCGTGTCGTTCACTGCTGCGTGCACGCGCCGGCCGTGGTCAGTTCCGTGCTCACGTCGCCACGCTTGGCTCCTCCCTTCAGGTTGTAGACCGGCGTGCCGCTCTGCAGCTTCGTGCTCCACGACCCGCTCGCCGTCGGCGCCAGTTGCCGCTGGTTCGTCCGCCCACCGCTCGTGACCTGCACGAGCGTCACGCCCGGGCTCGCGTTCTGCCAGGTGACGGTCACGCTCCGCTGGCTGTTCTTGGTGTTCACCGTGTACGTGCAGGCGTTGGAGAAGACGGGCCCGGTCGGGCCGATGGTGAAGCTCTGGTCGGTGCCGGTGGCCGCCAGGTAGTTCGTACCCTCGGTCACCGACGCCTGCAGCGTGCAGGTGCCCTCGGCGACGAAGCTCACCACCCCGCCGCCGACCGTGCAGGTGCTGGTTGTCTTCGAGATCGCCGACGGAGTCCCGTCACCCGCGTAGGAGTAGGTCGGCGTGAAGAAGTTGTTCACGGTGGCGCTCGTCGGGATGTTGGTGATGCTCACCAGGTTCGCCGCCTTGTTGATCGTGAGCGTCCCGGTCGCGTAGGTGAAGCTGTAGTTGCTCGAGCTCAGCCCGCTCGGCGTGATCGAGTAGGTGCCGGCGTTGGTCGGCGCCGTGGTCGAGGGGCCGTAGCTGGTCGTGCCGGTGCCCTGGAACGTGTAGACGAGCGTGCCGCCCAGCGAGCTCGCGTTGTCCGTGCCGACGAAGCCGCTGTAGTCGACGCTGAAGGTCGGCGTCGGGTTGCCGAACGTGATGGTCTTGTTGGCCGCGGTGACGGTCAGCGCAGCCTTGGCGATGTTGAAGCTCTTCGTCGCGGTCGCGCCGTTGTAGGTCGCGTCGGGCGCCAGCGTCGCGACGACGATGCAGGCGGACGGATCGACCGCCGCGCCGGTGATGATGACCGTGCCGGTCCCCTCCACCGTGCAGCCGACGCCCGCCGTTCCCTTCGCGAAGGTGATCGTGCCGGTGCTGTTGGTGGTCGCGTAGCTCGCCACGCTGAAGCTCGTGTCGCCGTACGTCTTCGCCGGCAGCGTCGAGAGGTCGAAGGTGAAGGTCGGGGTCAGCTTCCCCGCGACCTCGAACTCGAAGGCGCCGACGTCACAGTAGTCTCCCTGTGGCCGGGCGACGCCACGCTGGTCGTCCGCGACCGTCTCGCCGTTGTAGTCCGTGCAGATCCCCTTGTCGAGGGCCGGGCTCCCCGCCAGCAGCGCGTGCGTCTTCGTCGGACCGCCGTTGCTGTTGAGCGGGCCGAGCTTCGCGTCGGCGACGGCCGTCTGGTCACTCGTCAGGTTGAACGACGTGGTGAAGCTGACGTTGGCGCCGGCCTCGCCGATCAGGTTGTAGCCGAGGCTCTGATAAGGCTGCGTGGCCTCGTCCGCGCTCACGTCGTCCCGCGTGGTGGAGTAGGTGATGCTGTTCCCCCAGATGATGCTGCCCTTCACCTGGGTGCGGGTGGACTCGTCGTTCCACGACCGCACGCCCGCGCCGCTGCGATCGGCCTGGTTGCTGACGACGGTGCTGTGCTCGATCCGCATCAGGCCCCCGACGTTCCTGAGGCCGCCGCCGGTGAGGGCCTTGTTGCCGGAGATGGTGCTGTTCAGGATCGTGGCGGCGTGCGTGGTGTCGGCCAGCCACGTGACGGACGACACGCCGCCCCCTTCGTTCGAGCTCGTGTTGCCCGAGATGGTGCTGTGCGTGATGATGAGCGGACCACCTTCGAGCCCCTGCTGGTCGTTGAAGATTCCGCCACCACTGTAGAGCGTGGAATTGCCGGAGATCGTGCTGGAATCGACCGTCAGGGCAGCAAGGTGATTGTAGATCCCGCCACCTCCCGCGCCGTAGCTGCCGGAGACGACGCTGTGCTTGAGCACGAGCGTGCTCCCGGCGTCGTTGAAGATCCCGCCGCCGTTCGCGCTGCCCGCATTGCCGTTGCGGATGGTCAGCCCGGATATGATGACCGCGCTCGCCGTGTCGCGGAGCACTCGGCTGGCGCTGTTCGCGCTCACCGCGAGGCTCGCCGCGCCGGGACCGTTGATCGTCAGGCTCTTCGAGATGGTCAGCTGTCCCTGGGTGAGCGTGATCGTGCCGGTGACGGTGTCGGCGAAGGTGATCGTCGCTCCCGTGCTGGCGGTGGCGATCGCGTCGCGCAGCGTGCACTTCGTGAGGCAGGTGCCGTCCCCGTCGTCGAGCGTGCTGTTCACGACGACCCCGGCGGGCGCGAAGACGGTGGCGGGTCGCTGACCGGGTGCCGTGGGTAGCTGACGGTCGTTGCAGGCCGCGAGCGTCGCCAGCAGGAGCAGCGCGCCTCCGAGTGGGATGAGGCGGGGAGTTTGATGAGCGGTAAGCATGAGTCACCTTTGGTGCATCGGGAGGTCGGAGAAAGCCCTCACGCGCAACGGCGCGCGGTGGCGCACGCCCGACGCGGAGCTCGGGCGCTCGCCCACCGACACGGCCACGCCGCCGCCCACCTCCCAG
>DATMHT010000030.1:0-9744 GCA_035554795.1 Gemmatimonadaceae bacterium | reverse complement strand
GTCGCCGGCTGGTCCACGCCGCCCGATCGGCGCGTGCCGCGGTCCACCTCCTGAAGGAGCACGACGTCGGCGCCCACCTCGCGCACGAGCGCGGCGACGCGGGGGAGGTTCGGGGCATGGGCAGCGTCCTGGCCGGCGTGCGTGTTGTACACGAGGACGCGCAGCTCGCGCGGCGCGTGGACGGGGCTGGCGGGCTTCGACCGGGCGGCGGCGCAGGCCGAGAGCAGGGCGGCGGCCGCGAGAGCGACGGCCGCGGCGCGGAGATGGACGAGTGTGGGCACGCGCGGAACGTAGCGCGGTGGCGCGCCCGCGACGACCCGCGCCGCGCGCGCCCCTACTGGTGCTCGCCCACCCGCTGGAAGGCGGTCTCGCGTCCCTTGAAGATCCGGAAGAGGTACCAGAGCGACGGCACGAGCACCGTGAACCCGACCGCCACGCCGATCAGCGTGAGCGCGAGCGTGATCGGCGGCGCGGCGCCGGCGGCGATCGTCAGGCTCGGCGGCACGACGTAGGGGAACTGCGCCCACGCCCAGCCCCAGAGGATGCACGACACCTGCGCGATCGCCGCGATGCGCGCGACGGCGTAGCGCCGCGTCCAGAGCGCGGCGAGCGCGGTGAGCGCCGCCGCGGCGGTGACGAGGTGCAGCGCGAGCGCCCAGCCGCCCTCGGTGAGCCCGGCGCGCAGACGCGGCGCCGCCGCGCCCGCGAGCAGCAGCACGAGCAGCGCGGCGGCGAACACGGCGACGCCGGACCAGAGCGCGCGCCGCCGGAAGTCGTCGTGCAGCGCCTCCTCCTCGTCGCGGCGCGCCGACGTCGCCGCCTCGAGCGTGAGGTAGGTGGCGGCGAGGAAGGCGAACAGGACGAGCGTGAACAGTCCGACCGCGAGCGCGAACGGCGTCAGCCACGAGTCGAGCAGCACCGAGCGGAAGCCGCGCGCGAGGTCGGCCTCGCCGACGCCGCCCGAGGCGAGCGCACCGAGGCAGACGCCGAGCAGCACGGGCGTGACGACGCTCGCGATGGCGAAGGTGGTGCCCCACCGCCGCTGCACCGCGTCGCGCTTGCTGTCGTACGTGCGGAAGGTGAACGCGGAGCCGCGCAGCACGACGCCGATGAGCATGAGCGTGATCGGCACGTGGAGCACGACCGCCAGCCGCGCGAACGCCACCGGGAAGCAGGTGAAGACGAGCACGACGACGAGGATCAGCCAGACGTGGTTCGCTTCCCAGATCGGACCGATCGCGTCGGCGATGAGCGCGCGCTGCGCCTTCTTCCGCGGCCCCGACGCGAGCAGATCCCACACCCCGCCCCCGTAGTCCGCCCCGCCCATGACGGCGTAGGCGTTCAGGGAGAGGACGACGAGGGCGGCGACGACGTTGGGGAGCGTGAGGAGGGACATGGGAGGGCGAGGACCTAGGGCCTGGGCCCTGTCGTCTTCACGATCTGCCTGTACAGCAGCCACACCACGATCACCCCCAGCCCGCAGTACAACAGCGTGAACGTCACGAACGGCACGATCAGCCCGGGCACCGGCGTCACCGCGTCGCTCGTGCGGACGACGCCGAAGACGACCCACGGCTGGCGTCCGACCTCGGTCACCGTCCAGCCGGCCTCGATCGCGAGGAAGCCCATCGGCGCGACGACGACGAGGGCGCGCAGGAGCCATGGCCATGCCTCCCACGGCGTCGGCGAGTCGACGCTCCGCGCGTCGGCGTCGCGACGCGCGCGCCGTCGTCCGCCGCGCCACCAGACGGCGGCGGCCCACAGCGACACGAGGGCCATCGTCGTGCCCAACGCGACCATCGCCTGGAAGGCGACGTGGACGACGCGCACGGGCGGCCAGTCGCCGCGCGGAAAGTCGTCGAGCCCGCGCACGACGGCGTGCGGGTCGTGGAAGGCGAGCAGCGAGAGCGCGTACGGGATCTCGAGCGCGAAAGGCGTCTCGCGCGCCGCCTCGTCCGGCCACCCGCCGATGCGCAACGGCGCGCCGCGCTCGGTCCGGAACTGTCCCTCGAGCGCGGCGAGCTTCGTCGGCTGCCAGTGGGCGACGAAGCGGGCGCTGACGTCGCCCGACAGCGGCTGCACGATCGCCGCCGGCGCGCCGACGAGGAGCGCGACGGCGAGCGCGCGGCGGTGGAACGCCAGCGCGTCGGGGACGAGCGGGACCGACGCCGAGACCCGCGACGCGGCGGTGGACGCGGACGACGCCGCTCCCGCGCCGCGCCGCAGCCGCAGCAGCATGAAGGCGTGGATGCCGGCGACGACGAGCCCCGTCGCGGCGTACGCGGCGAGCACCATGTGGAGCGTCTCGGAGAACGCCGCCGGGTTCGCCATCGCGCGCAGGGGGCTCACGTGCACCGGCGTGCCGTCCGGGCCGATGTCGAAGCCGGTGGGCGCGTTCATCCACGCGTTCGCGATGACGACGAAGACGCCCGAGAGCGCGCCGCTCACCGCGACGAGGGTGCCGGCGGCGAGATGCGCGCGGGGCGCGATGCGGTCCCACCCGTAGAGGTAGATGCCGAGGAAGATCGCCTCGGTGAAGAACGCGAACCCCTCGAGGGCGAACGGCATCCCGATGATCGGGCCGGCCATCTGCATGAAGCGCGGCCAAAGCAGGCCGAGCTCGAACGACAGCACCGTTCCCGACACCGCACCCACGGCGAACAGGATCGCCGTCCCCTTCGCCCACCGCTTGGCGAGGTCGAGGTAGACGGGGTCGCGCGTCTTCAGCCACCGGTACTCCGCGACCACCATCAGCGCCGGCATCCCGATCCCCACCACCGCGAAGATGATGTGGAAGGCGAGCGACATCGCCATCTGGGAGCGGGCGGCGAGGAGATCGGGCATGGGTGGGCGAGGGCTTGCGCCCTAGGCCCTCGTCACTCGAAATCCAACCCCAGGTCCAGCGCCTGCGCACTGTGCGTCAGCGCGCCGACCGAGATCCAGTCCACGCCCGTCTCGGCGATGGCGCGGACGGTGTCGAGGCGGACGCCGCCGGAGGCCTCGAGGATCGCGCGGCCGTTCGCGACGGCGACGCACTCGCGCATCGCGTCGGGCGTCATGTTGTCGAGCATGATGACGTCGGCGCCGGCGGCGAGCGCGGCCTCCACCTGCGCCAGCTCGTCGCATTCGACCTCGACCTTCGCGCCCGTCGGCGCGACCTCGCGCGCGCGCTTCACCGCGACGGCGACGTCGCCGTCCACCGCGGCGAGATGGTTGTCCTTGATCAGCACCGCCGTCGAGAGGTCCATGCGGTGGTTGACGCCGCCGCCGGCGCGCACGGCGTACTTCTCGAGCCGCCGCAGGCCGGGCGTCGTCTTGCGCGTGTCGAGGATCTTGGCGCGCGTGCCGGCGACGGCGTCCACGTAGCGCGCCGTGAGCGTGGCGATCCCCGACAGGCGCTGCATGTAGTTGAGCGCGACCCGCTCGGCCGACAGCAGCGCGCGCGCGTTGCCGCTGAGGAAGAGCACCCAGTCGCCCTCGGCGACGCGCGTCCCGTCGGGCGCGTCCACGCGCGTGACGATCTTCGGATCCATCTGCCGGAACGCCTCGATCGCCAGCGGGAGACCGGCGACGACGCCCGGCTGCCGCGCCACGATCGCCCCGCGCTCGTGCCGCTGCGACAGCACGGTGGCGATCGTCGTCACGTCGTTGAACGCTCCGTCCTCGTCGAGCGCCTGCCGCACCACCGCGGCGAGCTCCTTGGTGTCGAGCGGGAAGAGCACTCCTTCGTCCGGTAGCGCGCGTATCGCTTTCATAGGGGCTGTACCAGTTCCCCTCATTCCTCATTCCTCGTTCCTTCAGGCCGGCCCGTCCGAGGGGCACGCTCTGCAGGAATGAGGAATGAGGAATGAGGGCGTAATGCCGCGATCACTCCCCCGGATCGCGCATCGGGTGCGGCTCCGGCGACAGCGCCGGTCCTCCCTTCCCTCCGCCGATCGCGACCATGCGCTCGATGGCGACGCGCGCACGGTCGGCGATGTCCGGGTCCACCGTGATCTCGTGCGTCATCGTCTCGAGCGCGCGGTGCACCTTCGGCAGCGTCGTCACCTTCATGTAGGCGCACTGGGCGCGGTCGTTCGCGGCGATGAACGTCTTCGTCGGGTTCTCGCGCCGCAGCCGGTGCAGGATGCCGATCTCGGTCGCGACGATGAACTCGTCGTTGTGCGACAGGTTCGGGCGCTTGATCATCCCTTCGGTCGAGAGGATCTGCACCCCTTCGGGGTCGATCGCGCCCGCCGACAGCGCCTCGATCGCGCTCGACGCGCAGCCGCACTCGGGATGGATGAGGAACTCGGCGTGCGGGTGCAGCGCGCGCTGCCGGGTGATGTGCTCGGGGTCGATGCCGGCGTGGACGTGACACTCGCCCATCCACACGTGGATGTTCTCGCGCCCCGTGACGCGCCGGACGTGGGCACCGAGGAACATGTCGGGGCAGAAGAGGATGTCGCGGTCGGCCGGGATCGCGTTGATGACCTCGACCGCGTTCCCCGACGTGCAGCAGTAGTCCGTCTCCGCCTTCACCGCGGCCGTCGTGTTGACGTACGACACGACGACGGCCCCCGGGTGCTCCGCCTTCCACGCGCGCAGCTGGTCGGCGTCGATGGACGCGGCGAGCGAGCAGCCGGCGGCGAGGTCGGGGAGGAGGACGGTCTTCGTCGGGGAGAGGATCGCCGCCGTCTCCGCCATGAAGTGCACGCCGCAGAAGACGATGACCTCCGCCTCGGTCTTCGCCGCCTCGCGGGAGAGGCCGAGCGAGTCGCCCACGAAATCGGCGACGTCCTGCACCTCCGGCCGCTCGTAGTTGTGCGCGAGGATGACCGCGTTGCGCTCGCGGGCGAGCGTCCTGATCTCCTCGGCCAGCGCCGGATCGTAGTGGGTCTGAAGGACAGTCATGGTATTGAGACTAAAGGGCTCAGGGCCCAGGGCCTAGGGCCTAGACCCTACCACTCAATATGCATCCCCTGCCACTTCCGCTTCGCCCGCGGGAAGTCGCTACGGAAGTGCCCGCCGCGCGACTCCTTGCGCAGCAGCGCCGCCTCGGCGATCAGGCGGGCGGTCTGGGCCATGTTCTGCTCCTCGGTCGCGCCCTCGGGGAGGCGGGCCTCGATCTCGTCCAGCCGCTCGACGCAGAGCCGGAGCCCCTTGGCGGTGCGGGCGATGCCGGCGTGCTCCCACATCAGCCCCCGGATCGCGTCGGCCGCGACCTGCGCCGCGCCACGGTCGCGCAGCGGCGGCACGCTCCAGTCGCCCTTGCGCGGCACCCCCGTCGCCTTGGGCGTCTCCACCATGTCGCGCGCCACGCGCTCGGCGAAGACGAGCCCCTCGAGCAGCGAGTTCGACGCGAGGCGGTTGGCGCCGTGCACGCCGGTGCGCGACACCTCGCCGCAGGCGTACAGGCCGGCGAGGCTCGAGCGGCCGACGAGGTCGGTGACGACGCCGCCCATCATGTAGTGCGCCGCCGGCGTGACCGGGATCAGCTCGCGCGACGGGTCGATGCCGCGCGCGACGCACAGGGCGAAGATCCCCGGGAAGCGCAGCTCGAACGCGCTCTTGCCCGCGATGCGCTGCCGCGCGCCGCGCCCCCGTCCCCCCTCGCCGTCGATCTTGCGCGCGTCGAGGAAGACCTTCCCCGTCCGCTGCCGCTCGCGGAAGATCTCGCGGGCGACGACGTCGCGCGGCGCGAGCTCGGCCAGCTTGTGGCGCGCCGGCATGAAACGCTCGCCGTCGGCGTTGAGCAGGATCGCGCCCTCGCCGCGCACGGCCTCGGAGATGAGCGCCAGCGGATTCTCCGGCGTGTCGAGCGCGGTCGGGTGGAACTGCACGAACTCCATGTCGGCGAGCCGCGCGCCGGCGCGGTGCGCGATCGCGTAGCCGTCGCCGGTGGCGACGACCGGGTTCGTCGTGTAGCGGTACACCTGGCCGCAGCCGCCGGTGGCGAGCACGGTCGCGTCGGCGATGATCTCGACTGGCTTGCCGGCGACGCTGAGCCGCGCGCCGTAGCAGCGTCCCCCGTCCACGATCAGGTCGAGAACGCGCGCCATCTCGAGGACGCGGATGCGCGGGCTCTCCTCGACGCGGTCGATCAGCGTCAGCGCGACCTCGGCCCCCGTCCGGTCGCCGTGGGCGTGGACGATGCGGTGGCGCGAGTGCGCCGCCTCGCGCCCGAGCTTGAACCGGCCGTCGGGACCGAGGTCGAAGTCGGCGCCGGCGGCGTGCAGGTCGCGCACCCGCGCCGGCCCCTCCTGGACGAGCACCTCGACGGCGGCGCGGTCGCAGAGCGCGGCGCCGGCCGCGAGCGTGTCCTGCCGGTGCAGCTCGGGCGAGTCGCCGGCGCCGAGCGCGGCCGCGATCCCCCCCTGGGCGTATGCCGTCGAGCTCTCGAACAACGTGCGCTTCGTCGCCACGACCACGTCGCCGTGGTCCGACGCACGCCACGCCGTGTGCAGCCCGGCGACGCCACTGCCGATGACGAAGAATCGCGTGCGGATGCGTTCGGTCATTGTCCGTGGAATCAAGCGGGCGGACAGGGTGGAGGGTATGGGGTGCAGGGTGTAGCCCTGCCTCGGGGCGCCCGGGGTGGAAGCGCTACACCCTGTACGCTACACCATCCACCCTGTCCTCCGCCTTGCCCCGCACCCCGCATCCCGCGACCTTTCTGCCCGATGCGGAAGCTCCTTCTCCTCCTCGGCGCGCTGCTCCTCGCACACGTCGCCCTCCTCTTCGTGCGCCCGAGCGGCGCGGCGGCCGGCGACGCCATGGCGGAAGGCGCCACGCCGAGCGGCGGCGGCGGTGCTCCCGGCGGCGGCCGCGTGACGCGTGTCGGCATCGTCTTCGACGTCGGCGGGCGCGGCGACAAGTCGTTCAACGACGGCGCCTACGTCGGCGCGACGCGCGCCGAGGACTCGCTCGGCGCGAAGGTGCGCTTCATCGAGCCGGGCGAGGGGTCGGACCGCGAGGCCGGGCTGCGGCTGCTCGCCGCCGAGAAGATGAACCTCGTCGTCGGCGTCGGCTTCATCTTCACCGACGACCTCACCGAGCTCGCGAGCGAGTACCCGAACATCAACTTCGCCGGCGTGGACTACGCGCTGAAGACGGACGACAAGGGCAACGTCGTCCCGCCGCCCGCGAACCTCGCCGCGCTCAAGTTCCGCGAGGAGGAGGGCTCGTACCTCGTCGGTGCGCTGGCGGCGCTCGTCGGCGGCTCGAAGAAGGTCGGCTTCGTCGGCGGCATGGACATCCCGCTGATCCACAAGTTCGAGGCCGGCTACACCGCCGGCGTCAAGCACGTCTGCCCCGACTGCACGGTGATCGCGCAGTACGCCGGCGTCACGCCGGAGGCGTTCCGCAACCCGGGCAAGGGGAAGGAGCTCGCGCTCTCGCAGTACCAGCAGGGCGTCAACATCATCTTCCACGCCTCGGGCTCGACGGGGCTCGGCGTCTTCGAGGCGGCGCGGGCGACGAACAAGCTCGCCATTGGTGTGGACGCCGACCAGTACGCCGAGGCGCCAGGCCACGTGCTCACGTCCATGGTGAAGGGCGTGGACAACGCGACCTACGACGTCATCCAGCGCGTGCACGACGGCACGTTCAAGGGCGGCGTCTACTCCTTCGGCCTCAAGGAAGGCGGCGTCGGCTACGTGTACGACGAGCACAACCGGGCGCTCATCCCCGACAGCGTCCGCGCGCGGCTCGAAGGGATCAAGCAGGAGATCATCGAGGGGAAGATCCGCGTGCCGAGCGAGCGATGAGCGCCAGTCCGACGACGACGACGACGACGTCCCCCCGCGCCGCCATGCAGAGCGCTCCGCTCGCCATCCAGATCACCGACGTCGCCAAGTCGTTCGGGCCGGTGCGCGCCAATCGCGACGCGTCGCTCGAGGTGCGCGCGGGCGAGATCCACGCGCTCGTCGGCGAGAACGGCGCCGGCAAGAGCACGCTGATGCGCATCCTGAGCGGGATGTTCGCGCCCGACGCCGGCCGCGTCGTCGTGGACGGGCGCGACGTCACCGGCTGGACGACGGCCGAGGCGATCGCGGCCGGCGTCGGGATGGTGCACCAGCACTTCATGCTCGTGCCGACGCTCACCGTCGCCGAGAACGTGGTGCTCGGCCGCGAGCCGACGGCGCCGACGGCGTTAGGCAGGCTGCTGCATCTCGTGGACCGTGGCGGTGCCGTGCGCGCGGTGGCGGCGCTGAGCCGGGAGACGGGGCTGGCGGTGGATCCGGAGCGCCGCGTCGCCGAGCTGAGCGTCGGCGAGGCGCAGCGCGTCGAGATCCTCAAGACGCTGCTGCGCGGCGCGCGCATCCTGATCCTCGACGAGCCGACGGCGGTGCTCTCGCCGCCCGAGGTCGAGGAGCTGTGGAAGGTGCTGCGCCGGCTGCGCGACGCGGGCGGGACGATCGTGCTCATCACGCACAAGCTCGACGAGGTGATGGACGTCTCCGACGCGATCACGGTGATGCGCGCCGGCCGCACGGTCGCCCGCCTCGTCACCCGCGAGACGACGCCGGCGGCGATCGCGAAGGCGATGGTGGGGCGGGACGTGGAGCTGATGTCCGAGTCCGACGCCATCGGCTACGGTGGGACGGGGGACGGGGGACGGGGGACGAACGACGTCGGGACGGTCGCCCCCGCGTCCCCCGTCCCGCGTCCCCCGTCCCTCGCCGTCACGGACCTCGTCGTCCCCGGCCCCCGCCACGCGCGCGAGGTGGACGGCGTCTCCTTCACCGTCGCGCCGGGCGAGATCCTCGGCGTCGCCGGTGTCGAGGGGAACGGGCAGACGGAGCTGATCGAGGCGATCGCGGGGCTGCGGGCGGTCACGTCGGGGCACATCGCGCTCGGCGCGCAGGACGTCACCGCGGCGAGCGTGCGCGCGCGCGCCGACGCCGGGCTCGCCCACATCCCCGAGGACCGGCACCACCGCGGCCTCGTCCTCGACTACTCGATCGCCGACAACCTGATCCTCGGCCGCCAGCACCACTTCACGCGCGGCGCGTCGCTCGACGCGAGCCGCATCGCCGCCAACGCCGCCGAGCGCGTGCGCGACTTCGACGTGCGCCCCGCGGACCCGGCGCTGCCGGCGCGCGCGCTGTCGGGCGGCAACCAGCAGAAGGTCGTCATCGCCCGCGAGATGGGGCGCGACTTCAGCGTCCTCCTCGCCGCACAGCCGACGCGCGGCGTGGACGTCGGCGCGATCGAGTTCATTCATGCTCGCATCCGCGAGGCGCGCGCCGCCGGCAAGGCGGTGCTGCTCGTCTCGGCGGAGCTCAACGAGATCCTCGCGCTCGCCGACCGCGTCGCGGTGATGTATCGTGGCCGCCTCGTCACCGTCCTGCCGCGCGCCGAGGCGAGCGCCGAGGTGCTGGGGCCGTACATGACTGGAGCGATGACCGGGGACACGGAACGGGAAGCGGGGGACGCGTGAGCGCCGACGATCTCGCCACCGCCGCGCCGCAGCGCGCGGCCGACGCCGCCACGCTGACGACGACGGGAACGATCGCGTCTCCCGTCGCGCGTCCCCCGTCCCTCCTCGAGGAGTCGCTCCTTCCGCCGCTCGTCGCGCTCCTCATCGCGCTCGTCGCCGGCGACCTGCTGATCCTCGTGTACGGCCAGTCGCCGGGCGCGGTGTACCGGCTGCTGCTCGAGGGGACGTGGGGGAACGCGTACGGCTTCGGCCAGGTGCTCTACAAGACGACGACGCTCGTCTTCACGGGGCTCGCCGTCTCGTTAGGCCTGCGCGCCGGC
>DATMHT010000029.1:0-4847 GCA_035554795.1 Gemmatimonadaceae bacterium | reverse complement strand
CCCGACCTCGTGCGCGCTCACCTGGCGCACGCGCGCCAGCACGAAGGCGGTGTCCGCCGCCGCCGAGTCGGCGCCGACGAGACCGGCGTAGAGGTTGTAGTCGGTGCGCGCCCGGTGCGAGTCGAGGCGCGCCATCCCCTTCACGATCTCCCCCGTGCGCGGGTCCGCCTCCGACCCGCCGACGCTCCACCCACGCTCGTTGCGGTTGACCCACTGCACGACGTTGTAGCGCGCGTCGAGCGGATCCACGCCCTCGGGCAGGTCCTCCACACGAAAGCCGCCCTTCAGGCCGGCCCGGTCGAAGACGTCCACCCAGAACGCGACGCCCTGCTTCGTCGCCGTGCGCACCGGCTCCGGGATGCCGCGATCGATGTAATAGACGATCGGGTTCCTGATCGGACTGTTCGGGTCGGCGGGATTCACGCGCTCGAGACGGTGGCGCGAGATGAGCCGCTGGACGAGCGGCGACTGGATCGGCTGCGCGTAGTCCTTGTACGTGACACCGAAGAACCCGACGCGCGGGTCGAGCGTGCGTGGCTCGTAGCCGGCGTCGGGGAGCGCGAGCAGTGACGCGTGCTGGCGGACCGTGAACGCGCGCGCGTCGGGCAGGATCTGGCGCACGAGCGCGCCGGCCTGCCCCGTGGTCGTGAACGTCAGCGCGACCTCGACCTCCGTGTTGCGCGGGAACGCCTTCGTGCGCGGGCCGTACACCGACGAGCGGTCGCGGGCGAGCGTGTAGCTCCCCTGCCCCGCGCGCGCGACGCTGCCGGCGACGTCGTTCCAGTCCTGCACGAAGAAGTCGGTCGCGTCCACGAGCATCCGCCCGCCCTCCTCCGCGACGATCGGCATCGCCGCGACGGTGCTCGGCGGGAACGACTCGGCGACCGTGCGCGCGTTGGCGCTCGTGTCGCCGGCGGAGCTGCGGTAGCTCCAGTTCTCGAGCACGACGAGCACGCGCGCGCCACTGCGCTCGAAGCGCGCGACATAGCCGCCGCCATCGCCGCCGCGGTCCACGCCCACGGGATTGGATCCGAGCCCGGTCGCCTGGCTGAGGAAGTAGAGCGCCCGCGTCGAGTCGCGCGGGATCTCCATCAGCAGCTTCCCGCCGCGCTCGTCGAGGTAGAGCGGAAGGAACCCGTCGCGGCGGACGAGGCCCGCCGTGCGCGCGGCGATGGACGACGGCGGCGCCGGCGTCGTCGGGATCGCGGTGGGCGCGTGTCCGGCCGCGGAGGCACAGCCGAGCGTGAGGGCGGCGAGAGCGAACGACGGGAGACGCATGCAACCTCGTTGAGTGTTCATGCCGTGCAGGAACGGATTCGCCGCGGATTTACGCGGATGCACGCGGATAAGGCCCGATGCTATTCATTTTCGCCGCAGATCGACGCAGATCGACGCAGATGCCATTCGTTGTCATCCCGAGCCTAGCGAGGGATCTGCTTTTCAGTATGCTCGGGCGAAAAGCAGATACCTCGCTGCGCTCGGGATGACACCACAAATCTGCGTCAATCTGCGTTGATCTGCGGCGCCGCTTCAAAAAGGCAGTATCCGAGACGATCCGCGTTCATCCGCGGCGGAAATGCTGCACATTCAGGGCGTAGTCGCTCCGTGCAGCAGCCCGTTCCGGATCCGCAGCGCCTTCGGCGAGGGCGACGGGTCGAGCGTGACGTGGCGATTGACCTTCGGGACGAAGCGGAGCGGCGCGCGGAGCGTGATCGTGCGGCCGGCACGGCGGACCACCACCGGTACGGGCGACTCGGCCGCGGCGCGGGCGTACTTGGCGCGGAAGCGTGCGCCGAAGCTCGCGTCGTGCACCGGCACATCGCCGACCGACACGAGGTAGTCGCCCTCGGTGACGCCGGCGAGCTCGAACGAGCCGCCGGGCACGAGCTGCACGACGAGCACGTCACCGGTCGAGTCGATCACCGTGCCGACGCCGAGCTGCGGCTCACGCGTCGTGTCGGCGGAGTAGCGGAAGCCGGCGAGCGGGAGCACCGCCGCGTAGGGATAGTCGTCGCGCCCATCCACGTAGCGGCGCGCGAAGTCGTCGAACGACCGCCCGCCGGCGGCGCGGCTCACCGCCTTCCACCAGTCGTCGCCCGTGAAGCCGCGCCCCTTGAGGAACGTCGTCTGGTACAGCTCGCGCATGACGTCGTCGAGCGAGCGGCGGCCGTCGCTCGCGTCGCGGATCATCACGTCGAGCAGCAGGCCGGCGAGCGAGCCCTTGGCGTAGTAGAGGTACTGCGTGCCGTCGGCCGGGTGGACCCACGTCGCGAGCGAGGCGTCGGCGAGCGACGTCGGCGGCGCGGCGGCGACCTCCTCGATCTTCCCCTCGACGAGCGTCGCGAACGCGGCCGAATCCACGACGCCGCCGCGGACGTCGGCGACGTCGGCGTAGTAGTCGGTGATCCCCTCGCTCATCCAGAGCCAGCGCGTCGGCTGCGCGGCGTCGTAGCGGTAGGGCACGAGGTCGGCCGGCCGCAGCCGCTTCACGTTCCACGCGTGGAAGATCTCGTGCGCGTAGAGCGAGGCGAGCTCCGGGTCCTCGAGCTCGAGCGGGCTCAGAACGTCCACGTGCGAGTTCTGGTGCTCGAGGCCGTTCCCGCCGGCGGCGGCCGAGTCCACGACCTGCATCGTCGTGTAGCTGCGCCACGGCACCACGCCGAAGACCGCCGCCTCCTGCGGGATGACCCGGAGCATCCAGCGCAGGGCGAGCGCGCGGCGCGCCTGCGTGACCGCGCCGGCCGGGTAGGACGCGAGCCGCACCCACCGGTCGCCGCCGCCCGCGCTCGGCGGAATCGCGACGCGCGCGCTGTCGAGGTCGAACACGCCGACGAAGAACGGCATGTCCACGAGGTCGTGGTAGTTCCCGGCCTGGAACGCGCGCGGCGTCGGGTCGGCGACCGACCGCGGCGCGGTGCTCGACGGCGTCATCCCGGTGACGACGAGCCAGCCCGGCTCGGCGTGCACGGTGACCGTCGCCGGGAAGTCGAAGCCGCGGCCCTCGGGATAGAGAAAGACGTTCGTGCCGTTGAAGAACGCGAAGTCCGGGCGCGCCCACGCCATCGCGTTGTCGAGCGTGTCGGCGAGGTAGTCGAAGCGCACCGTGACCGCGCCCTTCGCCGCCGGACGCACGCGCCACGTGTCGTAGTCCACCCGGTCCCAGTCGAGGGCGCGCCCCGCACTCTGGGTCGCGCCGAAGCCGGAGACCCAGCGCGAGAAGTTGCTGATCTCGTAGGCGCCGGGCGTCCACGCCGGCAGCGACAGCAGCACCGGCTCCGTGCCGGCGACGCCGAACGTCATCGCGACGTGCAGCGTGCGCGCGCGTCCGGCGGCCGCGTCGAAGGTGACGTCGTAGCGCACGTCGGTGATCGGCGCCGAGGGCACCGGCGTCGTCGCTCCGGCGGGCGTGTCGCTGCCGCTCGTCGCGGCGCCGAGCGTCTGCGCGGACGCGGCGGCGAATGGAGCTCCGGCGAGCGCGACGACGGCGGCGAGCGACGCGGTGGTGACGAGCGATGAGCGACGCATGAGTGCGGGCGCGGGACGGGCCACGGCGGCAACGGACGATGGTGACGGCGGCGGCAGTCGCGGCGATGGCGACGATCGCTGCACCGGCGTCGGCCGCCGACAACTTAGCGCCGGGCACGGCCGTGCGGGGAGACGGTGCGGGAGACGGTGCGTCGCGGCGCCGCGCGGCCGTTCAGCTTGACTCGGCGTCAAAAGGTGGCATCGTCGTGACCCCGCGTCATCTCGACGCGGGCACCGGTGCGCCGCGGCGCCGCGCAAGGTGGAGGGGCGGCGTCGCGACGCGCCCAGCGGCGCCTCGGGCGCCAGGAGGCCATCATGACTTCTCCCCGCAGCGGCAGCACGCCCGGCAGCAGCGGCTCGGCCGGCACGACCCCGCAGACCGCCGGCTACACGCGCGGCGCGGAAACGCTGGCACCGGAGCAGCGAGCGAGGCTCGGACTTGAAGCGTTCAACGATCGCGACTTCGACATGCTGCTCGACCAGAGCCGCCCCGACGTGGAGATCGTGGACCAGGCGACCGGCGAGCGGTTCCAGGGGCGCGAGGGCGTACGACGGTTCGCGCAGCAGTGGGTGGACGCGTTCCCCGACGCGAAGTGCACCATCACGAACCTGATCAGCGCGGGCGACTCCGTCGTCGTGGAGTACCGCGGTCAGGGCACGAACACCGGCCCGCTCAAGACGCCGCAGGGCTCCATCCCACCCACCGGACGGCGCGCCGACGTGGTGATGTGCGACGTGCTGGAGTTCAAGGACGGTCGCATCGCGCGGCAGCGCACCTACTACGACGCCGCGTCCATGCAGCGCCAGCTCGGGCTCCAGGGTTAGCGGCGGACGCACGCGCGGCGCAGGAACGGGAGGAGCGGGCGGCGAGAGGGCCGTCCGCTCCTTCTCGCGTTCGGGGTCGAGGGTCGGGTAGCGGTGTGTGCAAGCCGCGCCGTCGGTGGCGTCTCCCGGGTGACGGCTCACCAACTCACCCACGCCCGCGAGTACCCGCCATGCCGCGCCCGACGACCACCACCGCGCTCACGCCCACCCGGGTCGCGCGCATCGCGCTCTCCCGCCGCATCGCGCTCGCGGCCACCGCGCTGCTCGGCGTCGCCGCCGCCGTCGCCTGTGACCGCGAGCGGTCGCGCGGCGCGACCGACTCCACCGTCGGTTACACCACCGCGGCTCCCTCCGTCGCCAACGACGCGGCGCAATCCATCGCCTTCGAGGCGCGCCGGGCGCCGGTCGCGCCGTCGAGGGCCGCAGCGCCCGCGGCGGAGGCGGAGACCGGCGGCATCGCCGGCGGCGGCACAGGGACGAGCGCGGCGAAGGTGACG
>DATMHT010000028.1:0-6455 GCA_035554795.1 Gemmatimonadaceae bacterium | reverse complement strand
GAAGGCGCTGACACCGGCGAGCTCGGTCGCGGCGCTGCTGGAGCCGCCGCCCGAGGAGATGCCCGCGCTCGACCCGTCACTGATGCAGACGGCCGAACCTGTCGCCGTCGAGGAGGAGGAGCCGGCGGTCCGCGGCGAGCGAGGCGGGCGGAAGAAGAAGCCGAGCCGTGGCGACCTCGCCGCCGTTCACGCCGACCGCATCGCCGCCGAGATCGCGGCCACCGAGACGGCGGTGCCCGGCCTGGCCGACGACGAGCTGCCGTCCCCCGACCGCCTCACGCCGCCGCCGCCGAAGAACCACGACGTCAGCAAGCGCGAGCTCGACGCGGCCGGCGCGAAGCTCATGGACGCGCTGCGGACGTTCAAGGTCGAAGGGGAGCTCGTCGGGCGGACGACGGGACCGACCGTGACGCAGTTCGAGATCGAGCCGGCGCCGGGCGTGAAGGTGCGGCAGATCGCGAACCTGTCGAACGACCTGGCGCTCGCCATGCGCGCGGCCAGCATCCGCATCGTCGCGCCGATCCCGGGACGCGGCGCCGTGGGCGTCGAGGTGCCGAACTCGTCGCCGGAGATGGTCGCGTTCCGCGAGATGATCGAGTCGCGCGACTTCCAGCAGGCGCGCGCCGCGCTCCCGATCGCGCTCGGCAAGGACCTCGAGGGGAAGCCGGTCGTCGCCGACCTGGCGAAGATGCCGCACCTGCTCATCGCCGGCGCCACCGGCTCGGGCAAGAGCGTCTGCGTCAACACCATCATCACGAGCCTCATCTACCGGCACACGCCGAAGACGCTGCGCTTCCTGATGGTGGACCCGAAGATGGTCGAGCTGTCCGTGTACAACACGCTGCCGCACCTGCGGCACAAGGTGATCACGGACAACCGCGACGCGGCGGCGGTGCTCAAGTGGGCGGTGATGGAGATGCAGGAGCGCTACGAGCTCCTCGCCGCCAATGGCTGCCGCAACATCCAGGACTTCAATCAGCGCGTCCTTCGCATCGAGGGCTTCGCGGGCGACGGCGAGGCGCCGCCGAAGCTGCTCACGCCGCGCCGGCCCGACGTCGCGTTCGAGGACCGCACCTACAAGGGCGGCATCCTCCCCTATATCGTCGTCGTCATCGACGAGATGGCGGACCTGATGATGACGGTGCAGGGTGAGGTCGAGACGCCGATCGCGATGCTCGCGCAGAAGGCGCGCGCCATCGGCATCCATCTCATCCTCGCGACGCAGCGCCCGAGCGTCAACGTCATCACGGGTCTGATCAAGGCGAACTTCCCGAGCCGGATCGCGTTCCGCGTCGCGTCTCAGGTGGACAGTCGCACGATCATCGACGGCGCGGGCGCGGAGATGCTGCTCGGCAACGGCGACATGCTGTTCATCCCGCCGGGCAAGTCGGAGGCGTCGCGGCTGCAGGGCGCCTATCTCTCGAGCGAGGACACCGAGCGCCTCATGCAGTGGTACGAGGCCGGCGTCGAGGCCAGGAAGGCGCGCTGGCGCGAGCAGGGGCTCGCGCTCGAGAACGGCGAGCAGAGCGAGGAGGACATCCTCCAGAAGGTGCGCGATCGTGAGCGCGAGGAGCAGAACGCGGCCAGCGGCGGCGAGGACGACGGTGGCGACGGCGCGGAGCGCGACAAGCTGTTCCGCGAGGCGGCCGAGGCGGTCATCCATCACCAGCAGGGCTCGACGTCGCTGCTCCAGCGGCGGCTCAAGGTCGGCTACGGCCGCGCCGCCCGCATCATCGACCAGCTGCACTCGGCGGGCGTGCTGGGCCCGCCCGATGGGTCGAAGCCGCGCGACGTGCTGATCGGCGTCGAGGAGCTCGATCGTGTCTGCGGGCCGCGGGGCTGACCCGGCTGCCGTGACCGGCGACCGAACATTCCCGCGCTCCGGCGGTACTGTAGGGAGCCTTCCACGGCCGTACCCGCCGGCGCCGAGCGCGCCGAAGCGGCTCACGATGCGCGCCATCGCGGCTCGCGTCCGCAGATCACCCCGTAGACCAGGACCTTCCACGATGTTCACGCTCGCGCAGCGCGCGGCCACAGCGGCCATTCTTCTCGCCCCGAGCGCGGTCCTCGCGCAGGGCACGGCCGCGCCCAAGCCGACCGGCGAGAGTCTCGCGACCGCCACGCCGGTGCGCGTCTCCGTGATCCACGTGGACGGCCGGCAGCTCCGGCCGGGCACGTGGTCGTACGCGATCACGGCGACCGGGAATGGCAAGACGCAGACGTCCACGCGTGACCTGACGATCTCGGAGGCGACGGTGAACGGCGCCGCCGCGTGGCTCGTAGCCGACGGTCGCGGCGACGGCCAGATGCGCGTCGCCGATTCGCTCTATCTCACGCGCAACGACCTGCAGCCGCTCCGGCACCTGCTCCGCATGGGCCCCGTCACGCTCCTGCTGAACTACAACAAGGACTCGGTGCTGGGCTCCGCTACGCTGCCCCAGGGGTCAGCGCGGATCGCCGCCGAGAACAAGAAGGGGGCGATGGCGTCGGGGACGATGTTCGAGATCTACCTCCGCATGATGCCGCTCAAGACGGGCTGGAAGGGGAACATGGAGATGAGCGCCATCGGCCCGCGCGGCAACGTGCTGATCCCGGTCGCCGTCGCGGTCACCGGCGAGGAGACGGTGACGGTGCCGGCGGGCACATTCCCGTGCTACGTGATCTCGATCAAGGGACAGGGCACCGACCAGAAGGCGTGGGTGAGCAAGAACACGCGGGACATCGTGAAGGTCTCGGCGCTGTTCACGCAGCCGGCCGGCGCCTCGCTCGAGACGGTGCTCGTCAAGAAGAGCTGACGGCGGTTGCACGGCGACGTGCGACGGGGCGGCCGGCGGTGGGACACGCCGGCCGCCCCGTCTGCGTTCAGGAGTACGGACTCCCCAGCTTGCGGCGCGCGGCCGCGCGCTCGTTGGATGCGACGCGCGCTGTCGCGGTACGGGCCACGGCAGCCCCGGGCCTACCTTCCGTGCCATGTCAGCGGCCACGCAGGCGTTGGGAGAGACCGGGGAGCGGGTGGCGGCGCGTTGGCTCGTGCGGCGCGGGTGGCGGGTGCTCGCCTGGCGGTTCCGCAGCGGGCATCGGGACATCGATCTCGTCGCCGAGCGGGACGGAACGGTCGCGTTCGTCGAGGTGAAGACGCGGCGCGGCGAGCGGTTCGGGGGGCCGGTCGGGGCGGTCGGGTGGCGCAAGCAGCGCGAGTTGACGCGCTCCGCGAGTGTCTGGATGGACCGTCATGGCCGCCCCGAGCTGGCGTATCGCTTCGACGTGATCGGGGTAATAATTCGGGGCGACCGGGTGCGGCTCCGGCACGTCGAGGACGCGTTCTCGCCCCATTTCTGAGCTTGCGTTCCGGCTCCGATCTTCGTATTTTCTTCGGGCACGGAACGGCTGCGGTCTCGGCTAGATTCAGCCAGCATGGCCAGGGCGTACAACGACAAACAACGGGTGGATGAATGGCCGTCTCGACAGTCAACGACGACAAGAAGAAAGCGCTGAACCTGGCCATCGCGCAGATCGAGAAGAGCTGCGGAAAGGGCTCCATCATGAAGATGGGGACCGACACGAAGGTGAAGGTCGAGTCGATCCCGACGGGAGCGATCAACCTCGACGCCGCGATCGGCGTGGGAGGGATTCCGCGCGGCCGCATCACGGAGATCTACGGTCCGGAGTCGTCGGGTAAGACGACGCTCTGTCTCCACGTGGTGGCGAACGCGCAGAAGAATGGCGGCGTCGCCGCCTACATCGACGCTGAGCACGCGCTCGACACCGAGTACGCGCGCAAGCTCGGTGTGGACGTGGAGAACCTGCTCATCTCCCAGCCGGACACGGGCGAGCAGGCGCTCGAGATCTGCGAGATCCTCGTGCGCTCGGGCGCGGTGGACGTCGTGGTGATCGACTCCGTCGCGGCGCTCGTGCCGAAGGCGGAGATCGAGGGTGACATGGGCGACTCGCACGTCGGCCTCCAGGCGCGCCTCATGAGCCAGGCGCTCCGCAAGCTGACCGGATCGATCGCCCGCTCGAAGACGACGGTGATCTTCATCAACCAGCTGCGCGAGAAGATCGGCGTCATGTTCGGCAACCCGGAGACGACCACGGGTGGCAAGGCGCTCAAGTTCTACGCGTCGGTGCGCCTCGACATCCGCCGCATCGGCCCGGTGAAGGAGAAGGAGGACGTGATCGGCTCGCACGTCCGCGTGAAGGTGGTGAAGAACAAGGTCGCGCCGCCATTCAAGCAGGCCGAGTTCGACATCATGTACGCCGAGGGCATCAGCCACGCGAGCCTCGTCCTCGACATCGCGGCGGAGTCCGGGATCATCGACAAGTCGGGTGCGTGGTACAGCTACGGCACGCAGCGCATCGGCCAGGGACGCGAGAACGCCAAGATGTTCCTCAAGGACAACGCGGCGCTGATGGCCGAGGTGGAGGAGAAGGTGAAGGGAGTGCTCGGTATCGGCGCGGAGGCCCCGGGCACGCCGGACGCGGACGCCGACGAGTAAGGACGAGTAAGCGCAGCCGCAATCGGCTCGGCGGGGCCGAGGGGACGTTCTTCCAGCGCGTGGGGCCCGGAATCCTCGCGCGTCGGAAGGCGGCCCCTCGGCCCTTCGGCTTTTCAAGCTCGGGCGGAGGATCGGTCATGGATGTGATCACCGGAATCGTCGAGAGCCCGCGGAAGGATGGGCGGTTCGTGCTGCAGGTCGCCGGCAAGTCGTTCGCGACTGTCTCGCTGGACATCCTCGAGCGGCTCCGGCTGGCGGTCGGCGGCGAGCTGTCGCCCGAGCTGGCGGCACGGATCGGCGAGGAGGCGGCGGCGCTCGGCGCCTACGACCGCGCGCTGAACATGCTCGCGTTCCAGGCACGCTCGGCTCGCGATCTCCGGCGACGACTCGTCCAGAAGGGCGAGGATCCCGCACACGTGGACACCGCGATCGAGCGGCTGGTGGCGAACGGGCTACTCGACGACGCGTCGTTCGCGCGACAGTTCGCGCGGTCGCGGGTAGCGGGGCAGGGAGCCTCGAAGCGCCGGCTGCAGCAGGACCTGTTCAAGCGCGGTGTCGGGCGCGAAGTCGCCGACGAGGCGATCGCCGAGGTGCTCACCGACGAAGGCGTCGACGAGGGGGAGGTCGTGGAGCGCGTCGCGCGGAAGAAGGCGCGGTCACTGGCGAAACTCGACGCGCCGACGCGGCGGCGTCGGCTGTACGCCTTCCTCGCGCGGCGCGGCTACGAGGCCGACGCGATTCGCCGTGCCATGGCGGCAGTCCTCGATCGCGGCGAGACGGATGAGCTGGACGACGAGCTAGCGGCCGGCGGCGGGGGCGAGGGGTAGCTGGTCGCTGATCGCCGCCAGTGCGCGCACGGGCGGGCGCCGGAAGGCAGTCCCGCGTGTGGCGCGTTTGGATGAGTGCTAGGTGCGTAAGAGGTAGGGAATGTTACCCGCGTGGTGGTAACATTCCCTTCTTCTTTCTCGCCAGCCCTGGCAGCATCCAGGCTCGCGCCAGAGACCGAGCGAGCACGCCAGCGCCCATTGTCGGCACAACGGCGCATCGCCCGTTGGCCCGGCGATGACTCCCGCGCGCCGATCTCACCGGCGGTCACCTATCGAACAGGACGGGCAGGACATCTCACGTCGGACGCGAGTCGTGACGCCTAGTTGTTTGGCCGGCCTGCTCTTTGCTCCACTCACCTCGTGCTCCTTCGGAGGTGTGGATGGTGCTTTCCGGCGGAAGTGAGAGGCAGGCGTCCTGGTCGCCCGCGTCGTCGGCCGCGCGCGGCAGGGTACGCGACGGCCGCAACGTGATCGAGCGCCAGGCCATCGCCCTCGTGCGACACGAGATCGCGGCGATGCCGGCCTCGCTCGTCGTGCAGCTCGCGCTCTGGCCCGACGAGATCGCCTCGTGGGCTCGCGCCGAGGGGACGTCCGAGTCGCTCGTCTACAACATGCTCGCGCGGCGGAAGCCGTACGTCCGGATGCGCGGCCGGCTCGCCGAGCGGCTCGAAGTCCCTGCGCCGGTCCTGTCGCACCTGATCGACGCGCGCCGGCCGCTGCCCTCGTCGAAGCGCTCGCCCGACTCCCCTCCGCCTGCCAGTTCAGCCGACGGCGACGCCGCGGCGGTTGACTGGAGCAGGCCACCGTACCCTCCGTTGCGCGATGGCACGAGCCCGGTGGAGAAGCGCGCGGTGCGGAGTGTCGAGCTGGATGTCGCGAGCATGCCGGCGTCGGCGGTGGTCGGGCTCGCGCTCTGGCCGGAGACGCTCGCTGGATGGTCGCGCGAGCAGGGACTGAAGGCGTCGGTGGTCTGGGCGACGCTCGCGGGCGCGCAGAGCGAGCGGGTACGGGGCGCGCTCGCGCGGCGCCTCGGCGTCTCCCTCCGCGACCTCGACGACCTCATCGCCGGCAGCCGCGCCGAGCCCCGCCGCGCGCGGCTGTTCGCCGACCTGTCGCGCGAGGACGTCGACGC
>DATMHT010000027.1:0-2949 GCA_035554795.1 Gemmatimonadaceae bacterium | reverse complement strand
CTGCTCGCCGAGGGCTACCGGGTGGCCGTCGCGACGCAGCCGATCGAGGCGGGCGGCAAGACGTGGCCGCGCGGCAGCTACGTCGTCCGCGTCAGCCGCAACGACAGCACCGTGCACGACCGCGTGGATGCGCTGGCGCGGGAGAGCGGCGTCGCGGTGAGCGGGATCTCGAGCGGCTTCCCCGAGACGGCGCAGTACGGTGTGTACTCCGAGCCGACCGTGAGCCTCGTCGCGCCGCGCGTCGCGATCGTCGCCGACGAGGGGATCAGCCAGCCCGCGTACGGCGCGATCTGGTGGTCGTTCGAGCGGCGCTACGGGATCGCCTTCACGCCGATCGCGCTCGGCACGGTGGCGACCGGCGATCTGTCGAAGTACAACGTCATCCTCGTTCCCGACGCCTCGCCCGCCGCGCTCGACACGCGGCTCGGCAAGGGTGGGCTCGAGCACCTGAAGACGTGGCTTCAGGGCGGTGGCACGCTGATCACGATGGGCGGCGCGACGGCGTGGGCGGCGCGCGAGAGCGTCGGCCTCACCTCGGCGCGCGTCGTCGGCGCGGACGAGAAGGACACGACGGCGAGCGCCAAACCCGCCGCCGCCGACTCGGCGCGCGCGAAGAAGCGCGAGGCCGAGACGCCGGACAAGGCGCTCGAGACGATGACGCCGTTCGCGAGCCCGTCGGCGAGCAACGCGTCGCCGCAGCCGCTCGCCGGCACGAACTTCGAGGCCGTGCTCGACCGCACGCACTGGCTGACCTTCGGCTACTCGCGCCCGCGGCTCGTGGCGCTCGTCAGCGGGAGCACGTTCCTGAAGCTGTCGAAGGAGGGGACGAACGTCGCGGTGTTCCCGTCCACCGGCACGATCCGCCGCGGCGGCTTCGAATGGCCGGAGAACACCGAGCGGCTGCTGCGCGGCACGGCGCTCGTGGTCGAGGAGCCGGTCGGCGACGGCCACGTCGTGCTGTTCACGAACGAGCCGATGTTCCGTGGCTGGTGGCGGGCGATGGACCGGCTGGTGCTGAACGGGGTGCTGCTGGGGGCGACGTTCTGAGCGAGGCCGATGCCTGCGCGCGGAGCTGGGCGTGCGTGAAGTCGGGTGGTACGCCGTGGACACCCGCGGGCGGGAGACCGACCACGCGCCGCGCCCCGAGTAGTCCGCCACTCGCGGCCTAACGAGGCGCTGCGGCCGGGGGGGCCAGGTTTAGCGCCTGGCGGGTGCGTAGCGCGCTCGGCATCTTTGCGCCCGCCAGCTCGCACCTGGTAGCCGAGCTGGGACGTCAGCCAGACGACAGAGCCACCACGGACGGAGCGATGCGCGAAGTCTGGTCGGTCAGCTTCAACCTGGGGAAGTCGTGGCTGCCGGTCGCGTTCGCGGCGATCGGCGCGGTCGCGCTCTGGTTCCCGCGGCTGATCTTCGGCGCCGGACCGCGACCGGGGTCGGCGGATCGCACGCTCTCGACGACGACGACGTTCGTCCACAAGTACCCGCTGCCGGCGATCTGGATCGGTGGTTTCGGATGGGGTACGCTGCAACTCTGGCTGCATCCGGCGGACGTCGTCTTCAACGGCGTTCGTGGAGGCGCGACGCGCCACGACCAACTCTCGTTCCTCGCCATCTGGATCGTCACCACCCCGCTCGTCGTGGCCTGGGCGCGGTGGCTCAAGCGCGTTCGCCTGACGCCCGATGGTATGCTGCTCGTGTCGAACTACCTCACCGAGGTCGCGATCCCGCCGAGTGACGTCGAGCGCGTGACGCAGAACTGGTGGCTGGGCACGCGCCCGGTCGTCATCCACCTCCGCCACGAGTCGCCGTTCGGGCGCAGCATCGCGTTCATCCCCGGCGGGTTCCGGCGTACGTTCTTCGGCCGCGAGGATTACGTCGTGGCGGAGCTGCGCGAGCTCGCGGGCCTGGAGCAGGACGACGCATCGAGCGCGAGCGACCGTCGCATCCGTAACAGGTAGACGGAGGACATCGGTCACACTCGAGAAGCTGCCGTCACGTCCTGGCTGCCTAACGCGCATTCGTGTATCGTTCGGGCGTGATCTCCTCCCTCCTCTCGCGCGTCAGCGCCGCGGTTCTCCTGATCGGTGGCGCCGCGTTGCTCTTCGCTCCCGACGCACTGCTGCCGGCACTCGTACCGGGCTTCCCGCCGGCCGCGGTGTGGCTCGGGCAACTTCTCGGCGCGGCGTGGCTCGGCGTGACCGCGCTGAACTGGTCGCAGCGGGCCGCGTTGTTGGGCGGGATCTACGGCCGACCGGTCGTCCTAGCGAACCTGGCCCTGTACTTCATCAGTGCGCTCAGCCTGTCGCGCGCGCTCCTGAGTGGCGCGGCCCCGCCGACGCTGTGGGCGCTGCTCGTGCCCCTGGCGGTGCTGGCGGCGGCCTATGGCGCGCTGCTGCTGCGTGGTCCCTTCGATCCGCTCCAACGTCCCGCCGCCTGACGAGACACCTCGGCCGACGGGCGCGAATGGGAATCGTCGGGTCGTGTCGCTGGACAGTCCGTGCGTCGGGCGGCATCGTTGCGCGAGATCGTTCTTCCCGCTCGCAGCGGCGCTGAGTCGTTAGGCGTCATCCGGACAGGCATCCACTATGGGATTCTCACTCTCCTGGTTGGCCACCAGGGGCAAGCCGCCCGAGACCGTCCTCGCCGAGCTCGAGCTCCGAGCCACCGGCGTCGAGGGCATCCCGGGGGAGTCCCCGGCGCTTGGCGCCACCACCGCCACGGACTGGTACCTCGTCGTGCTCGACGCGGCCGAGCATCCGCTCATCGACGCCGCCGTGGTCGCGCGCCTCTCACGCGACTGCGAGGTGCTCACCTGCACGGTGGAGGAACACGTCATGTTCAGCCAGGCCACCGGATGGCGGGATGGGCGGGAGGAGTGGCGGGTCACCCACCGCGGCGAGGACGGGCCGGTCGGGCTCGACGCTGAGGGCGATCTGCCGGCCCAGTTTC
>DATMHT010000026.1:0-3387 GCA_035554795.1 Gemmatimonadaceae bacterium | reverse complement strand
GGCGCGCCGCGGAGGGCGGCGATGATCCAGTCGGCCTCGTCGTCGGAGCGGCCGAGCGCCTGGAGCGCGAAGTGGGCGAGGCTCAGCGCGGCTTCGCGCTCGGCGTAGACCGACCGCCCCGTCGCGCCGGGGAGGGCGAGGTACTGCTCGAAGAACGCCTGCTCGGCGCCGCTGTGGGTGCGCACGGCGACGACGATGTGCGGGTTCGCCCCGCGCGCGACCTCGATGATGCGCCGGGCGCGGATCGGCTCGGGCGCGGTGACGACGAGCAGCCGGGCGCGCGGAAGGCCGGCGCGCTCGAGCACGTCGGCGCGGGTGGCGTCGCCGTGGATCGCGTTCTCGCCGCGACGCCGGAGGCCGGCGACGACGCGCTCGCGCTCCTCGACGACGACGTAGCGGATCCCGGCGCGCGTGAGCGCCTCCGCGACCGTCGCGCCGACGCGGCCGTGGCCGACGAGGACGACGTGATGTGCCCACCCCGAGAAGTCGAACGGCGCCACGCCCGACGCCAGCGACGCCTCGGCGCCGACGACGGCGCGCCCCGCCGGCGTCGTCGCGTGGCCGACCGCCGCCAGGGGAGACGCGGCGCGATCGGCGAGCCGCTGCGCGAAACGCCCGACCGAGGCGACGACGGGACCGTTGACCGTGATCGCGATCAGCGCCGCCGCGACGACGAGCGCCTGGTCCTCGGCCGGCAGCAGCCCGAGCGAGACGCCGAGCGCGGTGACGATGAAGGAGAACTCGCCGATCTGGCCGATGGCCGCGCCCATGAGCAGCGCCGACCGCGGCGGCTGTCGCAGCGCCCGCATCACGAGATAGCCCGCGAGCGTCTTGCCGAGGACGACGATCGCGACGAGCGCGAGCACGCGCATCGGGTGGCTCACCAGCACCGCCGGCTGGAAGAGCATCCCGACCGAGACGAAGAAGAGGACGGCGAAGGCGTCCTGCAGCGGGAGCGCGTCGGCGGCGGCGCGGTGGCTCAGCTCCGACTCGCTGATGACGGCGCCGGCGAAGAAGGCGCCGAGCGCGAACGACACGCCGAACAGCTCGGCGGCGAGGGCGCCGATGCCGAGCGCGGTCACGAGCACGGCGAGGGTGAACAGCTCGCGCGACCCGACGCGGGCAACGTGCTCGAGCAGCCACGGCACCGTGCGCCGGCCGACGAAGAACATGAGGCCGACGAAGACGACGACCTTGCCTAACGCGGCCGCGAGCGGGAGGAGGAGCCCGCGTCCGTCCGCCGCCGCGTGGACCGCGGCACCAGCGGCACCGGCGGCGCCATCGGGCGCGGCGCCGCCGAGCATCGGCGCGAGCGCGGGGAGAAGGACGAGCGCGAGCACCATCGCCATGTCCTCGACGACGAGCCAGCCGACGGCGATCCGCCCCTCGGCGGAGTCGAGCTGGTCGCGGAGCTCGAGCCCCTTGAGCAGCACGACGGTGCTGGCGACGGCGAGCGAGAGCCCGAGCACGACGGCGCCGCCCCAGCTCATTCCCCACATGCGCGCGACGGCCGCGCCGATGGTGCCGGTGATGCCGATCTGCGTCAGCGCACCGGGCACGACGACGCGCCGCGCCTCGGCGAGGTCCCCGATCGAGAAGTGCAGGCCGACGCCGAACATGAGCAGGATCACGCCGAGCTCGGCGAGCTGCCGCGCGACACCGGCGTCGGCGACGTAGCCGGGCGTGAACGGGCCGATGACGACGCCGGCGAGGAGATAGCCGACGATCGGCGACAGACGCAGCCGCGCCGCGACGACGCCGAAGACGAAGGCGACGCCGAGTCCGGCGGCGACGGTCGCGATCACGGCGGTGTCGTGGGGCATGAGCGGTCGGCGGAAAGGGCGCGGTACGAAGCGTTCGACCCAACATTAGCGCGCGGCGGCCGCGCGTCGAGCAACACGCTCGTCACGATCGTAACTCTCACGCCGGCGCAGCGGCGCGCGTCGGCCGAACGACGACGCCCTGTCGGGCTCCGCCTGATGCCCGCGTACCGGCGTGCGCGCCACCGTGCAGGAGCGGCTCGCGGAGCCGGCCGCGACACCACGCCGCTGCCGGCTCGCGCCGCTCCACCCTGGAGGACTCATGCGACGCTCACTGCTGCTCACCGCCTTCGCGGCGGCCGCCGTCGCCGGATGCGTGACGGCGCGGACCGAGCGTGACAGCCAGCTCTCGCAGGCGCTGGTGTGGCGGGCCGAGCTGACGCCCGCGCCGGGCCAGACCGTGCACGGTACCGCGACCGTCGTTCCGCTCAGCGGCGACGGGCGCGACGCCGACTCGCGGTCGCGGGTCACGATCGCGCTCGCCGGCTCGACGAACGGCGCCTCGCACATGTGGCACGTCCATTATGGCGCCTGCGGGAGCGACGGCGCGATCGTCGGACCGGCGAGGAGCTATCCGTCCATCCCGATGGGCCCCGCCGGCGCGGCGCAGATGACGGTCGAGATGCCGTTCGTGCTCAACCCCGGCGTCCGCTACTTCGTGCACATCCACGACGCGGCCGGGATGGGTGTCGGTGCATGCGGCACGCTGCGGCCGAGCACTACGCAGGCGGTGGTGACGACACGGTAGGCGGTAAGCGGTTGGCGGTAAGCGCGAGCCCTCGGCCCCCTTGGCCCTGACTCGCACCTGACTCCGGGCGCGGGGGCCCCCCCCACGTCGGAGTCTATGGCGCGCGTCCGATTTCGCGTCATCGAATCGTCGCCGTCCGCAGCGGCGCGCGCCCACCGTCCACCGCTTCCCGCACCCGTCCGGCGCCGGAGTTGCAGCGTCCGTCGCGTAGCTGTGGTCCCAAACACCCCCGACCGGAGGGTTCCATGGACACCACGTTCTCGGCGGACGCGCTCACGATCGGGCTCGGGCTCCTGATCGCGCGCCTCGTGCTCGGGCTGCTGATGGCGGCGCACGGCGCGCAGAAGCTGTTCGGCTGGTTCGGCGGCCACGGCCTCGCCGGCACGGGCGGCTTCTTCGAGTCGATCGGGTTCCGCCCGGGGCGGCTCTTCGCGACCGCGGCGGCGCTCGGCGAGCTGGCGAGCGGGCTGCTCGTCGCGCTCGGCTTCCTCGGGCCCGTCGGTCCGGCGATCATGCTCGCCGTGATGATCGTCGCGGCGATGAGCGTCCACTGGCAGAACGGTCTCTTCGCGACGTCGAACGGCATCGAGCTGCCGCTGCTCTACGCCACCGGCGCCGCCGCGCTCGCACTCGTGGGGCCGGGCCGCTACTCACTCGACACGCTGCTCGGCCTGACGCCGGTGTGGACGCCGGCGGTGACCTGGGTCGCGATCGCGATCGGCGTCGTCGGCGGCGTGCTGAACATGGCGGTGCGCCGGCCGGCAGCGCCGCCGCGGGCGCCGAGCGTCTGACACCCGTGCTGCCGGCGCCGCTCCCCGA
>DATMHT010000025.1:0-12163 GCA_035554795.1 Gemmatimonadaceae bacterium | reverse complement strand
ACCATCGGCCGCGTCACGCGGTAGGCGACGGCGTCGTCCACGCGGAAGACGAGACTGTCGGGCCACCAGTCCACCGCGTACACGTGCCACCCCGTCGCGTCCTGTCGCTCGGGGAAGTAGTAGCGGTTGACGAGCGGCGTCGCGCCGGAGTAGCCCGGCCCGTGCAGGGCGACGCTCGTCCAGTCGCGCTCGCCGACGTTCTCCATGACGTCGATCTCGCCGGTCGCGGGCCAGTCGCCGGCGCCGAGGATCCAGAACGCCGGCCAGAGGCCGGTGCCCGCCGGCAGCTTCATGCGCGCGGCGGCGTGGCCGTAGGTGAACAGGAACTTCCCGTTCGAGTCGAGGTGGCCGGAGACGAAGTCGTGCTTCGTGCCGTCGGACGCGACGAAGCCCGGCCGATGGCGCGCCCGGATGACGAGCGCGTTCCCGTCCTCGGCGCCCTCGGCGTCGCGTCCGTGCGCGATGGAGATCGTCTCGGGCGAGTCCACGTACGCCTGCTGCTCGTCGTTCACCGGCGCGCCGCGCACCTCGACGCTCCACTTCGCGCGATCGAGCGCCGCGCCGGCGAAGTCGTCGGCGAAGAGGACGCGCGGGGGCGCCGCGGCGGGCGAGACGTGGTGCGGCGAGCACGCCGAGAGCAGGAGCACCGTACCGAGGAACGATCCTCTCGAGGACATTGCGAGACGTGGCACGATGGGCATCTCTCTTTCTCTCTCGCCGAGAACCGGCGCCGCGGATTTTCGCGGATGGACGCGGATACTGCTGCCTTTCAAAGTTGCGCCGCAGATCGACGCGGATGAACGCAGATCCCTTTCGGTTGTGATCCCGAGCGAGCGACGCGAGCGAGGGATCCTGCGTGCGTTACGCGGAGCATGCTCCCCGATCCGGACGGAAGATCCCTCGCTGCGCTCGGGATGACAAAGAAGTATCCGCGTTCATCCGCGTCGATCCGCGGCGCAATCAAATCGCGCAACACCAGGGCGGGAAGGCCACCGCTTACCGCCTACCGCCTACCGCTCACCGGTTCACCGTGTGCATGCTCGACTCCGGATAGCGCGCGCCCGACGCGACGCCCTGTGGCGCGACTTCGTCGATCCGGCGCAGGTCGGCGGGCGTGAGCGTGACGTCGAGCGCGCCGGCGTTCTCCTCGAGGTACTTCACGCGCTTCGTCCCCGGGATCGGCACGACGTCGTCGCCCTGCGCGAGGAGCCAGGCGAGGGCGAGCTGCGACGGCGTGCATCCCTTCTCGCGCGCGATCTTCTCCACCTCGGCGACGACGTCGAGGTTCTTCTGGAAGTTCTCGCCCTGGAAGCGCGGCTGGTTGCGGCGGTAGTCGTCGGCCGGCAGGTCGTCGAAGCTGCGGAAGCGGCCGGTGAGGAAGCCACGGCCGAGCGGGCTGTACGGCACGAAGCCGATGCCGAGCTCGCGGCAGGTGGGCAGGATCTCGTCCTCGACGTCGCGATACCAGAGCGAGTACTCGGTCTGGAGCGCGGTGATCGGGTGGACCGCCTGCGCGCGGCGGATCGTCGCCGGCGCGGCCTCGCTCATCCCGAGGAAGCGCACCTTGCCCTCGCGCACCAGGTCGGCCATCGCGCCGATCGTCTCCTCGATCGGCACCTTGGTGTCCACGCGGTGCTGGTAGTACAGGTCGATGTAGTCCACGCCGAGGCGATGGAGCGAGGCGTCGCAGGCGCGGCGCACGTATTCGGGCGAGCCCTCGACGCCGAGGAACTTGCCGTCCTCCGAGCGGACGTTGCCGAACTTGGTGGCGAGCACCACCTGGTCGCGCCGGTCGCGGATGGCGTGGCCGACGAGGCGCTCGTTCGTGAACGGGCCGTACATGTCGGCCGTGTCGAGGAAATCGATGCCGAGGTCGAGCGCGCGGTGGATCGTCGCGATGGACTCCGCGTCGTCGCGTCCGGAGTAGAAGTCGCTCATTCCCATGCAGCCGAGCCCGAGAGCGGAGACCTCGAGCCCGGCGGCGGCGCCGAGCTGTCTGTGCTGCATGATGATGCGTCCCGTGTCGTGGTGATGATCGTGGTGATCGTGGCGGCGCCGGCGCGATTCGCGGCGGCCGCGGTGGTGGCGGTGGTGGCGGGGACGGGGTGCACGGCGCGAGCCGGCGTGGCGCGGTCCCGTCGAGTGGCCAACGCGGACTCGGCGGGGAACGGTTCCGGCCGGGATGGGATTAGGTCACCCTGAGCGAACGCGACGGCTCCGCCGTGCCGGCATCGTCGGCGAGTCGCGGAGCGGGAGGAGCGCACGCCTTCCATGCCCCGTGCGCGTGACGGTCAACGCGGAGAGTGCCTATGGTGAGGAAACTCGTAGCGGTGGGCGCCGTGGCGGCGCTCGTCGCCGGCTGCTCGACCGACAAGCCCGCGCCGACGGCGGCCGAGGAGCTGCGCGTGCCGCTGTACGCGGACCGCGGCGGCATGGCGGACTTCAACCTCGGCACGCACCTCGACGGCGACGAGGAGGTGTTCACGCCGGCGACGCCGGGCGCCCTCACGCCGGCCGACTCGCGGGCGCAGGGCGAGGCGATCTTCCGCGTCAGCGCCGATGGCCACAGCGTGGACTTCAAGGTGATCGCGTCGAACATCGAGAACGTGATCATGTCGCACATCCACTGCGGGCCGGCCGGCGCGAACGGTCCGATCCGCATGTGGCTCTATCCGGTGATCGGCCCGACCGGCGCGCCGGCGCCGAGCGGCGCGGGGCGGCACGACGGCGTGCTGGCGACGGGCACCTTCGATCCCACCGGCGTCGTCTGCCCGGCGAGCGCGGTCGGCCAGGACATGCCGCTGCTCGACGCGATGCGCGCCGGCCTCACCTACGTGAACGTCCACACGAACGACGGCGTCCCGCCGGTGAACACGGGGCCGGGCGACTTCCCGGGCGGCGAGATCCGCGGGCAGCTCGATCATTCGAATCACTGACGGAGAGCTGCCAACGACCGAGAACTGCCAACGACAGTTCTCAGTTCAACTGAGAGTCGTTGGTGATTGGTGCACGGTGGTTGGAGCACAACGACGGCGCGCCGGAGCATGCCTCCGCGCGCCGTCGTTGTGCACTCAACACTCCAAGCCGACGACCAACGACTCTCGGTTGTACTGACGACTGGTGTCATCAGTTGCCGGCGGTTTCGGATGCCGCGGTTTCGGCCCGTCTTCGGTTTGCTGGTTGCCCTCGGCCGTGTCGCGCCGTCCATCTGCTGACCCGGGCACGACGCCGTGCCGGGTGACGGGAGCCGGACAGCGACGGGATGCGCGCGCTCGAGGAGGGCCGGTGGGCCAGTCTGCCTCGCCAGAGTACGTCAGCTCCGCGGAGGCCGTGGGGCTCCGATACGTCACCGACGCGATGCCGGGGATCCGGCGGCGCCGGCACGGTCGCGGCTTCTCGTACGTGGACGCCGACGGACGCGTCATCCGCGAGCGTGCGGCGATCCGGCGCTTTCGCGCGCTCGTCATCCCGCCGGCGTGGACCGACGTCTGGATCTGCCCGGTGTCCGACGGTCACCTGCAGGTCACGGCGCGCGACGGGCGCGGACGGAAGCAGTACCGCTACCACCCGAGCTTCCGCGAGCAGCGCGACGGGACGAAGTTCGAGCGGATGATCGCGCTGAGCGACGTGCTCTGGAAGATCCGCGAGCGCGTCGAGCGCGACATCGCGCTTCCCGGGCTGTCGCGCGACAAGGTGATGGCGACGCTCGTGTGGCTGCTCGAGCGCACGCTCATCCGCGTCGGGTCGCACGAGTACGCGCGGGCGAACAAGTCGTTCGGCCTGACGACGCTGCGCCGCCGCCACGTGCAGATCGCCGGCGCGACGCTGCGCTTCGACTTCCGCGGCAAGAGCGGCATCGTCCACTCGGTCGCGATCACCGACCGCCGCATCGCGCGCGTCGTGCAGCGCTGCCGCGAGCTGCCGGGGCACGAGCTCTTCCAGTACGTGGACGACGACGGCCGCCGTCAGAGCGTGCAGGCGGACGACGTGAACGCCTACCTGCGCGAGATCGCGGAGCGCGACGTCACCGCCAAGGACTTCCGCACCTGGGCGGGCACGATGCTCACCGCCGAGTCGCTGCGCGCGGTCGGCCCGGCGCCCACGAAGAAGGAGGCCGAGCGCAACGTCGTCCAGGCCGTGGACCGCACCGCCGAGCGGCTCGGCAACACGCGCAGCGTCTGCCGGAAGTACTACATCCACCCGGCGCTGATCGCGGCGTACCTCGAGGGCTCGGTGCTGCCGCCGCAGACCGAGCCCTCGAGCGCCGAGCGGCGCAAGGACGACAGCCCGGCACCGACACTGCGCCGCCACGAGGCGGAGGTGCTGGCGTTCCTGAAGGAGCGGCTCCCGGCCCTTGCTCGACAGGATGGACAGGATGAACGGGGTTGAATGGCACAGCCACATCCTGTCCATCCTGTTCATCCTGTCCAATGACTGTGGAGCGCCGCTCTCGTTAGGCCGCGCCTCTGGCCGATGTGGCGGCGCTGACGGTGAGCGCCGTGAGCCGCCGCGCGCTCACCGTCCGCCTCCCGGCAGCGGGATCGAGACCGCGCGCCAGACCGGGCGCGGGTTGAGGCTCCCGATCACGCCGCCGACGGCGCCACCCGCGACGCCGGCGACGGCGGCGGTGCGGATCACGCGCGGCAGCACCGCGGGTGAGCGGAACGGTACCGCGTCGTTCACTTCGGTCGCCTTCCGAATCGCGAGCTCCATCGTCGCGCCGAGCACCGCCAGCGCCGCCGCCCAGAGGGCGCCATCGCGAATGGCCGCGCCGGTGCGCGACTCCGTGCCGACCTGGACGTCCACGCCGGTGAGGAGGCGGGCGGGGATCCCGAGCTGACTCGGCGGCAGCCCGCCCTCGTGCCACTCGCCGGTCTGCAGGATCAGCGTGTCGGGCTGCGCGAGGATGACGATCCCCTCCACCGGGCGGCGCTGGCCGACGAGATGCGCCCGCGCCCGCACGCCAGCGCTGACCGACGCGGCGGACGGCGGGGCGGCTTGCTGCGCGGCGGCGGGTGGGGCGACGGCGACGAGCGCCAGCGACGCGGCCGCGATCGCCAGCGTCCGGTGAGCGTTCGTGGGCGACGCACTCGACGCGCGGGTCATGCTGGAAATGGACGAAGGGAGTGAAGGTGCCTTCTTCCCGGGATGCTCGGCCGCGGCGCGCCGCAACCGGGAGGGGCCTAACGAGGGCCTGATATACGACACGGAAGAGCCGCCCGGAAGTCTCGAGACCTTCCGGGCGGCTCCGCTACACCCTACCCCCTCTACCCTACACCCTCAGCTCTTCGCCACCGCGTCCTTCACCCCGTAGAACGCCTGCGCGAGGCGGCCGATGGAGCGGTTGTAGTAGAGGATGAGCATCACGCCGACGGCGGCGACGGCGAGGACCGCCGCGTTCATCCCGCCGCCGAGGCCGGCCCACACGAGCCCGACCGCGAGGGCGAGCGTGCTCGCGAGGTGGCCGACGACCGTGTAGGCGTTGGCCGGCACGAGCTCCATCGGCTGGTCGAACTTCTGGCGCGCGACGCGCATCGCCTTGAAGAAGAGCGGGTAGCCGGCGAGGCCGAGCAGCGCGAGCTTCGGCAGCGCGCCGGCGACGACGAACGCGATGAGCGCGAGGGCGGCCGCGCCCGCGATCACCGGATAGGTGCGGCTCGCCCGCGGCAGGCCGAGGCGCACGACGGCGGTGCGCTTCGCCACCTCGTCGTCGCTCGCCGCGTCCTGGAAGCCGTTGATGAACAGGATCAGCGCGACGAGCACCGACACCGGCACCGACGCCGCGAGCGCGAGGAGCGGCACGGTGCCCGCCTGCACGTACGCGCTGCCGCAGACGATGCCGACGCCGAAGGCGAGCGCCACCGCCAGCTCGCCGAGCCCGCGGTTGGCGAGGCGGAACGGCGGGCCGGTGTACACGAAGCCGACGATCAGCCCGGCGAGCCCGAAGAGCAGCACGGCCGGCCGCCCGGCGAGCGCGAAGTAGATGCCGATGCCGGTGCTGACGAGGCCGAAGGCGAGCATCGCGACGAGCAGCTCGGCGCGCGTCGCCAGCCCGCGCTGGAGCACGCGCGAGCCGCCGGTGAGGCCGAGGATCGGCGTGCGGTTCCGGTCGTCGGCGCCGGTGAGCTGGTCGTCGAGGTCGTTCTTGATGTTCGTGCAGGCCTGCAGCGACACGGCGGCGATGAGCGTCGCGATCGCCCATCCCCAGTGCACCTGACCCGTCACCGCGAACGCCGCCGCGACACCGACGGCCACCGACGCCGCGCTCGCCGTCAGCGACGCCCAGCGGACGGTCTCCTTCCACACGCCGAGCCGCGCCCGCAGCAGGTCGCCGTCGCTGCGCCGCTCGGCCTCACCGAAGTCGAGGATCGAGGGCGGACGGCCGGCGACGATCTCGCCGAAGACGCGGTGCTTCATGAAGCGCGGCGTCACGCGCACGAAGGCGAGGATGTCGGTCTGCCCGACCGACTCGAGGTACTGGACGATGGACGACGTCCGCATCGTCGCCTGCTTCGCGCGCTCGCGCTCGGCGGCGTCGCGCACGACCTCGGCGCGGCCCGTCACCTCCATCTCCCAGCTCGTGTGCTCCTCGCCCGTGGGCGACTCGTGCAGCAGCAGCGCGACCTCGGGCCGCGTCGTCATCTCGCGGATCTTCGGGTCGCCCTTCATCGAGGCGAGGTAGACGATCGGGCGCGCCGTCTCGTCGTCGGGGAGGAACGCGCCGGGATGCATCATGCGCACGCGTACCTCCTCGCCGGCGTGCGTACCGACGGCGACGCGCTTCGCGGCGAGCAGCGCCGCGCGAATGCGGCGGCGCGACTCCTCGATGGTGGTGGGCGCGGGCGGGGCGGGCGGCTGCTGTTGTTCGCTCATGGCGGGATCGGCGGGGGGGAACGGCGGTCGGCTCTCGGCTCTCGGCTACTGCTCGACAGGATGATCAGGATGAACAGGATTGGATGTGCTCTTCATCCCGTTCATCCTGTCCAACGACGGCCGAGAGCCGAGAGCCCGCGGCTGTCGTCATTCAGCATCGCACGACGGAAATCTGTTCCCGCGCCGGGCGCCGCGCGAGTCCGGCGTTCTTCTCGGCTATTTCCTCCGGTTTCCCTCTTGCGCTCAGCGCCGGAGGCTGAGCACCAGCACCCCGAGGGCGACGAGGGCGATGCCGAGCCACTCGCGCGCCACCGGGCGCTCGCCGAGGAAGGCGAACGCGAAGATGGCGACGAGCACGACGCTCAGCTTGTCCACCGGCGCGACCTTCGCCGCCTCGCCGATCTTGAGCGCGCGGAAGTAGCAGACCCACGACGCGCCGGTGGCGAGCGCGGAGAGGACGAGGAACGCCGCCGAGTGCGCGGGCAGCGCGAGCGGGTTGCGCCACTTGCCCGTCACCGCGACGAAGGCGCCGAGGACGGCGACGATGACGACCGTGCGGACGAGCGTCGCGAAGTCGGAGTCGATCCCCTCGAGCCCGATCTTGGCGAAGATCGCCGTCAGCGCCGCGAACGCGGCCGAGCCGAGCGCCCACGGGAGCCACGCGGATGTCGGTGCCATGCAGTGAGTGCGTCTCTCGAGAGAGGTGACCGTCGCCTAACGCGCCAGCAGCCGCAGGAACGTACCGACGACCGCGGCCCCGAGGATCGCGCCGAGCCAGGGCGGGAAGGGGATCGAGACGAGCTCGCCCCGCAGCCCGGGCTCCATCAGCAGCGCCACCAGCAGCCCGATCGCGGTGCCGATGATGAGCAGCGTGACGCGCCGGCGCCAGTCGAGCAGCCGGTCCGCGCCGCGCACGGCGAGGTAGATCGGGATGCCGGCGAGCGCCGCCACCCACGCCACCGGCGCGCCGACGAGCAGGATCAGGCCGAGCGGCCGCGCGAGCTCGCCGAGCGACGGGAACGCGAGCCCGGACTGCTCGTGCTGCGCGAGCCAGCGCGCGAACCCGTACACCGTCAGCGCCAGCCAGTAGCCGAGCGGCGCGACGAGCGGCGCGATGGCGGCGGCCGTCAGCTCGCGGCGGGAGAGGAGCATTGGGGGACGGGGGACGGGGGACGCGGGACGGGGAGCGGGTAAGGGGTAAGGGGTAAGGGGTAAAGGGTAGCAAGTACCGCTCGTGACGTCCCCCGTCCCCCGTCCCCCGTCCCTTCACCGCACCGCGATGATGTTCTCCAGCTTCTTTCCGCGCAGCATCTCGTTGAACGCGGGCACCTCGCGCTCCATCGCCCGGCCCACGTCGCCGCTCACGGAGACGAGCTGGTCGTGCAGGAGCTGGGCGACGTCGCGCTGCGACTTCGTCGGGCCGAAGTCCGAGCCGCCGACCTCGTCGCCGAGATAGGCGAGCTGCTCGGCGAGCCGCATCGGCCAGCGGATCAGGTCCTGGCCGCGGCCGGTGATGCGCGTCTGGAAGAGCCGCCGCTCGATGAGCACGAGCTTCCGGTCGAGCGAGTCGGCGGCGGTGCGGACGTCGGTGCGCGCCGAGTCGGACGCGAGCACCGTGCGCAGCGCCGCGAGCTGGCCGCGCACCACCTCGAGGCGGTTGATCATCGTCACCGCGCTGTCGAGGTCGCGGCGGATGGCGAGCGTGAGCTCGGTCTGCGCGCTCACCTCGGCGTCGCTGCCGCCGCTGTTCGGGTCCTTGCGCACGACCACCGGGCGCGGCTCGGCGACGTCGGCGCCGTGCGCGAGCTTCACCGTGTACGTGCCCGGCGGCGCGAGGATCGCCATGCGCGAGATGCCCGGCGCCGTCTTCCCCTCGAGCCCGACCGCGAACCAGGGCGCGTACTCGGGGCTCGTGCGCAGCTTCGCTTCCTTGCTCTTGTCGTAGCGCAGATCCCACCACACACGGTTGAGCCCCGCCTCAGCCGGGCCCTTCAGCGTGCGCACGACGGTGCCCGCGGCGTCGGCGATGGTGAACGTGACGCTGTCGGCCGGCGCGCCGCCCTTCTTCGCGCTGTCGCCCTTCGCCGCCGTGTCGCGTGGCGCGCCTCGCGGCGCGGCCGCGATCACCGTGTCCTTGCCGATCCCGGCGCGGGTCGCACCCGGCGCCTTCTTCACCCAGTAGGTGAGCGACGCGCCGTAGGGCGGGATCTGCCCGTTCGCCGGATCGTCGCCGTTCGCGAACGGCTGCTCGGCGTCGCGGAAGCGGTACGCGTCGCGCGGCGCGAAGAGATGAAGCGGGCTCCGTGTTGCGCCCGGTACTGCCAGCTCGCGCAGCGGCGTGACGTCGTCGAGGATCCAGAAGCCGCGGCCGTAGGTGGCGACGGCGAGATCGTGGAAGCGCGGCTGGACGACGATCCAGTACACGGGCGCATGCGGCAGGTTGGTCTGCAGCGGCTGCCATCGCGCGCCGTCGTCGAACGAGACGTAGAGCCCGTTCTCGGTGCCGAGGTAGAGGAGGCCGCGCTTCACCGGATCCTCGGCGATCATGTGCGCGTAGGAGAGCGGCGAGCGCGGGATGCCGGCGGTGATCGGCCGCCACGTCGCGCCGTAGTTCGTCGTCTTGTAGACCCACGGGTCGCGGTTGTCCACCTGGTGCGCGTCCACCGTCATGTACGCGGTGCCCGCGTCGTAGCGGGACGGCGTGATGCTGCTGACGGTGCCCCACGTCGGCATGTTCGGCACGTTGCGCGTGACGTTGGTCCACGTGCCGCCGCCGTCGCGCGAGACGTGCACGAGGCCGTCGTTCGTCCCCGCCCAGAGCAGGCCGCGCTGCACCGGCGACTCGGCGATCGCGAAGACGACGCCGGCGTACTCGACGCCGATGTTGTCCGGCGTCAGGCCGCCGGAGATCTTCTGCCGGCTCTTGTCGTTGCGGGTCAGGTCGGGGCTGATCTCCTTCCACGTGCGGCCGCTGTCGGTCGTCACGTGCACGTACTGGCTGCCGACGTAGACGCGGTTGTGGTCGTGCGGCGAGATCGTGAGCGGGAAGGTCCAGACGAAGCGGTAGCGCAGGCTGTCGGCCGCCCAGCCGATCGTGGACTGGGGCCAGATGTCGAGGTTGTGCGAGACGTTGGTGCGCCGGTCGTACAGCGTCGCGATCCCGCCCACGCTCCCGAAGCCCGACGCGCTCGACCAGACGAGGTTCGTGTCCACCGTGTCCGGCGTCGCCCAGCCGCTCTCGCCGCCGCCGACGGTGTGGCACAGGCCGCGCGGCAGGTTGGTGGAGTACGCGTCGGCGCCGCCGACGCGCGGGTTGCTCGGGCACATCGCCGACGGGCCGTCCTGCCGGTTGCCGTACAGGTTGTACGGGATGCGGTTGTCCACCGTGACGTGGTAGACCTGCGCGATCGGGAGCTGCACGCGCAGCCACGAGCGGGCGCGGTTCGTCGTGATCGAGAGGCCGCCGTCGTGGCTCACGATCATCCGGCTCCCGTTGGTGGGATCGATCCAGATGTCGTGGTGGTCGCCGCCCGGCACCTCGTCGTTGGGCGGGTCGGTGATCGTCGCGCCCGCGTCCACCGTCTTCGCCCAGTTCGCGGCGAGGAAGTAGCCGACGTCGGCGTTGTCGGGCTCGAACGCCATCCGGTTGTAGTAGTGCGTGCGGCCGGCCGTCTGGCGGTCGTGGCTGACGAGCTTCCACGTCGCGCCGGCGTCGTCGGAGCGGAAGAGGCGGCCGCTGGCGGTGGAGTCGCCGTTGGGCAGCGGCACGCCGTCGCCCGTCTCGATCAGCGCGTAGACGCGGTTCGGCATCGCCGCGCTCATCGCGAGCCCGATCTTGCCGACCGGCTTCTCGGGGAGCCCGTGGCCGGTGAGCCGCGTCCACGTCGTGCCGCCGTCGCGCGTCGTCCAGATGCCGCTTCCCTTGCCGCCGCTCGTCCGCCCCCAGGTGTGGATCTCGATCTGCCACATCCCGGCGTAGAGGACGCGCGGGTTCGACGGGTCCATGACGAGGTCCGACGCGCCGGTCGAGTCGTTCACGAACAGCACGCGCGTCCACGACTTCCCGCCGTCGGTGGTTCGATAGATGCCGCGCTCCGGCTGCGGGCCGTACGCCCTGCCTAACGCGGCGACCCAGGCGTGGTCGGGGTCGCGCGGGTCGACGACGATGCGCGAGATGCGGCCGGTGTTCTCGAGCCCGGCGCGCGTCCAGTGCTTCCCCGCGTCGGTGGAGCGCCACACGCCCCAGCCGAGCGAGATGTTGCTGCGGATGAAGGGCTCGCCGGTGCCCGCCCAGACGACGTTCGGGTCCGACGGCGCGACGGCGAGCGCGCCGATGGAGGAGACGGGGAGGCTGTCGCTCATCGGCGACCAGTGGACGCCGCCGTCAGTGGTCTTGAAGATCCCGCCGCTCGCCGCGCCGGCGTAGTAGACGTTCGGGTCGCCGGCGACGCCGGCCACCGAGGTGACGCGGTTCCCCTCGGGCCCGACGTGGCGCCAGCGGAGCCGCGAGTAGATGGTGGTGTCCACGCGGAGCGCGGCGGCGGGCGCGAGCTCCTCGCGCGGGCGCTTCTGCGCGGCGAGCGGAGCGGCGGCGGCGACGGCGAAGAGCAACGACGCGGGGAGCCAGCGTGCGAGGCGCATGGGCGGGGAAGCGGTAAGCGGTGGGCAGTCGACGCGAGCGTGTCCGCGGCGTCGCCTATCATCCCGCCCGTTCGGCGCCGACGCAAGGCGCTACGGCGCTCACGCGCGGCCGACGTCGCCGTGCACGCCGCTCGGCCCTTGTCGCGGGCGCGCCTCCGCTTTCGATTTCTCCGCCTCACCGAACCGAGGGAGTGTCGCATGACCGGACGCCACCGCGCCGCGCGGATGGCGGGATTCGCCGCCGCCGCCGCGCTCGTCGGGCTCGCCGCCTGTCACCACGGCCGCGTCCCGTTGCCGTCGCTCACCAGCGTGCCGGCCGCCGACACCGCCGCGGTCGTCGAGCGCGGCGCGTACGTCGTGCGCAGCGCCGCCGCCTGCGCGCAGTGCCACGCGCCGGTGGGCGCTGACCTCGCCGACGACGCGCCGCTCGAGGGTGGCCGCGCGTTCCGCGACTGGCGGCTCGGCGTCGTGCGCGCGTCGAACCTGACCCCAGACTCGGCCACCGGGATCGGCGCGTGGAGCGAGGCGGAGATCGTGCGCGCGCTGCGCAACGGCGAGGCGCGCGACGGGCGGCTGCTCGCGCCGGTGATGCCGTACGCGTGGCTGCACGAGATGTCGGACGACGACGCCATCGCCGTCGCGCGCTACC
>DATMHT010000024.1:0-7236 GCA_035554795.1 Gemmatimonadaceae bacterium | reverse complement strand
CACCCAGATCGAAGCCCTCGTCAACCGCGAGTACGCGTACGGCTTCGCGACCGACATCGAGACGGACAGCATCGCCAAGGGGCTGAGCGAGGACACCGTGCGCCTCATCTCGGCGAAGAAGGGCGAGCCCGCGTGGCTGCTCGACTGGCGCCTGAAGGCGTACCGCCGCTGGCTGACGATGACCGAGCCGCACTGGTCGAACGTCAAGTATCCGGCGATCGATTACCAGGACATCATCTACTACTCGGCGCCGAAGACGAAGAAGCCGCTCGGCTCGCTCGACGAAGTGGATCCGAAGCTCCTCGAGACGTACAACAAGCTCGGCATCTCGCTCAACGAGCAGAAGGCGCTCGCCGGCGTCGCGGTGGACGCGGTGTTCGACAGCGTCAGCGTCGGCACGTCGTACAAGGAGGAGCTGGCGAAGCACGGGATCATCTTCTGCTCGTTCTCGGAGGCGGTGCGCGAGCACCCCGAGCTCGTGCAGAAGTACCTCGGCTCCGTCGTGCCCTACTCGGACAACTTCTTCGCCGCGCTCAACAGCGCCGTGTTCAGCGACGGGTCGTTCTGCTACATCCCGAAGGGGGTGCAGTGTCCGATGGAGCTGAGCACGTACTTCCGCATCAACAACCCCGACACCGGCCAGTTCGAGCGCACGCTCATCGTCGCCGACGAGGGCGCGAGCGTCAGCTACCTCGAGGGGTGCACGGCGCCGAAGCGCGACACGAACCAGCTGCACGCGGCGGTCGTCGAGCTCGTCGCGCTGGACGACGCGAAGATCAAGTACTCGACCGTCCAGAACTGGTTCGCGGGCGACGAGGAGGGCAAGGGCGGCATCTACAACTTCGTGACGAAGCGCGGCGCCTGCCGCGGCCGCAACTCGAAGATCTCGTGGACGCAGGTCGAGACCGGCTCGGCGATCACGTGGAAGTATCCGAGCGTGATCCTGCAGGGCGACAACTCGGTCGGCGAGTTCTACTCGGTGGCGGTGGTCAACAACCACCAGCAGGCCGACACCGGGACGAAGATGATCCACATCGGCCGCAACACGAAGTCGAACATCGTCTCGAAGGGGATCTCGGCCGGCCAGGGGAACAACTCCTACCGCGGCCAGGTGAAGATCCTCCCCAAGGCGGAGGGAGCGCGCAACTACACGCAGTGCGACTCGATGCTCGTCGGGAACCGCTGCGGGGCGCACACCTTCCCCTACATCGAGGTGCAGAACAACACGGCGACGCTCGAGCACGAGGCGAGCACGTCGAAGATCGGCGAGGACCAGATCTTCTACCTCAAGCAGCGCGGCCTCTCGGCCGAGCAGGCCGTCTCGATGATCGTCTCCGGGTTCTGCAAGGAAGTCTTCCAGGAGCTGCCGATGGAGTTCGCGCTCGAAGCGCAGCAGCTGCTGGGGATCACGCTGGAAGGAAGTGTCGGGTAGCGTAGCGCGTAGGGCGTAGCGACCGGCCTCGGGACGTCCCGAACGGTGCCTTCGCTGCGCGCTACGCGTTACGCCCTACGCGCTACGCGTCAACACGCCTCACGAATTTACGAGATACGAAATGCTTCGCATCAAGAACCTCCGCGCTTCGGCCGGCGACAAAGAGATCCTCAAGGGCATCACGCTCACCGTCAACGCGGGCGAGGTGCACGCGATCATGGGGCCGAACGGCTCGGGCAAGAGCACGCTCGCCCAGGTGCTCGCGGGGCACCCCGGCTACGAGGTGACCGGCGGCTCGGTCGAGTACGACGGCAAGGACCTGCTCGAGATGGAGCCGGAGGAGCGCGCGCAGGCCGGCGTCTTCCTCGCCTTCCAGTACCCGGTGGAGATCCCCGGCGTCTCGAACGCGTACTTCCTGCGCTCGGCGTACAACGAGATCCGCAAGGCGCGCGGCCTCGAGGAAGTGGACCCGCTCGAGTTCCTCGACGTCATGGATCAGAAGCTCAAGCTCGTCGAGATGGACGAGGCGATGCTGAGCCGGTCGGTGAACACCGGCTTCTCGGGCGGCGAGAAGAAGCGCAACGAGATCCTGCAGATGGCGATCCTCGAGCCGAAGCTCGCGATCCTCGACGAGACCGACTCCGGCCTCGACATCGACGCGCTGCGCATCGTCGCCGACGGCGTCAACGCGCTCAAGCGTCCGGACAACGCGACGATCGTCGTCACGCACTACCAGCGGCTGCTCAACTACATCGTCCCCGACTACGTCCACGTGCTGGCCGGCGGCCGGATCGTGAAGTCGGGCGGCAAGGAGCTCGCGCACGAGCTCGAGGCGAAGGGCTACGACTGGCTGACCGAAGAGGCGACGGCGGGAGCGGGCGCATGACCACGAGCGTGCTGCGGGCGAAGCAGGCTCCGGCGGCGGCGGCAGCGGCCACGAAGGCGGCGTCGCCGTTCGCCGACGACTTCGAGACGTTCGCGAAGGAGGCGGCCGGTCCGCGCTGGCTGCGCAAGGCGCGCACGGCGGCGATCGAGCGCTTCGGGCGCCTCGGCTTCCCGACGCCGAAGGACGAGGACTGGCACTACACGAGCGTCGCGCCGATCGCCGAGGCGGGCTTCCGCGTCGTCGGCGCGCCGGGTGGCGAGGTGAGCGCCGCCGACCTCGCGCCGTACACGTTCGGCCGCGGACAGGAGTGGCCGATGCTCGTCTTCGTGAACGGCCGCTACAGCGCGGCGCTGTCGCGGCTCGACGGGCTGCCGGCGGGCGTGCGCGTGATGGACCTGGCGACCGCGCTCGAGGAGGAGGAGTCGCTCGTCGAGGCGCACCTGACGAAGGTGGCCGACGACGAGGCGCGCTCGTTCACGGCGCTCAACACCGCCTTCCTGCGCGACGGGGCCGTGGTGCACGTCGCGAAGGAGGTCGAGGCGCCGCTGCCGGTGCATCTGCTCTTCGTGACCGATGCCGCCGGCGCCAACAACGCGGCCAACGTGCGCAACCTGATCGTCGCCGAGCGCCACGCGAAGGTGACGGTGGTGGAGAGCTACGTCGCCCTCGGCGACGCGCGCTACTTCACGAACGCGGTGACCGAGGTGAGCGTCGGCGACGGCGCGACGGTCAGCCACTACAAGGTGCAGCGCGAGAGCCGGCGCGCCTTCCACGTCGGCACGGCCGAGGTGACGCAGGGGCGCGACAGCCATTACGTGTCGTTCTCGTTCGCGATCGGCGGCGCGCTCTCGCGCACGAACGTCTACACGGTGCTCGCGGGCGAGGGGTGCGGCTCGACGCTCAACGGCCTGTACATGGTGGACGGCGAGCAGCACGTGGACCACCAGACGCGCATCGAGCATGCGCAGCCGAACTGCTTCAGCCGCGAGGTCTACAAGGGCATCCTCGACGGTGCCTCGCGCGGCGTGTTCAACGGCAAGGTGTACGTCCACCCGATCGCGCAGAAGACGGACGGCAAGCAGTCGAACAACAACCTGCTGCTCTCCGAGCGCGCGCACGTGGACACGAAGCCGCAGCTCGAGATCTTCGCCGACGACGTGAAGTGCACGCACGGCGCGACCGTCGGCCGCCTCGACGAGACGGCGCTGTTCTACATGAAGAGCCGCGGCGTCAACCGCGAGCTGGCGCGACGGCTCCTGACCTACGCGTTCGCCGCGGATGTGCTCGAGACGATCGAGCTGGCCGAGGTGCGGGACGAGCTCGAGGCTCTCACCCTGGCACGGTTCACGAGCGTCGAGGATATCGGGTAAGGGGTAACGGGTCAGGGTAACGCGCGTGCGGAGCCCGACCCCTTACCCGTTGCCCGTTACCCCTTACCCGCCAATGACCGATCTCAACGCGCTCTACCAATCCCTCATCCTCGACCACAACCGCCGGCCGCGCAACTACGGCGAGCTGGCGGGGGCGGACCGGCACGCGGACGGGCGCAACCCGCTCTGCGGCGATCAGCTCACGGTGTGGCTGAAGATGGACGGCGACACGATCGCCGACGTCAGCTTCGTCGGCACGGGGTGCGCGATCTCGAAGGCGTCGGCGTCGCTGATGACGGGCGAGGTGAAGGGGAAGACGCGCGCCGAGGCGGAGCGGGCGTTCGCGCGCTTCCACGACCTCGTCACGGGGAAGCTCGACGTGAACGCCGAGCGTGAGTCGCTGGGCCGACTGGCGGCGTTCTCCGGCGTCTCGCGCTTCCCGGCGCGCGTGAAGTGCGCGAGCCTGGCCTGGCACACGATGAAAGCGGCGCTGGCGAAGAAGGACGCGGTGCCGGTGGTGAGCACGGAGTGAGGCACAGGGACACGGGACGGGCGATGGGGGACACGCCGGCGACGGAGCGCGCGTCTGGCGCATCCGTCCCGCATCCCGCGTCCCACGTCCCTTTCGTCCGCGTCGCCGCTCTCGCCGACGTCCCCGAGGGCGAGCTGCACGCGGTCGAGGCCGAGGGCGGGACGCGGATCTGTCTCGTCAACCTGGGCGGCGGAGAGATCCGCGCCGTGAGCGACGTCTGCCCGCACCAGGGGTTCCCGATCTCGGCCGGCGAGCTGTGCGCCGCCGACGGCACGGTGGAGTGCGTCTGGCACGGCGCGCGGTTCGACTGCCGCAGCGGCACCGTGCTCGAGGGGCCGGCGACGGACGATCTGCCGGTGTACGAGGTACGGGTGGAAGGCGGGGAGATTCTGGTGCGAGCGGGACGGGGGACGGGGGACGCGGTACGGGCGAGCAACGACGGCGGAGTGGCGAGCGATGACTGACGTGCGACACGACCTCTCGACGGGCGCGGACTGGCGGACCGGCACGACGCAGCCGTCCCCGGTTTCGCGTTCCGCGTCCCTTCGCCGCGACTTTCCGCTCCTCGCCGCGAACCCGTCGCTCCACTACCTCGACTCGGCGGCGACGTCGCAGAAGCCGCGCGCGGTGCTCGACGCGATCCGCCGCTTCTACGAGACGAGCAACGCGAACCCGCACCGTGGCGCGTACGACCTGTCGGTGCGCGCGACCGAGGCGTATCACGGTGCGCGCGAGCGCATCGCCCGCTTCCTCGGCGTCGCCGACGCGAGCTGCCTGATCTTCACCCGCGGCACGACCGAGGCGCTCAACCTCGTCGCGTCGAGCTGGGGGCGCGCGAACGTCGCGGCCGGCGACGAGATCGTCGTCACGGCGATGGAGCACCACGCCAACTTCATCCCCTGGCAGCAGCTCGCGCGCGAGCGCGGGGCGCGGCTCCGCATCTGCGAGCTGACGCCGGAGGGGCGCGTGGACCTCGACGGCTTCGCGTCGCTGCTCGGGCCGCGGACGCGCGTCGTCGCCTTCAACCACGTCTCGAACGCGCTCGGCACGATCAATCCGGTCCAGCGCATCGTCGCGCTCGCGCGCGAGCACGCGCCGAACGCGCTCGTCGTCTGCGACGGCGCCCAGGGTGCCCCGCACCTCCCCGTCGGCTTCGACGCGCTCGGCGTGGACGTCTACGCGTTCAGCGGCCACAAGATGCTCGGCCCCACCGGCATCGGCGGTCTGGCCGGACGGCGCGCGGTGCTCGAGGCGATGCCGCCCTACCAGTTCGGCGGCGACATGATCGAGGTCGTCGGCGACGAGGACAGCACGTGGAACGTGCTGCCGCACAAGTTCGAGGCGGGGACGCCGAACGTGGAGGGCGCCGTCGGCCTCGCCGCCGCCTGCGACTACCTCGACGCGATCGGGATGGACGCGGTGCGCGCGCACGAGCTGCGGCTCGTGACGCTGGCGAGCGAGCGACTGGCCGCGATCCCCGGCGTGCGCGTCTACGGCCCGCCGCCGGCCGAGCGGAGCGGCGTCGTCAGCTTCACGATGGGCGCAGGCGCGAGCGAGGTGCACCCGCACGACCTGGCGACGGTGCTCGACGGCGAGGGCGTCTGCGTTCGCGCCGGCCACCACTGCGCACAGCCACTGATGCGCCGCCTCGCCGTCACGGCGACGGCGCGCGCGTCGTTCTACGTCTACAGCGACGAGTCCGATGTCGAGGCACTCGTGCGCGGGCTGCTGAAGGCGCGCGAGATGTTCGGCGGCGCGGACGAGACGATCGCCGGTTGACGGCGGGAGCGTCGCGCCATGACCGTGACTGACCGTCCCGACGCGGCCCGCTCACCGGCGCAGCTCGCTGCGCTGTACCAGGAGCTGATCCTCGACCACTACCGCCGGCCGCGCAACAAGGGCGAGATCGAGCGGCCGAGCGCCGTCGGCGTCGCGCGCAACCCGCTCTGCGGCGACGAGGTGGAGGTGACGGTAACGCTCGACGGCGACCGCGTGACCGACGCGCGCTTCACGGGGCGTGGCTGCTCGATCTCGCAGGCGTCGGCGTCCATGATGACGGGCCTCGTCCACGGCCGGACGCTCGCCGAGGTGGCCGCGCTGCGCCGCCGCGTCGCCGCCCTGCTGGCGGGCGACGCCACCGCCGCCGCCGATCCGTCGTTAGGCGACGCGCGCGCCCTCGCCGGCGTCGCGAAGTACCCGGCCCGGCACCGCTGCGCGGAGATGGGGTGGGAGGCGGTGGAGAGGGCGTTGGAGGCGCGACACCTGCGCGCGTAGCGCGTAGCGACCCGCCGCTCGGGACGTCCCGAGGGCCCGCTACGCGCTACGCGCCACGCGCTCACGAAACGTTCGGCCCCAGCCGCTCCGCCGCGTCGAGCACGCGGCGCGCGTACTCGCTGCCCCGCTCGTCGTCGTGGCGCTCCGGGACGACGAAGCGCTTGTCCTCGGGGTCCTGCGAGCGCGGGTCGTTGACGAAGCGGTCGCCGCCGAGGGCGGAGACGGCGGCCTCGAACCGCTCGACCGCGGAGAGGATGTCGGCGGCCTCGTCGCTCGACTCGCTGCCGGTGATGCGGATGCCGCGGCGGCGGAGCTGCGATTCGATGACGTCGGTGGCGTGCCGCCGCTCCTCGTCGCGGTGCGGGTTGAGGTCGCGCTGATCGTCCTCGAACGACTGATGGGACTCGGAGCTCATGGCGGTGTCCGGCGCAGAGGTAGTGGTCGCGAGGGGCGCGCCGGCGACGACGGCCGCCGGCATCCCTCCCACAACCCCCTGCTACAAGAGCGGTGCCGCGACGGGCGACGCGCGAGCACCACCGGGAGGTGTACGGTCGGCCGCCCCGCCTCCCGCCGCCCGGCGCGCTACGATCCCCTCGTGGCGGCGCCCGGCAGCGCGAACGGCCACACGACGTCGGCACCCATCGCGGCCTGCTGGTGGCGGAATCCCACCCAGAAGTCGAAGCCGGCGCGGACGCCGATCGTGGACGGGCGACCGAACGCGCAGCCGCCGTTGAACGCGATC
>DATMHT010000023.1:0-10929 GCA_035554795.1 Gemmatimonadaceae bacterium | reverse complement strand
CGCGGCATGGGAAAGGACGCGGACGCCGAGGAGGCCCTCCGCGATTTCAAGCGATTCCCGGGGTGGATGTGGCGAAACGCCGACGTGCTCGACTTCGTCGGCTGGCTGCGCGCGCACAACGACGCGCTGCCCGAGGCGGCGCGGGTCGGGTTCTACGGGCTGGACCTCTACAGCCTGCACGCCTCGATGGAGGCGGTGCTCGAGTATCTGCGGGTCGTGGACCCCGACGCGGCCCGCCGAGCGCAGCAGCGCTACGCCTGCTTCGAACACTTCGGCGAGGATCCGCAGGCGTACGGCTACGCGGCGGGCTACGGCATCACGCCGTCGTGCGAGGCGGAGGTGGTCGCGCAGCTCGTGGAGCTGCGGCGCGCCGCGGGCGAGTACGCGCGCCGCGACGGCCGCGTGGCGCCCGACGATCTGTTCTTCGCCGAGCAGAACGCGCGCGTCGTCGCCAACGCCGAGCGCTACTACCGCGCGATGTTCGGCAGCCGGATCTCGAGCTGGAACCTGCGCGACGGGCACATGGCCGAGACGCTCGACGGGCTGGTGGGATTCCTCGACCGGCAGAACCGCCCCGCGAAGGTCGTGCTGTGGGCGCACAACTCGCACCTCGGCGACGCCCGGGCGACCGAGATGGGCGCTGGCGGTGAGCTGAACGTCGGCCAGCTCGTGCGACAGCGGTACGGCCGCGAGGCCGTACTCGTCGGATTCAGCACCTACACCGGCACCGTCACGGCGGCGTCCGACTGGGACGCGCCCGCGTCGCGGAAGGTGGTGCGGCCGGCGCTGCCCGACAGCTACGAGGCGCTCTTCCACCGGCTCGGCGTGCGCAACTTCCTGCTCGACCTCACGGCGCCGGAGGAGACGCTGGACGGGCTGCACGAGCCACGGCTCGAGCGCGCGATCGGCGTGATCTATCGTCCCGAGACCGAGCGACTGAGCCACTACTTCCACGCCCGTCTGCCACGCCAGTTCGACGCCGTGCTGCACTACGACACGACCCGCGCGGTCGAGCCGCTCGAGCGCACTGCGGCGTGGGAGCGCGGCGAGATGCCGGAGACGTACCCGACGGCTCTCTGACGAGGCCATGCCGGAGGTGTTCACGATGAGAGACTCGGCCGAACGCGCGATCGCGCATCACGCGGTCGCGATCCCGCTCGACGGCGTCACCCTCGAGGGCGATCTCATGATCCCCGATCAGGCGAAGGGGCTCGTGCTCTTCGCGCACGGGAGCGGGAGCAGCCGCCACAGCCCGCGGAACCGGGCCGTCGCCGCGGAGCTGCAGGGCGCGGGCTGCGCGACGCTGCTCTTCGATCTGCTGACCGCCGAGGAGGAGCGGATCGAGGCGGCGACACGCCACCTGCGCTTCGACATCGAGCTGCTCGCCACCCGGCTCGCCGTCGCGACCGACTGGGCGACGCAGCGCTCGCCGGCGAAGCATCTGCCGGTCGGCTACTTCGGCGCGAGCACGGGGGCGGCGGCGGCGCTCGTCGCCGCGGCGCGGCGGCCGCACGCGGTGCGGGCGGTGGTCTCGCGCGGTGGACGCCCCGACCTGGCGGGGCCGGCGCTCGCGGACGTCCGCGCACCGACGCTGCTGATCGTCGGCGGCTACGATACCGTCGTCATCGAGCTCAATGAGGCGGCGCTCGGCGCCCTGCGCTGCGTGAAGCGGCTCGAGATCGTGCCGCAGGCGACGCACCTCTTCGAGGAGGCCGGCGCGCTGGAGCAGGTCGCGCGGCTCGCCCGCGACTGGTTCGGGCGCTACCTGGGCGCAGCCAATCGGGATTCCGGGGAGGCCAGGGCAGTCCAGTATTGACTGTGTCATCACGCGACGCTAGCGTTGGCCGCGTGACCCGCCACCGGCGAGGGAGCTCCCTCGCCGCAACGCGAGGCGACCGGCTCGGCGGATCGAGTCCTGTCCGTCCTCGCCTTTTTTCGGCCGGCAGCAATTCCCGCCGCCGCTCGGCCTGAGAGAAAAGACGTTCCTGCCTCGTGACGAACGCCCGAACGTCCATCGGTCTGCTCGGTCTCGTCCTCACGGCCTGCGCCGGCGGGCACCGAGCCGCGTCCACGGCGCCGACGCCGATCGCGTCGAGCCGAGTGGACAGCTTCCGCGTCGCGATCCCGCAGCTTAGGGGACGGGAGCGCACGATCCGGGTGTACCTCCCCGCGGGATACGAGAGCGGCCGCGCGTCGTATCCGGTCCTCTACCTCCAGGACGGGCAGCAGCTCTTCGCCGCCGGGCCGTTCGGCGACTGGCTCGTGGACGAGACGATGGACCGGCTGGTCGCCGCCCGTCGCACGCGCGGCGTGATCGTCGTCGGCATCGACAACAGCCAGTACCGCTGGGACGAGTACGGCCCGTGGGTCAACCGCACGATGCACGACTGGGTGGACTCGTCGTGGGCGCGCGCGACGCAGGGCGGGGAGGGGGAGGCCTATCTGGGCTTCCTGTCCAACACCCTCAAGCCCGAGATCGACCGGCGCTACCGCACGCTCGCGGACCGCGGACACACCGGCATCGGCGGCTCGAGCATGGGCGGCCTGATCGCCCTCTACGCGGGGCTGGCGCGGCCGGACGTCTACTCGAAGGTGATGGCGATGTCGTCGGCGGTCTGGTTCGCGGAAGGAGGCGGCAGCTGGCTCTCGCGTAACCAGCTCCTCGCGTACCTGCGGAGCCGCCCGCTCCCGCGCGACGTGCGCTTCTACCTGGACGTCGGCACGAACGAGCGCAGCCGGGACGCCGATCCCGGCGTCGTGGACCAGGCGGGGCGCCCGGTGTCGTACCCGCGCGCCTATCTCGAGGGGAGCCAGGCGGTGGCGGCGGCCCTCGAGGCGGGCGGCGTTCCCGCGTCGAACGTGAAGCTGGTCGTCGCGCCTGACGCGGTGCATCACGAGACCGCCTGGGCGACGCGCTTCGAGGGCGCGGTGCTGTGGCTCTACCAGTGATGGCTCGACCAGTGATCGGCAATGTCAGTCGCGTGTGCGAGGCACCTCCCAACCTCGCGGTCCCACCGTTCCGGCAGCCGGGGGGCCGCCGAAACGTCCCTTTTCCCAAGGAGCCATGATGTGGCGGATAGGATTCGTCTGTCTGGTCGCAACGATCTTCGTGACCGATCCGGCGCTCGCGCAGGCGGGAAGAATCAGCGGCACGGTCACGTCGACTGACGGAGCGAGGCCGATCGCCGGCGCGCAGGTACGCGTCGTCGGCACCCGGTTCGGCGCCCTCACGCGCGACGACGGACGGTACACGATCACGGTGCAGCCGGGCACCTACACGCTGCGCGTCACGCGCATCGGCTTCACGCCCGATTCGATGACCGGCGTCGTCGTCACCGTGGACGCCCCGGCGACGGCCGACTTCCGCCTGCAGCCCGCCGCCGTCCGCCTCGCGGGCGTCGTCTCGATCGGCTACGGCACGCAGGAAGTCCGGGACAAGACGGGCGCGGTGGACGTGGTCTCGTCGGATGAGTTCAACACGGGTCGCGTCGTCAGCCCCGAGCAGCTCATCCAGTCGAAGGTCGCCGGCGTGCAGGTGGTGGACAACAACGAGCCGGGCGGCGGGATGTCGGTGCGCATCCGCGGCGCGAGCTCGATCAACGCGAGCAGCGAGCCGCTCTACGTCGTGGACGGCGTGCCGCTCCAGGTCGGCGGCGGCATCTCGGACGGCGATCTGGCGCGCCCGGGCCGCAACCCGCTCAACTTCCTCAATCCGTCGGACATCGAGAGCATCTCGGTGCTGAAGGACGCGTCGGCGGCGGCGATCTACGGCTCGCGCGGCACGAACGGCGTCATCATCATCAAGACGAAGCGCGGCAACGCGGGCTCGAAGCAGGTCACCTTCGGCAGCACCGTCTCGCAGTCGGTCGTGACCGGCGGGCCGGACCTCCTCAACGCCTCGCAGTTCCGCGCCGCGGTGCAGCAGTTCGCGCCCACGAACGTGACGAAGCTCGGCACCGCCAACACGAACTGGCGCGACGCCGTGCAGCACAACGCGATCGGCAAGGAGCAGCAGCTGGCGGTCTCCGGTGGCCGCGACGACATGAACTACCGTCTCGCGCTCGGCTACCTCGACCAGAGCGGCGTCCTGCTCAGCACCGGACTGCGGCGCCTCTCCACCTCGTTCAACTACGCCGACAAGCTGTTCGACAAGATCGACCTGACGGCGAACCTGAAGGGGTCGCGGACCGATGACCACTTCACGCCGGGCGCGGTCCTCGGCAACGCCACGGCCTTCGATCCGACGCAGCCGATCCGGACCTCGACGGGCTCGTACTTCGAGTGGGCCGACAACCTCGCGCCGGGCAACCCGCTGGCGGAGCTCGCGCTGATCTCCGACCGCGGCACCACCTACCGCAGCGTCGGCAACCTCGAGAGCAAGTACCACCTGCCCTTCATCGAGGGGCTGAGCACGACGCTCAACCTGGGTTACGACCTGGCGTCGGCGAAGCGGACGACCTTCACGCCGAGCGTGGAGCGGTCGCAGATCGTCAGCGGCAACGGCGGCAACTTCTACCGCACGACGCCGTCGCAGGTCAACACGGTGCTCGACCTGTACGGCAACTACGTCCGCAAGTTCGACGAGTACCGCAGCGACGTGGACCTGACGGCCGGCTACTCGTACGAGCGCTCGCGCGGCGACTACCCGGCGATCACCGTCAACGGCCTCACCTCCGACCTGCTCGGCCCCAACGGCATCCCCGCGTCGACGAAGGCGCCGCTGCCGACGCTGTTCGTGGACGAGAGCCGGCTCGCCTCGTTCTTCGGCCGCGTCAACTACACGCTCGCCGACAAGTACCTGACGACGCTCAGCGTCCGTCGCGACGGCTCGTCGAAGTTCGGCCCGAGCAACCAGTGGGGCGTCTTCCCGGCCGCCGCGTTCGCGTGGCGCCTGTCGGAGGAGCCGTTCATGAAGCGCTTCTCGCAGGTGAGCGACCTGAAGCTCCGCCTGTCGTGGGGCGTGAACGGCAACCAGTCGTTCAGCAACTACCTGTACACGTCGAGCTACACGCTCGGTAACGGCCTCGCCCAGGCGCAGTTCGGCGACCAGTGGGTGACGACGATCCGCCCGAGCGCGGTCGACCCCAACATCAAGTGGGAGCAGACCACCTCGACGAACGTCGGCCTCGACTACGGCATCGTCAAGAACCGGGTCACGGGCACGGTGGACTACTACGCGAAGAAGACCAAGGACCTGATCTTCACGGTCCCGGTCGCCGGCGGGACGAACCTGTCCGACTTCGTCACGACGAACATCGGCAGCCTCCAGAACCACGGGCTCGAGCTCGGGCTGAACGCCCAGGTCCTCCAGGGCGGCTTCCACGGCCTCACCTGGAACGCGAGCTTCAACGCGTCGACGAACAGCAACAAGATGCTCCGCATCAACGCCGGCGGCTCGGGCACCGAGCAGATCCTCGTCGGCGGGATCGCCGGCGGCGTCGGCAACACGATCGAGGTGCTGCAGCCGGGCTACGCGATCAACACGTTCCTGGTCTACAAGCACAAGATGCTCGACGGGAAGCCGGTCTACTCCGACGTGAACGGCGACGGCACGATCAACGAGGCCGACCTGTACGAGGACATCAACGGCGACGGCATCGTCAACTTCAGCGACCGCCGGCCCTACAAGAACCCGGCGCCGAAGTGGATCCTCGCGCACACGTCGCAGCTCGGTTATCGCGACTTCGACGCGAGCTTCACGATGCGCGCGTACCTCGGCAACTACATCTACAACAACGTCGCCTCGAACCTCGGCAACTACAGCCGGATCCAGGGCAGCGGCACGCCGGTCAACCTCGATGCCTCGGTGCTGAAGTACGGCTTCGTGAACCCGCAGTACTTCTCCGACGTGTACATCGAGAAGGCGTCGTTCCTGCGCATGGACAACGTGACGCTCGGCTACACCTTCCGCCATCTCGGCACGCTGAACGCGCTGCGCCTCTTCGGCACGATCCAGAACGCGTTCACGATCACGGGCTACAGCGGTGTCGATCCGACGGCCGGCATCGACGGCATCGACAACAACATCTACCCGCGCTCGCGCACGTACCTGACCGGCGCGAACGTCCAGTTCTGAGCGCGCTCACGACTCCATGCGAAGGATAGAGCCCATGTCATTGAGAGCTTCCAGAAAGCTCCTCGTCTCCGCCGTCCTGCTGCTGGCCGCCGCCGGCTGCACGGATCTCACGGTGGCGCCGGAGAGCACCGTCACGACCGCGAACATCTTCAAGGATCCGAACTCGTACAAGGAGTACCTCGCCAAGCTGTACGCCGGCCTCCAGGCGACCGGCTCGGTGGGCCCCTACGGGAACCGGGACATCCAGAGCATCACCGACGAGGGATTCAGCGGCTACCTGCGCCTGTACTGGCAGATGGAGGAGCTGCCAACCGAGGAAGCCATCATCGGTTGGGGTGACGCCGCGCTGCAGGAGCTGAACACGCAGGTGTGGGGCTCCAGCAACCAGTTCCTCGGCGGGATGTACGCGCGCGTCTTCTTCCAGGTGTCGCTGGCGAACGAGTTCCTCCGCCAGACCACCGACGCTCAGCTCGCCTCGCGCGGCGTCAGCGGCCAGCTCGCGGCGGACATCAAGCAGTACCGCGCCGAAGCCCGCTTCCTGCGCGCGCTGGCCTACTGGAACGGCATCGACCTCTTCGGCGACATCCCGCTCGTCAAGGAGGATCTCGTCCCCGGCTCGCCGCCGCCGAAGCAGGCGTCGCGCGCCGAGATCTTCCAGTTCATCGAGTCCGAGCTGAACGAGATCAAGCCCGACCTGCCGGCGCCCGGCGCGGCGACCTACGGCCGCGCGAGCTCGGTCGCGGCGGACATGCTGCTCGCCGAGCTGTACCTGAACGCCAAGGTGTACACGGGCACCGATCGCTCGGCCGACGCGCGCCTCGCGGCGGAGCGCGTGATCGCGTCGGGCGCCTACTCGCTCGACCCGACGTACCAGAACATGTTCCTCGCCGACAACAACAAGTCGCCCGAGATCATCTTCGCGATCCCGTCGGACGGGCTGCACCAGCAGTCGTACGGCGGCATGACGACCATCGTCCACGCGTCGGTCGGCGGCAACATGAACCCGAGCGCGTACGGGCTGAACGGCGGCTGGTGGGGCCTGCGCACCCGGCCGGAGTTCGTCGCGCTGTTCGCCGGCACGGGCTCGGCCGACGCACGCTCGGCGCCGCTCTTCACGGACGGGCAGAACCTGGACGTCGCGAGCATCGGGAACTTCAACGACGGCTACGCGCTGCCCAAGTACCGCAACGTGACCTCGACGGGCCAGGCGGGATCGAGCAAGGAGTTCGTGGACGTGGACTTCCCGATGTTCCGCCTCGCCGACGCCTACCTGATCTACGCCGAGGCCGTGCTGCGCGGCGGTGGCGGCGACATGGCGACGGCGGTGCAGTACGTGAACCTGCTCCGGCAGCGCGCGTACGGGAACACCAGCGGCAACATCACCGCCGCCGACCTCACGCTCGACTTCATCCTCGCCGAGCGCGGACGCGAGCTGTACTGGGAGGCGCACCGCCGCACGGACCTGATCCGCTTCGACAAGTTCACGACGAACGGCGTCTGGCAGTGGAAGGGGAACGTGCACGACGGCCGGACGACGGACGCGAAGTTCAACCTGTACCCGCTTCCGGCGGCCGAGCTGCTCGCCAACCCGAACCTGCACCAGAACGCTGGCTACTGATCAGGATCCGCCCGGCGCGAGGCACGCCTCGCGCCGAGCGGAGCGCGGCATTCCGGCGCGCAACGATGCGTTCTTGCATCGCACTGCAGCTCCGCTGCTTCGGCGGCGGAGCTGCAGACCGTATACGGACCTCCACCGGAGTGACATGACACGTTCGCGAACGCGCGCCCTCGCCTCGGGACTGCTGGCGCTCGCTCTCGTCGCCGGCTGCGGCAGCGGCGATTCCATCCCGTCGGGCACGGTCGGGCCACCGCCGGAGCGACCGTCGCTGCCGCAGACGTATCGCCCGAGCGGCCACATGGCGGCCGGCGACGTCTTCGTCCACCTGTTCGAGTGGAAGTGGAACGACGTCGCGTCGGAGTGTGAGAGCGTGCTCGGGCCGGCGGGCTTCGCGGCGGTGCAGGTGTCGCCACCGCAGGAGCACGCGGTGATCTCCGGCTTTCCCTGGTGGGAGCGGTACCAGCCGGTGAGCTACAGCGTCGAGCGCAGCCGCTCCGGCACCGGCGCGGAGTTCGCCAGCATGGTCCAGCGCTGCAAGGCGGCGGGCGTCGGCGTCTACGTGGACGCCGTCATCAACCACATGACAGCCGGCGCGGGCACCGGTAGCAACGGGACGACGTACACCAAGTACGCCTACCCCGGTCTGTACGGGTCGGGCGACTTCCACCCGCCGTGCACGGTGAACAACTACCAGAGCGCGGCCAACGTCCAGGACTGCGAGCTCGTCGGCCTCGCCGACCTCAACACGGGCTCGGCGAGCGTCAGGCAGAAGATCGCCGACTACCTGATCGGCCTCGCCCGCCTCGGCGTCGCCGGCTTCCGCATCGACGCCGCGAAGCACATGCAGCCGGTGGAGCTGGACAGCATCCTCACCCTCGTGAACCGGACGCTCGCCGGCGAAGGGCGGCCGCTGCCCTACTACTTCGGCGAGGTGATCGACTACGGCGGCGAGGCGGTGAAGAAGAGCGACTACTACGGCCTCGCCTACGCCTCCGGCGGCGCCTCCGACCTCACCGAGTTCAAGTTCCGCTACACCGCCAACAAGTTCCTCGGCGCCGGAGGCGAGCACATCTCCCAGCTCAATCCGAACGGGCCGTCGGGCAGCCAGTTCTCCGCCGCCGCCTGGGGACTCATGCCCGACGACAAGGCGGTCGTCTTCCTCGAGAACCACGACACGCAGCGCTCGGACGGCATCGGCTACCGTGACGGGCAGACCTACCGCCTCGCCAACGTCTGGATGCTCGCGCAGCCGTACGGGTACCCGTCCATCATGTCGAGCTACGCCTTCGACCGCGGCACGCAGGCCGGCCGCGACATGGGCCCGCCGTCCGACGCCAGCGGCAACACGAACGCGGTCACCTGCGCGTCGAGCCTCGAGTCCGCGACCATCGGCCAGTGGGTCTGCGAGCACCGCGAACCGTACATCGCGAGCATGGTGCGCTTCCGGAAGGTCGTCGCCGGCACGGCCGTCACCCACTGGTGGGACGACGGCGCGAACGCGATCGCCTTCTCGCGCGGCGACAAGGGCTTCGTCGCCATCAACCGCGAGAGCGCGCCGGTCACCGCCACGATCGCGACCGGCCTCGCCGCTGGCACGTACTGTGACCTCCTCACCGGCGGCCGCAATGGAACGGCGTGCGTCGGCGCGAGCGTCACGGTTGACGCGGCCGGCGCCGTCCAGCTGACGCTGGCGGCCAATTCGGCCGTCGCGATAGACACCGCGACGCGGCTGTGAGCGCGGCCGGCGCGTGAGCGACGCCTCGCGCCCGAGCCGCCATTCGTACTCGCCGCCGCGCGCCGCGGCGGTCACACTTCGACTCTCACGCACTCACCGATGCACATGCGCAGTCACCGCCGCGGGCTCGCGCTCGCGCTAGGCGTCATGCTCGCCGCCGCGAGCACGGCCACCCGCGCGCGCGCCCAGGCGCCGCTCCAGGTCGGGTCGCCCGATGGGAAGAACGTCGTCTCGGTCGGCGTGCGCGAGGGCGTGCTCTACTACACGGTGGACCGCGCCGGCCGCCACGTGATCCTCCCGTCGCGACTCGGCTTCGCGTTCCGCGGCGCGCGCGACCTGCGCGACAGCCTGCGCATCGTGTCGTCCACGCGGAGCAGCTACGACACCACGTGGACGCAGCCGCTCGGCGAGGTCGCGCGCGTCCGCGACCACCACAACGAGCTCCGCGTGCAGGTCGCCGAGACGGTGGCGCCGAAGCGGCAGTTCACCCTCGCGGTCCGCGCCTTCGACGACGGCGTCGGCTTCCGCTACGAGGTGTCCGACAGCGGCGGGTTCGGTGACTACGAGATGAGCGACGAGCTCACCGAGTTCACCTTCGCCGACGACGCCCGCGCCTGGTGGATTCCCGCCAACCAGCCGAAGCCCGACCGCTACGAGGACCTCTACTCGTCGTCGCCGGTGAGCAAGCTGGACACCGTGCACACGCCGCTGACGCTCGAGATGCAGAATGGCACGAAGGTCGTGCTGCACGAGGCGAACCTCGTGGACTACGCCGGGATGAACCTCGCCGGCACCGGCACGCGGACGCTCCGCGCGGCACTCGCCCCCTGGGCCGACGGCGTGAAGGTGCGCGGCCGCGCGCCGTTCGTGACGCCGTGGCGCACCCTGCAGCTCGCCGACCGCGTCGAGGATCTCGCGCCGTCCGTGCTCGGGCTCAAGCTGAACCCGCCGAGCCGGATCGAGAACACGAGCTGGATCAAGCCGCTGAAGTACGACGGCATCTGGTGGGGGATGCACGTCGGCACGATGACGTGGAGCCAGGGCCCGAAGCACGGCGCCACCACGGAGAACACCCGCCGCTACATCGACTTCGCCGCGAAGAACGGACTCGGCGGCGTGCTCGTCGAAGGGTGGAACACGGGGTGGGACGGCGACTGGATGAACAACGGCGCCCACTTCTCGTTCACGCAGCCGTACCCCGATTACGACCTGCCGGCGCTCGCCGCGTACGCGAAGTCGAAGGGGGTGACGCTCATCGGCCACAACGAGACGGCGATGGGTATCGAGAACTACGAGCGGCAGCTGGACAGTGCCTTCGCGCTCTACCAGCGCCTCGGCATCAAGGCGATCAAGACCGGCTACGTCACCGACAAGACGGCCGAGGGGCACTCGCACACCGGCCAGTACATGGTGCGCCACTACCGCAAGGTGGTCGAGACGGCGGCGAAGTACGGCATCGAGGTGGACGTGCACGAGCCGATCAAGGACACCGGCGAGCGC
>DATMHT010000022.1:0-7955 GCA_035554795.1 Gemmatimonadaceae bacterium | reverse complement strand
GCCCCGGGCCGCGGCGGGGCGCATCTTGGTGGAGCACCCGCTCCGCCCCGCGGCAGGAGGCACCATGGCCCACACCACCATCCACTCGGACGCGAGCCTCCCCGAGCTGCTCGCGTCGCGCGCCCGCTCCAGCTCCGACGTCCGCCTCTCGCTGGACGTCGCGGTGGGCCTCGCCGCCGGGATCGCGGCGGTGTGGTGGCACCCCACGGGGTGGGTGGCCGCGCTCAGCGCGGCGCTCTGCTTCGCGGCGTTCGGCGCGTGGGGGCTGGCCGACCGCGCGCTGCGCGTGCGGCACGAGACGATCGAGCTGATCCCGTCACCCCACCGCGTCCCCGACGCCGCGCTGGTGTCCCTGCGGGTGGCCGCCGCGGGGGTCGGCGCCGCGGCCGCGGTGACGCTCGTCTTCTCGCTGCTCGCGGCGTCGCTCGGCACCTGGATCAGCTGACCCCAGCTTCTGGACGGCGTCGCCTCTACGGCGTCGCCTGAAGAGCGTCGCCTGCACGGCGTAGAGCGTCTCCCTACCGCGTCCCTGAAGGGCGTTGCTGGTAGTTCGTAGAGCGGTCCTCGGCCCGGGGGTCGCTCTACGCCGTTCCGGAAACGCTCCATCAGGGACGATGGCGAGGAGACGCTCCACGCCGTCCAGGCGACGCAGTTACGGCGACGTAGTCAAGGCGACGCTGTCGCCGGCCAGAAGGACTGGGGTTGAGCTACGACGCCCGCGGGGGAATCTTAGGGAATGCCTCGCACCCGGAACGAACCCCCGCCGTCCTCCGCCGACGCCACGGCCGACGACGTCCTCGACCTCGCCCGCGCGCAGAACGTCCGCTTCCTGCGGCTCCAGTTCACCGACATCCTCGGCATCAACAAGAACGTCGAGATCCCCGCCTCGCAGTTCGCGAAGGCGCTCGCCGGCGACATCGTGTTCGACGGCAGCTCGATCGAGGGGTTCGTGCGCACCGAGGAGTCGGACATGCTCCTGCGCCCGGACCTCGAGACGTTCCAGGTCTTCCCGTGGGGCGACGCGGACGCGCGCGTGGCGCGCGTGATCTGCGACATCACGACGCCCGACGGCGAGCCCTTCGCCGGCGACCCGCGCGGCGCGCTGAAGCGGCAGATCGCGCGCGCCGCGGACCTCGGCTACTCGATGATGGCCGGGATGGAGGCCGAGTTCTTCCTGTTCCGCCCCGGCACCGACGGCGCCGCGAGCACCGCGACCCACGACGTCGGCGGCTACTTCGACCTCGCCCCCGTGGACCTCGGCGAGGACGCGCGGCGCGCGATCGTGGACGTGCTCGAGCAGATGGGCTTCGAGGTCGAGGCCGCGCACCACGAGGTCGCCCACGGCCAGCACGAGATCGACTTCCGCTACGCCGACGCGATGAAGACGGCCGACAACATCGCGACCTTCCGCTTCGTCGTGAAGTACGTCGCGCAGCAGTTCGGCCTCGTCGCGTCGTTCATGCCGAAGCCGATCTTCGGGCAGAACGGGAGCGGCATGCACACGCATCAGTCGCTCTTCCGCGGCAAGGAGAACGCCTTCTGGGACGCGAAGGCGCAGTGGGAGCTGAGCGACGTCGCGCTGCACTACATCGGCGGGCTACTGCGCCACGCGCGCGGCATGTGCGCGATCACGAACCCGCTCGTCAACTCGTACAAGCGGCTCGTCCCGGGCTACGAGGCGCCGGTCAACGTCGCGTGGAGCATGCGCAACCGCACGCCGATGATCCGCATCCCCGACCGCCGCGGCCTCGGCACGCGGATCGAGTTCCGCGCGCCGGATCCCAGCGCGAACCCCTACCTCGCCCTCGCCGTGCAGCTCGCCGCCGGGCTCGACGGCGTCGCGACGAAGGCCGACTACCGCGAGCCCGTCAACCAGAACATCTGGGAGATGAGCCACCGCGAGAAGCGCCGCCTCCGCATCGACGACCTCCCGCACGACCTCAACGAGGCGTGCGACGAGCTCGAGAAGGACGACGTCATGCGCGCCGCGTTAGGCGACCACATCGCCGACCACTTCCTCGCCGCCAAGCGCCAGGAGTGGCGCGAGTACATCACGCAGGTGACGCGGTGGGAGCTGGACGAATATCTGGAGAAGTACTGAGTCGGGTTCCTCCCTGATTCCCGTTTCCTGCTTGCCGACGCGTCCCACTGGAGCGGGCTGACTTCAGCAGGCAGGAAACGGGAATCAGGTCGGCGACCCGGTACTCCGCGCCGCGTACTCCCGCGTCGTCATCTCGCGGACCGTGAACTCGGTCGTCGCGCCGCCCAGCGCGAACCGCTCCATGCCGCCCTTCAGCCGCGCCGCCACCGTCGCCAGGTGCTGGCTCGACTCGGTCACGTGCGCGACCGACGCGGCCTGCTGCTCGACGACCGCGCTCACCTCCTCCGAGGTGGACGCGTTCTCCTCGGCGGCGGCGACGACGGCGTCGATCTCCTGCGTCAGCGCCGCCACGTCGGTGCGCTGGTCGCGCGCGGCCGCGGCGATCGCGGCCACCACTCGCCGGCTCTCGACGATGTCGGCGGCGATGCGCGCGAGCTCCGCGCTCGACGCGTGGACGACCGCCTGGCTCCCGGCGACGCCGTCGCGCACCGCCGCGAACCGCTCCGACGTCCGCTCCGCCGCCGCGCGCACCTCGCGCGTCAGCCGGTTGATGCCGTCGAGCGCGTCCTCGGTCTGGCTCGCGAGCTTCTTCACCTCGTTGGCGACGACGGCGAAGCCGCGCCCCTGCTCGCCGGCGCGCGCCGCTTCGATCGCCGCGTTCAGCGCGAGCAGGTTCGTCTGCCGCGCGATCTCGCCGATCGTGTCGGCGATCGCGCCGATCTGCTTCACCTTGTCGGTGAGCTCGGCGACCGCCGGGACGGCGTCGTCGGTCACCTTGCCGACGGCCGCCATCCGCTCGAGCGCCTGCTCGGCCGCGCCGGTGCCGGTCGCGGCCGACTGCGTCACGCGCTCGGCCGCCTGCTCGGCGTCCTCGGCGTAGGTGGCGACCTCCGCCGCCCGCAGCGCGCTCCGTCCCGCCGCCGTCGCGATCGTCTCGAGGCTCGCCGTCTGCGCCGCCGCCGCCGTCGCGATGGACGAGGCGGCGCCGGCCACCTGCTCGGCGGCGGCGTTGGTCTCCTCGGCGCCGGCGGCGAGCTCCTCGGCGGTCGCCGCGACCTCGGTCGCGCCCTGCTCGAGATCACGCAGCACGGCGCGCAGACCGACCGCCATCTGCGCGAACGCCTCGGTGAGGACGTGGTACTCCTCGTCCAGCCCGTCGGCGCTCGGCACGGTGGTGAGATCGCCCGCACCGAGCGCACGCGCGGCGGCGGTGAGCCGCTCGAGCGGGAAGGTGACCGCGCGCCACGCCCGCACGCCGAAGCCGACCGCCGCCATCAGGCCGGCGGCGAAGAGCGCGGCGAGCGCGAGGCGCTGGGCTTCCACCTGACGGTCCACGCGGGCGATCGCGTCTTCCGCGCGCCGCTCCTGCGCCGCGGCGACATGTGCCGCCGCGTCCACGAGCGTGTCGAGCGACGCCGTGGCGAGCACCGCCTCCCGCGACGCGTCGTCGCGGCGGCCGACGTCCACGAACGCCTGCGCGACGGCGAGCCGCACCTCGACGCGCCCCTGGAGCGCGCCGACCTGCTCGATCGCCTTCCGGTCGTCGGTCGTGAGCGCGGTCCCGGTGAGCAGCGTCTGACGGAGCGAGTCGGCGACGCCGGCGAGGCTGTCGATCTGATTGCTCGACGCGATCGCGCCGCCGAGCAGACGGGCCTGCGCGAGAGCGACGAAGCGGAGGGCCGCGTCGTTGCTGCGCGCCAGCCGGCCGCCGACTTCCGCCGTCTCCAGCATGCTCGCGCGCAGGTCGCGGTGGACGACGGTGACGGCGTAGATGCCGAGCGCGCCCGAGGCGAGCAGCGCGACGAGCGCGACGCTGAACCCGCCGATCAGCCGCCCGCGGATCGTGCGCCGGACGACGAGCCGGTCGCGCATGCCGCGCACGCCACGCGGCGCCGGGCGCGGCGCACCCGACGGCGGCGCACCGGAGTCGGGCGCGCCACCGCCGTCCCGCGCGGCGCGCTGGGCGGCGATCCACGCTTCGGGGGGACGCAGCTCGGGGCCGACAGCGGCGCCCGACGCCGTGCCCACGCGCGGGCCGGTCATGGACGCACCTCGCCGACGATCACCTGCTTGCCGACCGCGCCGCCGTACTGGTCGAAGCGGATCTGGCCCGTGGCGCCCATGTACGACGGCGCGCCGCGGCCGACGCTGGCGAGCCAGTCGCGGATGCGGCCGCGGTCGGGTCCGACGGCCATCGCCGCGCGGCCGATCAGCATCGCGGCGTCGTAGGCGAGCGCCGCGCGGTGGCCGGGCGTCTCGTGAAAGCGCTTCGCGTACGCCGTCGCGAAGCCGCGCAGCGCGCCCGGCGCGGGGCGGTCGGGAAGATAGAACGACGTGAAGCGCACGCCGCGGAACTCCTGCGTCGCCGCGAAGTCCGTCCCGATCCCGGCCACGTCGTCGGTGCCGAGGACGGTCGGATTGCCGCCGGCGTGGCGCACGGCGCGGATCATGTCGGCGGCGTCGGCGGCGCCGCCGGCGATCACCAGCGCGTCCACTCGCCCGCGCACGATGCGCTCGGCGTACGCCGCGTAGGTGGTGACGCCGGCGAGGTAGGGATCGCGCTCGGTGACGCGCACGCCGCGCGACTCGAGCATCGGCGTGATCGCGCGCGTGAAGCCGCGGCCGAACAGGTCGTTGCGGTAGATGACGGCGACGCGCTTCGCGCCGATCGAGTCGGCCGCGAAGTGCGCCAGCGCGCGCGCGCCGTCGTCGTCCGTCGGACAGACGCGGAAGACCCACTCGCTCGCGCGGCTCACCATCGGGTTCGTCGCGGTCGGCGTGATGGCGACGACGGCGTGGCGCCCCTCGTGCTCGACGTCGCCGTAGACGGGGGCCGCGTCGAGCGTCTGCGCGCTTCCCGTGTGGCCGACGACGCCGATCACCGACGGGTCGTCGCGGAACGCGGCGGCGACGGCGACCTGCGACGACTGACGCTCGGGCGGCATGCGCAGCGCGAACGGCGGGCTGTCCGGCGCGCGCGAGGCGTTGAGATCCGCGACGGCGAGCTCCACGCCGCGGAAGAACTCCGTGCCGCTCGCGCTGCGCGCCGCCGCGACTCCGATGTAGAGCGAGTCGCCCGCGGCGCGGCGGCCAGTGACGGCGCGCGCCGTCGCCGCCGCGCCGCTCTCGGGAGAGCACCCGGCGAGCACGAGCGGCGACACGACGAGCCAGCGAGCGAGGCGGCGACGCGGCCCGACGACGTGCGCGAGGCGGCGTTCGCGGGAGCGGCGGGAGGTCACGGAGAAGGAGGGCAGCAGCGGTGGCGGCCGAGTGGAGGAGGGCGCGGCGACGGCTGTGGTGTGCCTCCTCGACGATCCGTCGGAACCGCCTGTAACGCGACGGCGGGCTGGACCGTGAGGCCCAGCCCGCCGCGCAACCCGCCGCCGCGGCGCGATCTGCGGCGCGTGCGGACCGCTCTACATCCGTCCCGCGTGACAGCTCCGGCCCGACGTCGCGCACTGCAGCGCGTCGCGCAGCGCGGACTCGTACGCCGCCTGCTGCTTGTCCGGCGCGACACTCTGCATCCGCAGGCCGACGGTGGTCATCTCCTGCTGGAAGCGCATCAGCTGCTTCGCGGCGACGGTGTCGCCCGAGCTGGCGCGCATCGTGAGCTGCATGTACTCGAGCTGCAGCCGCTGCATCTCGGCGCTGCCACCCGCGGCGCCCATGCCGCCGCCGGCCGCCTGCGCCATCGCCATCTGCTGACGGTAGAGCGCCATCTGCTCCGCCGTCATCGCGCCCGCCGTCATTCCGCTCGGCGGCGTGGCCGCGGCCGCGCGCGCGGCGCGCGCGTCCTCCACGCGCTGCAGCACCGTGCGGCCGACGGTGGCTCCGACCTGCGCCTGCGCGCTGCCGGCGCCCGGCTTCGCGAGCAGCGTCGCCGCGCCGACGCCGGTGCCGGCGAGTGCCGCCTTCGCCATCGTCTCCTTCGAGACGCCCGTCGTCTGCTCGACCTTGTCCGCGGCGCTGCTCGCCCTGCTCACGGCCGCCCGACCGAGTGCGCCGAGCCGCGAGCGCTTCCCGGCGGCGCTGTGCGTCGTCGCGCTGTCCGACGTGGCGCTGTCCGGCTTGACGGCGGCCGACTTCGCGCCGTCCTTCTTCGTCGTGGTGGCGCTCTGCGCGAGCGTGAGGGCGGGAACGAGCACGCCGACGATCATCACGCCCATGACCTGCCTGACGCGGCGGCCGAACCGTGGGAAGCTGTGCATGCGAACTCCTCGGGCGATCCAGCCCGTGTGAGAGCCTGCTCTCCCTGGTGAGACGGCCAGCCGCTTCGCCGGCGGGTTTCCACGATAGCACTTCAGAGCCCCGGTCGCGATACGCGACGTATCGGCGCGCGGTTTCGCCGGCGTACGGTCGCGGCCGGTACGGCTCCGCGGCCGAATCGTCTTCAGGTGACCGTTCCACGCTCCGCGCGCTCTCTCCGCTACTCGTTGCACGCTCACCCGCTCGTGACTCTCCTCACCGTCGCCGCGCTGCTCTGCGCGCTCGTTCCCGGCGTCGCCGCCTGGTGGAGCGGGCGGCAGCTGCTCGCCCGCCGAGACGACGCGGCGCTCCCCGAGCTGCTGTGGCACCGCCGCTCGCGCCTGACGAGCGTCGCCGCCCTCGCGTTCGCGCTGATCGTCTTCGTCGCCCGCGGCGCGCTGCTGCCGGTGGCGATCGCGCTCTTCGTCGTCGCGCTCTTCGTCGGCTCGTACCCGGCGCGCCGCGCGCTCCGTGGTGAGACGTGGAGCCTCGGCGCGTATCTCCGGAGCTCGCTCGGACGCGTCGTCGCGTCGGCCGGCTTCTTCATCGGGCTCGCGCTCGCGCCGCAGATCGTGCTCGCGGTGCCGCCGGGCGCGGCACCGTGGGTGGCGGGCGCGCTCGCGCTGATTCTCGTCGTGTGGGCGCGATTCGTCGTCCCGTTCTGGCTCCGCGTCCACGGCGCGACCCCGATCGCCGACCACCCGGTGGGCGCCGGCCTCGTGCCGCGCTTCGCGGCGATCGTCGCCGCGTCGCGCGCGCAGCCGCCGGAGACGTATCGCATCGGCCGGCCGGGCGAGCGGCTCGTGGGCGCGTTCGCGCTGCCGTCGTCCGGGTCGCGGCCGGCCGCCGTCGCCTTCGGCGATTCGCTGCTCGAGCTGCTGACGCCCGACGAGGTGGTGGCGGTGTTCGCGCACGAGGTCGCGCACCTCGAGCACTTCACGCCGGCGCGCGTGCGCCGGGGCTTCATTGCGAGCGTGTTCCTCGCCGTCGCCGCGGTCACGCTGCCGCTCGCGGTGCGCGCCGCCCAGCCGGCGTCGGCCTGGCTCGTCACCATCGCCTGGCCGCTCGTGGTGCTCCTCGCGCTCGCGCTCCGCGCCGGGCGCAGCAAGGCGAACGAGCTCGCGAGCGACCGGCGCGCGGCCGAGCTGTGCGGCGACCCCGAGGCGATGATCCGCGCCCTCGTCACGCTCCACACCGCGCTCCAGCTTCCGCGCCGCTGGTCGGCCGACGCCGAGCGGGCGGCGACGCACCCGAGCCTCGCCAACCGGATCCGCGCGCTCCGCGCCGCCGCCGCCGCGACCGGCTCGTTAGGCGAGCCGGTCGTCCTCCGGTCCACGAAGCCGGGCACGTTCGTCGTGCTCGACGCGGCCCGCGTCTCCGTGCTCGCCGGCGTCCCCGACGGCACGCCGCTCGACGCCGCCGCGCTGCGGGATCACGCCGGCTCCATTCGCGCCGACGCCTACGAGCAGCTCGTGGAGCTGCGCGTGTCCGCCGAGCGCGGCGCGCGCACCCTCGTCGCCACCGACCGCGCCGGCGCGACGTGGCGCGTGCCGCTCGAGCCGGCCGACGTCCGCGCCGCCCAGGCCGCGCTCGACGTCGTGGACGTGCG
>DATMHT010000021.1:0-18833 GCA_035554795.1 Gemmatimonadaceae bacterium | reverse complement strand
GAGCTCCCGGGCTTCGGCCGGGTAGTCCTTGAAGCCGGAGTAGATCAGATCGTAGAGCTCGGCGGATCCGGAGAACATGCGCGAAGGAGGCGGCGGATAATGGAAGTGTTCGGCGACGACGGAATGTGATATGCGGCGATTGCCGCTTCACCGTGGGCCATGCGAGCCGTGCTCGCTGGCCATGCGGCTGACGGCGGCCGCCGGTACTCGTTCCCGTTTCCTCTCAGGAGGTTACGATGGTGGTCCCGTTGCGCTCAGCCTTCGGGCTCAGCTCGCTCGCCGCAGTTGCCCTGCTCGCCGCCGCCTGTGCCCCGGATGGGGCCACGGCCCCACGGCAGGCCGCACCCAGCTTCGCCAAAGTCACCGCGTTACCGGACCCGCTGCCGACCGGCGAGCGGCTGCTGGGGCAGTCATTGATCGAGCCGGCGTACAACGACGTCACGGGCACGAGCCTCGTCTACCTGCTCACGCCCACCAAGTCGCCCTTCCCGACGCACACCAGCACCCACGCGGTCGCACCGCTCTACCTCGTGGAGTATCCGCCGGGATCCACCGTGGGGACGATGAACTGCATGGGCGTTCCGGGCAACTGTCCCGATCATGACCTCGACGTCGCGACGGTCGCCACGACCATCATGCCGAGCGTCTACGGCACCGACCCGACGGCCGTACCCGGCCACGACCACCTCGTCGCCCCGCCGGCCAGCGGTGGCGACTTCAACGTCGCCTGGGAGGTGATCGAGGTCCTGTTCACGAACACGGCCGCCGCCAACACCCGGCTCACCACCGAGGCGGCCATCGACGCCGCGGAAGCGAATGGAGACGCGATCGAGGTGGACCTCGGCTTCGCGTTCCACTGCTCGGTCGTTCCGGCGCGGGTGTACTTCAACGGGACGCCGATCGGCTAGCACGCGCAGCTCTCACCAGCGGCACGCGTCGCGGCGCCGGCGGGAATCATTCCCGCCGGCGCCGCGTCACGTCCGGCAGGTGAGCGACGCCACGCATCGCGGTCGTTCTCGCGTGAGGCGGCGGCGCGCTGACACCGGCGCGCGCCCGCCTCCGTAGGAAACCGGGTCACCGCTGGTCATCCCCACCATCGCGTTCCCGGTATCGCTCCATGTCACACGTCGCGCGTCTCCTCCGGACCTCCGCTCTGCTGCTGGCCGCGGCCGGTACTCTCGCCGGCCGCGCCGCGCCCGCCGCGGCGCAGGCACCGGTCGCGTCGTCGGCGGCGGCGCCCTGTCCGCGCCCGGCCGCGGCGGCGACGGGCAGCAGCAGCGCTCCCTCGACGGCGATCTTCGCCTACGACCGCAGCGCGCCGCTCGACCTGCGCGACTCGCTCGAGCGCGTGGAGCGCGGGCTGGAGATCCATCGCGTGAGCTTCGCGAGCCCGAAGGGGGGCCGCGCGACCGGCGTCCTCTACGTGCCGCTCGAGGCGCGCCGCGGCGCCGGCGGAAAGTACGCCGGCATGGTGGTGCTGCACGGCGCGCCGGGCGACGCCCGCGGGATGGGGTTCGCCTCCGAGCCGCTGGCCCGCGCCGGCGCGGTGGTGCTCGCGGTGGACGCGCCGTTCGCGCGGCGCGACCCCGGCAAGCCGATCTCCTTCACGCCGCGGGACAGCGCCGACGCGGTGCAGTACATCGTGGACCTGCAGCGCGCCGTGGACGTGCTGAGCGCGCGCGCCGACGTGGACTCGTCGCGGCTCGGCGCGCTCGGCATCAGCTTCGGCGGCTCGATGGGCGCGCTGTTCGCCGGCGTCGAGCGGCGGCTGAAGGCGTACGTGCTGTCGGTCGCGGACGGCGGGCTCGCCGCCCACTTCACCGACGCGACCGGCGCGCGGCTGCCGGCGCCGCCCTCGATGCCGGCGGAGCAGTGGTGCCGCTGGAACGCGGCGATGGAGCCGCTCGCCTCGACGCGCTTCGTGTCCCGCGCGGCGCCGGCCCACCTGCTCTTCCTGTGGGGGCGGCAGGACGTCTTCGTGCGGCCCAACCTCGCCGACGCGCTCTGGCGCGCGGCCCCGGCGACGAAGGAGGCGCGCTGGTACGAGAGCGGGCACGCACTCCCCGGCGCGGCCGGCGACGACCTGCAGCAGTGGCTCGCCGCGCGCATCGGCATCGCCGCGCCGCCGGTCTTCCACGGACCGGTCGCCGAGTACGCCGGCACGTACAGCGGGTGGGGCGGGCACATGGACGTGCTGGACGTTCGCATCGCCGCCGATGCCGCCGGCCGGCTCACGATGAGCGGACCGTTCACGGGTCCGGAAGATCCGGTCGGGCGGCTCAGCTACCTCGGCCCGTCCGCCGACGGCGAGACGTTCCGGCTCGACGACAAGCGCCTCACCTTCGTGCGCGAGCACGGCCGCGTGACCGAGCTGCGCATCGACGCGCCGATCGACGATCCGCACGTGCATCTCGTCATCCCGCGCGTGACGGCGGCGCCGGCGTCCGCCACGAGCCGAGCCGCGGGCCGCGCCGCGCACCGATCGGGCGCGGCGGCGTCCCGTTAGGCGCGCGACACGACGGACGGCGCGGTAGCCGGCGACCCGTCGGCTACTGCGCCGCGCCCGCCGCCTTCAGCCGCTCACCGGCGAGCGTGAGATCCTGCTTGCGCAGCTCGGCGGCGCGCGGGCGCAGCGCGTCGAGGACGTCCTTCGGGATGCCGGCGCTGGCGCGCTCGAGCGACTGCTCGCGCCCCTGCTTCATCTGCGCGACCATCTCGGGCGGCATGTCCTTCACGTTCATCTCCTGCTCGATCGGCGCCATGTAGACGGCCACCGAGGAGAGCGTCGAGACGATGACGCCGTAGCGATTCTCGTCCACGCCGGCCGCCTTCGCGCCGGCGGCGCGTGTCGAGGTCTCGTTGGCGGCCATCATCGCGGACATCGTGTCGTTCGCGGTCTTCGCCGCCTTGAGCTGCTTGCCGGCGTCGCGCACCGCCGCGAGCTCGGCCTCCATGCCGCGCTGCCACCGGTCGATGTCGGCGACGGTCATGGACGCCCCGGCCGACGTCTCGCCGGGCGTCGCCGTCGTCGCGGCCGCCGAAGAAGCGGACGACTGCCCCGCCGCCCCCGCCGAATCGGTCGCGGTGGCGCTGTCGTCGCCGGACTCGGCGCGCTCGGCGGGCTTGCAGGCGACGGCGAACAGCGCGGCGGCGAGGACGGCGTGGGTCAGTCGGCGATGGACGCGATGCATGGCGGATCTCGATGTGGAGGTCGGGGAGTCGCTCGTGGCTCGGGCGGTCGCGGAGAGATTACTCTCGTCAGGCGCGGTGCGCGAGAGCGGGCCTCACGGCACGTGCACGTTCAGCGCGCCGCCACACGACGCGCACTGTCCCAGCTCGGCGGTCGAGAGAATGTCGTTCGTGCCGGGCGCATGCCCGCACGTCGGGCACACGAGACCATACCTCGCGGCGACCCGCCGCTTTCCGACGATCGCCGACCGGATCGTGAAGACGATGCTGCCGACGATCAGCGCACCCGCGCCCCAGTAGAGCGCCTGGGCAGCGGCCGCCGGCATGCGCAGCCAATCGGGGAGGTACACCGCGGCGAGCGCCGCGCCGAGGACGACGAGCAGCCGGTTGTCCGTGAATCGCAGGACGGCGCCGAGGTCGCGGTCCAGCTTCGAGAGCACCGGATCGTCGGACAGATCCGCGTTCTCGTCGTCGTCGCGTTCGTCAGGGTGGGTCATGCGTCGCGTCGGGTTGGGCGTCGAGCGGATGAGGAGTGCGTGACGCTATGAGACGTCCGGCGCCGCGTGTCGCAACGCTCAGTGCCGCTTGCCGTCGTCCGGGTGACAGGCCTGATCCACGACGACCGCGCTCGCGAGGATCAGCACCGGATCCTCGCCCTCGGCGACCTCGACGCCGTACGTGTCCGTCCAGCTGAACCACTTCTTCGAGACCGTGGCGACGGTGCGCTCGCCGCGCCGGAAGGTGTACTCGTGGTCGGTGAAGCTCCCCTCGGCCTCGAGGTCGTCCGGCCCCGGCACGTCCACGGTGAAGCGGTGATGGAAGGGCGCGAACAGCGCCTTCTTCACGACCGCCGCGACCTGGCCGCCGCGGACGATCTCGTACGTCTTCCCCCACGAGAGGAGCTTCTGCTTGATGAACGCCAGCTCGTGCCCCTCCATGTCCTGGAAGGAGAGCTGGTCGCCGATGCTGAAAGCCTTCCCGTCCACGAAGTAGACGTCGCGGCCCGACTCGTCCTTGATGACGAAGTCGTCGCCCCAGGAAAGGAGCTTCTGCTTGAGGACGTAGCGCATGGGCGGGCTCCAAGCGGGGTGTAGAGCGTCAGATCGCGGACGTGGCGAGGGCGGTCCGCAGTCGGTCTGCCGCGTCGCGCAATGCGGCGTCGGTCGCGGGCGACTGCCGGCACGGATCGAGGTCACCGCCGCGCCACACCGGTACGAGATGCACGTGGGCGTGCGCGACGCCGAAGCCCTCGACCGCGATGCCCGCACGCGGCGCGCCAGCGGCCCGCGCGACTGGCCGGGCGAGAGCGCGCACGAGGGCGAACAGCCGCTCGTACGCGCCGGCGTCGAGGTCGTCCACCGTCGGCGCGTGGGCGCGAGGAATCACCACCACGTGGCCGGGCGCGACGGGACTGCGGTCGAGGAAGGCGACGTGCTCGGCGTCGGTCCAGACGACGTGCGCGGGGGCGTCACCGGCGGCGATGTGGCAGAAGATGCAGGACGAGTCGTCCATGATATCCGCTGCAATGCGGAGTGAGACCGCGGCGCGACCACGAACCTGCCGCCATCGGCTGTCAGCCTGCGCTCAGCGGGACCAGACCGATGGCGGCCACGCCTCGCTTGGATTCGTATTCCAGGTCACGGTGACGAGCTTCCAGTCGGCCTCGGTCGGCCGATCCTTGGGAGTGTACGCCACGAATTGGGCGAAGATCGGCTGCGTGCCGTAACGCAGCAGCACGTAAACGCGCCGCAAGTGCACCCCGACCGCTTCCGAGCCGATGAGGTCGAAGCCGAGCGGCGGGCCGGCGAGTTCACGGATCTGACGGAGGCTGGCGATCAAGGTCGTCGCCTTCCCCGAATCGGTGGAGGCGGTCCATGATGCCGTCCAGGTACCGATGGCGGCATCGGCGCTATCCGCGCGGAACTGCTCGAGGCCGCGCAGGATGAACGGCGGCACGGGCGCGGGGAGCGGCGCGAGTGGCGTCGCTGCACTGCCGGGAGCCGCTGCCGGCCGCTGCGCGGCCGCGGCCCGAGCCGAGAGCATGACGAGAAGCGCGAAGAACGAGCGGAAAGCGATGTGGGAGCGTCGCAAGTTCATTGTCTGTGGGTAGGTGGGATTTCGACCGCCGCCTAACGCCAAGGGTCAGCTGCGAGTGAGAACTTCGCGGACGGGAAGATGCGGACGGGTCGCGACCGTCGCCAGACGCACGACCTGATGCTCCCCGGAGCGCTTGCCGGCGGCAGCGTCTCGTTAGGCCGCACGGTCACGGATGCCAGAACAGGTCGCGCGCACCGAGGTACAGGAACAGGAGCCCTGTCGCCATGATGATCCAGACCGACGCGCTCGGCCCGACGTGGAGCACGCTGTCCTGAGGCCGGCGCGGGTTGTAGCGCACGCGGACGCGCTGGCCGGTCGGGTATCGGCGTGCGAGATCGGCCGCCGCCCACGCGTTGTCGGGGGGAGGGTCGGCCTCGGGCACGATCGACGTCGGTGCGATCTGCGGCCCGAAGCGCACACGGTCGTTGCGGTACGGCCGGCCGCCGACGCGGTAGCGGTAGGCCACGTAGTCGTAGTCGGCGCTGGGCCCGTCGGCGGCGTCCATCCGGTGCACGAGGCGCGTCCCGCCGATCTCCCCGTCGACCGCGGGCCACCGGGAGGCGAGGAGCGCCCGGCCGAGCTGGAACGCGGAGTACCCACAGGCGGCGAGGGCACCGACGAACGTCGCGAGCGGACCGAGCGGCGGCACTAGAGGGGTCGTAGGTGGGATCGCCGCGCCGGAGATGCAACCCTTCGACGCACCGGCGCGTGGGTGCGGCCTAACGCCAACGCCGAGCTGCGAGCGCGCCTCGACAATCGCGAGCGAAGCGAGCTACCAAAGTGTGGTCTTGCCAGCTTCAGCGCCACGTTGGATGGCTGGTCGCGTTGCTCGCTTGCCGACCACCAGTTGGCGGCCAATTTGCTCGCCCAACGCGGACGCTGAATCGGAGAGCGCCTCCCACGCCGCGCGAATCTGGGCGTGGTCGACGGTGCGGCCAGTCCGACGGTCGACGATCTGAACGCTGAGCGTGCACCTCTCCGTGTCCGCGACGACGCTGCCGACGATGCGATACCGCGCGTGCGTGTCATCCTGTGTGTGGCTGGTCCGCAGCGGCAACACGTGCACACCCGGCGTGGCGGCGAGCCCGTGACGCAGTCCCAACTCGCTCTTCGCCGCTGCCACCTCCGCGCGAGGGCCGCGCACGGAATCCAACACGACCTCGACGCGCTGCGCGGCGAGGGGCAGCGGTAGGACCCCGAGCAGAGCGCAGAGGAAGACGCGCATCCGATGACCCTCGACGTTTGGAGCCATCCAACGCCTGAGCTCAGCTTCGGGCGACGAAGCTCGCCCGCGAGATGGAGCTGAGACTGAGTATGTACTCGACCAGCTTCCAACCTCATGCTCCCAGTCGCGATCTGTCAGCTGCAGCGCCTCGTTAGGCGGCGCGCGACTGCCGATCTCGCGGTCCGCGCCTCCGCCTGCGGGGCGTCGCGGGCCCGCGGGCGCGATCGGTCGGACGCACTCGCGTGCGGTGGCGAGGCCGGGGCCCTCCGATCGCGGCGCGTCCCCGCGGCGCTCGCTGCCGCCGGTTTCTAGTAGATGTCGAGGTCGTGGCCGGTCACCACCTTGCCCTGGTACACGGACTGGAGCTCCTTCAGCAGCACGTCCTCCGGGTTTCCGTGCGGGTTGCCGCCGAGGCTCGAGCGGTGGTAGAGGATGAGCAGCCCGGGCCGCGCCCTCCGCGCGATCTCCGCCAGCTCCAGCGAGGAGGTGTGTATCCTCCGCCGGTTCGCCTGCATCTCCGGCGTGACGTAGTTGTACGTGAACATGCTGTAGGCCTCGTGGATCAGCACGTCGCACCCGTTGCAGTTCTCCACGACGCTCTCGGCGGGTGACGTGTCGCCCGAGATGACGATCGAGCGGTCCGCGGTCTGGAAGCGGTACCCGTACGCCACGTTGTCGCCGTGCTTCACGGCGAACGCCGTCACCGTGACGTTGCTGTCCTTGTAGACGACGCCCGGCATGACCTCGTGCGCGTGGACCTGCACGTCCGGCAGGTTCCGTTGCGAGGGCGCACGCCGGACGGTGTACGCCTCGACGATGTGCTCGGTCAGGTGCTGGAGGCCCGGGGGGCCGTACACCTCGAGCGGGCCCCTCCTCCACTCGTTGGGCGAGTAGATGAGGTCCGCGTAGCCGACGGTGTGATCCTGGTGGAAGTGGGTGAGGAAGGCGACGTGAATGTTGGGCGGCTTGAGCGCCTCGATCCCCTTCTCGTACGCCCCCTCGGCGCGCCGCATCACGCCGGCTCCGAAGTCGACGAGGTAGGCGGTGCCGTTGACCACGATGGCGGTGGCCGGCCCCGACCGGTCGATGTCGAACCCCGGCGTGCCCGTGCCGAGCATGACGACTTGCGTCTTCGACCCCGACCTCGTGTTCGCGGACTGCGCGAGCGCGACCGCCGGCAGGAGCGAGAGGAGCAGGGCGATCGGTGAACGGTGCATCGTCCGACGCGATCCGGGCCGGGTGCTCATTGGACGCTCCGATGAATGGGTGGCCAGCCCGGCGAACATGGCTGCCGCTCGAGCAATGGGCAACCGGCCGCCTTTCCTCGCGCGAGGCGAGGAGGGCCGCGGGACGACGGCGCGGCCGCGTCATCAGGCGCGCGACCCCGTCGACCCGAACGCACCGCCGCGCTCTCTAACGCCCGCCCAGCGCCTCCTCAATCGCCCGCTCCGCCAGCGGCGCCATCACCCGATACCCGGCCTCGTTAGGATGCACCCCGTCCCCCGAGAGCGCGCTTTGCAGCCCGCCCCGCGCGTCGGCCATGGCCGAGTGGTAGTCCAGGTACACCGCCCCCTTCGCAGCCGCGTACTGCTTCATCCACGTGTTGAGCGCGACGATCTTCGGCGCCGGCTCGAGGCCGTGGTGCCAGGGGAAGTCGTAGGCCGGTAGCACGGACGAGAGCACGACGCGAATGCCGTTGGCCTGGGCGAGCTCCGTCATCGAGGCGAGGTTGTCCTCGATCATGCCGAGCGTGGACGGGCCGGTGTTGCCGGCGATGTCGTTCACGCCGGCGAGGATCACGACGACCGCTGGCTTCAGCGCGATCACGTCCTGACGGAAGCGCACGAGCATCTGCGGCGTCGTCTGGCCGCTGATGCCGCGGTCCACGTACGGCTTGCCAGGGAACATCGCCGGGAAGTACGGCGTCCACGCGTCGGTGATCGAGTTGCCGATGAACACCACGCGCCGCTCGCCGGGCTTCGGCGCGCCGAGCGCGGAGTCGGCGGCGCGGTAGCGCGCGAGGTTCGCCCAGTCCTCGCGCAGCCGGATCTCCTCGGGCGTGCGCTGCGGCGCGGGCGATGCGGCGACGGCGGCGGGCGATCGCGCCGGCCGCGCGCTCGATGCACAGGCGGCCGTGAGGAGGAGCGCTGCGAGCGACGGCAGCAGCGGGCGAGTGCGGACGCGCGACGAGATGATCATCATGGTCGGAGTTGGCGACGAGGCTGCGGACGAGACGGCCGACGACGCTTGACGCGACGCCCCGCGCGGGAACATTGGAGAACGTGGGCACGAAGCGCCACACGCACTCCACACGGAGGGTCGCCATGTTCGTCGTCCGGGAGATCATGTACTGCAAGCCGGGCAAGGTGCGCCCGATGGTCGAGAAGTTCCTCACGATGTCGAAGCTGGGCGAGAAGGTCGGCATGCCGCGCATGCGGGTGATGACCGACTTCTCGGCCGAGCGCTACTGGACGGTCATCGCGGAGATGGAGGTGTCCGATCTCCAGTCGTTCGAGCGGATGATGTCGTCGCCACAGGGCTCGGCCGAGGACCAGAAGCAGATGGAGGAGCTGATGAAGGGGTACCACGACCTCGTCGACGGCGGGAAGCGCGAGATCTACCGGGTCGAGGGCTGACCGAGGTGGGACGGAGGCGCCCATGACGCGCGCCGTCCTTGCGGCGCGGGCGGCCGCGATGCTCCTCGTCGCCGCGGGCAGGGCGGCGGCTCAGGAGCACGTTCATTCGCACGACGCGTCCCCGGAGAGGCTGGGGACGCTGCACTTCCAGACGTCGTGCAGCCCGGCGGTCGCGCCGCGATTCGATCGCGCGGTCGCGCTGCTGCACTCGTTCGAGTTCGGCGCGTCCATCCGGGCGTTCAACGACGTGCTCGCCGCGGACTCCAGCTGCGCGATGGCGTACTGGGGGATCGCGCTCAGCCGCTGGTCCAATCCGATGGCGGCGGGGAATCGCGCGCCCGCGCAGCTCCAGGCGGGGCGCACGGCGGCGGACGCCGCGGTGCGCTCGAGCGCGGCCGCGACGGAGCGCGAGCGCGAGTACGCCGCCGCCGTCGCCCGGCTCTACGCCGACTACGAGCGCGTGGACCAGCGGACGCGCGTCGCCGCGTACGAGCGCGCGATGGCCGATCTCGTCGCGAAGCAGCCGGCGGACACGGAGGCGAAGATCTTCCACGCGATCGCCCTCGTCGCGGCGGCGTCGCCGACGGACAAGACGTACGCGAACCAGCTCGCGGCGGGCGGCATCCTCGAGTCCATCTGGGCGAAACAGCCCGACCACCCGGGGCTGGCGCACTACATCATCCACGCGTACGACTATCCGCCGCTGGCCGGCCGGGCGACCGCGGCGGCGGAGCGCTACGCGCGCATCGCGCCGTCGGCGGCGCACGCGCTGCACATGCCGTCGCACACGTTCACGCGCGTCGGGCTGTGGGAGGAATCGGTCGAGTCGAACCTGCGCTCGATCGAGGTGGCGCTCCGCGACTCGTCCATCGCCGAGGCGCTGCACGCGTCGGACTACGCCGAGTACGCCTATCTCCAGATGCGCCGGGACGCCGCGGCGAAGGCGGTGCTCGACGGGCTGCCCGCGCTCGCGGCGCGCTTCGACCCGAACGCCGTCACCGGCGCCGCGCCCGGCTCGGCCGGCGTCTTCGCGCTCGCCGCGATCCCGGCGCGCTACGCACTCGAGCGGCGCGACTGGGCGCGGGCGGCGAGGCTCGCGCCGAGCGCGAGTGCATTTCCCTGGGCCGACGCGATGACGCACTTCGCGCGCGCGCTCGGCGCGTCGCACACCGGCGACCTCACGACCGCGCGGGCGTCCATCGATTCGCTGTCCAGCATTCGCGATCGCCTTCAGGCGAAGGGGGAGAGCTACTGGGCGGAGCAGGTCGCGATCCAGGAGCTGGGCGCGCGCGCGTGGCTCGATCACGCGGAGCATCGCGACGACGCGGCGCTCGCGCGCATGCGCCAGGCCGCCGAGCGCGAGGACGCGACGGAGAAGTCCGCCGTGACGCCGGGGCCGCTCGCCCCCGCGCGCGAGCTGCTCGGCGACCTGCTGATGGAGCTGCGGCGTCCGCCCGACGCGCTCGCCGAGTATCGCGCCGCGCTGCTCCGCGAGCCGAACCGCTACCGCACGCTCGACGGCGCGCGGCGCGCGGCGTCCGCGTCGGGCGACCGCGCCGCCGCGGCGCGCTACACGGCCCAGCTGAAGAAGATCACGAGACGCTGATCCCGCGCGGCTTCTTCGGCGAACGCGCCGCGGCTCGCTGGGTCTCGCGCGCGGGTGGCTTGTTCTTCTCGGCGCGCGTCGTCGCTCGCGTCGTCGTGCGCGTCGTCGCTCGCGTCGTCGCGCGCGACCGTCGCGGCGGCGCGGGCGCGGCGGGCTCGACGAGCTTCCAGAAGAGACTGTCGCTGATGACCGTCACCGGGTGCCCGTTCGCGGCCAGCCGCCGGATGTCCATCAGCTTCGTGCCGCCGGCGTCGCCGGCGATCTGCAGCGGGTTCGGACGGCCGCGGACGAGCACGTCGGTCGAGTGGCCGGGCTTCGACTGCACGATCGCGCCGGCCTTCTTCGCCGCGGCGATCGCCTCGCTCCGCGGGCGGCTGAGGAAGCCGGTGAACGCGACGTGGGTGCCCGCGAGGCTCCGGATCCGGCCGAGCCGCGGCTCCTTCGGTCGCTGGCGGAGCGCCGCGATCAGCTCGTCGGCGGCCTCGTAGCGCTTGCCGCGCACGCCGAGGCAGCGGTGGATGACTTCCTTGAGATGATCGCTGCACGGCAGGCCGCGGACGTCGCGGCTGCGCATCGGGCTGGTGATGTCGCCGCGAAGGAGCATCGCCGCGATCAGCCCCACCTGGTAGATGTCGTCGCGCTGCTGCCAGCGGCGGACGCGTCCCCAGGCGATCTCGTTCGGCACGTTGAACGGGTTGAAGGCGTCGGCGGTGACGCCGCGCCGGCTCATCTGGTGCGTCGCGATGCCGAAGTCGCCGAGCTTGAGCTGCTCGTTCTCGCAGACGAAGACGTTGAACGGCGTCAGGTCGCGGTGCAGCGCCTGCCCCTGGTGCAGCGCGTCGAGGGCCTGGAGGATGGCGGCGATCTCGCGGCGCACGAAGCGCTCGGGCTGCGGTCCCTTCTGCTCGAGCCAGGCGCCGAGGTCGCCGTGCTGGGCGTACTCCATCGCGAGACAGTAGCGCATGCGCGTCCCCTCGACGATCGCGAACCGGTCGAAGACGCGGAGCGCGCGCGGCTCGCGAAGGAGGAGCTCGGCGAAGTAGGCCTCGCGCAGCCACGCCGACATGCGGTCGCTGATCTTGATGCAGACCTGCGCCGGGTAGCCCTCGGGCGGCATGGGCGTGGCGAGGTAGACCTCGCCGAAGCCGCCCTTCCCGATGAGCCGGTCCAGCCGGTAGCTGCGCAGCGTCTCGTGGCTGTAGATCGTCGGCGGCTCCGGTGGTGCGGCGGCGGCGGCCGGCGGGGCGTACGAGTGCGGAGTGTATGCTGCTGCCGCGCCCGGCGCGGTGGCCGGACGTTCGTGGGTCGTCATGCGTGCTCCCGTGCTGGGAGTCTATTAGTTGACGCACCGGCGCCCGAGCGTCAAGCCGATTCGCGATCCGCTCGAGTCGCGGCCGGGCCGCGTCAGTGCATGCCGATGACGCGGAAGCGCTCGATGTAGACGATGATGCCGATGATCGCCTGGATCGCGCCGATGACGAGGAACATCGTGTCGCGCCGGCCTCTCCAGAAGCGCCAGCCCAGCGCGGCGACGATGGCGCCGGTGACGGCGAGGATGAGGAAGAAGCCGGCGATGTGGTCCCGGTACGCGACGTACGACGGCACGTAGGGGGTGATCGCTCGCGCCGCGAACACGTGGCCGGCGAGGCCGACGGCGAGGAGCAGGGCGCCGAGCCAGATGCGCAGGCGGCGAGCGGAGCCGTGGACGGCGATCGCGTGCGACGTCGTTCCCATGATACCTCCGTTTGCTGGGGAGGACGCTCGGAAGCCCGACGAGTGATCGGGTCTACGCCGTGGCCGGACGACTGGTTTCGGCATCGCCCCGCCGCCGCCAATGTGTGCCGCTCGAGCTCGCTCGTCGAGTGGTAAGGATCGCTGACAGACGGAGGGCCGGCTCCCGCACAACTTCGGGACGCCGCCAATCGGCCCGGGATTCCCGTCCATGATGCACGAAGGCGAACGGATCGGCCCCTATCGCGTCCTTCGCGTGATCGGCGAAGGCGGCATGGGCGTCGTCTACGAGGCGGAGCAGGTCGAGCCCGTGAAGCGCCACGTCGCGCTCAAGCTCCTGCGACGCGAGATGGACACGAAGGCGTTCGTCGCGCGCTTCGAGATCGAGCGCCAGGCGCTCGCCGTCATGGACCACCCGAACATCGCGCGCGTCTTCGACGCCGGCAGCGCCAACGGGCGGCCGTACTACGTGATGGAGCTCGTCCACGGCGTCGAGCTCACGGCCTTCTGCGACGAGCACCGGCTCACGACGCACGAGCGGCTGCGGATCTTCCTCGATCTGTGCAGCGCGGTCCACCACGCGCACCAGAAGGGGATCATCCACCGCGACCTCAAGCCGTCGAACGTTCTCGTCACGATGCACGACGACCGCCCGGTGCCGAAGGTGATCGACTTCGGCATCGCGAAGGCGATCGGGCAGCGTCTCACCGACCTCACGCTCGTCACCGCGATCGGCCAGCCGGTCGGAACACCGGCGTACATGAGCCCCGAGCAGTGGGAGGCGCAGATCGCCGACGTGGACACGCGCGCCGACATCTACAGCCTCGGCGTGATGCTCTACGAGCTGCTGTCGGGCGGCCTGCCGCACGACGCGGCGAAGCTCCTCCGCGCGGGATGTGCCGCGCCGCGCCTGCTGCGCGACACGCCGCCCCCGACGCCGAGCACGCGCGTCCTCACGCTCGGCGACGCGAGCTCGATGGTGGCCGAGGCGCGTCGCACCGACCCGCGCGCGCTCGCGCGCGAGCTCCGCGGCGATCTCGACTGGATCGTGCTCAAGGCGATCGAGCCCGACCGCCGGCGCCGCTACGAGACCGCGCACGAGCTGGCGAACGACCTCGCCCGCCACCTTCGCGCCGAGCCGGTGCTCGCGCGCCCGCCGAGCGCGTCGTACCGCGCCGGCCGCTTCCTCGTGCGGCACCGCGTCGCCGCCGGCGTCACGGCCGCGATCGTGCTCGCCGCCGCCGCGTTCACGGGGCAGACGGTCGTGCAGGCGCGTCGCGTCGCGATCGAGCGCGACCGCGCCTCAGGCGAAGCCGCGAAGGCGCAGGCGCTGAACCTGTTTCTCGAGCAGACGCTGCTCTCGCCGAATCCGCTGGACGGCATCGGCAAGGACGCGACGATGCTCCAGGCGCTCGACTCCGCGTCGGCGCGGCTGGAGCGCGAGCCGAGCGGCTCGCCGGTCGTGGACGCGTCGGTGCGCAGCGCGATCGGGCGCGCCTACTTCGGGCTCGGCGCGTACGACCGCGCGGAGCCGCTGCTCCGGCGCGCGCTGCGGGAGCGCGAGTCCGGCGCCGTTGCCGACTCGTCGGCGCTCGCCAGCAGCCTGCTGCAGGTGGGCGCGCTCCACGCGAAGCTCGGCCGGTCCGACTCGGCGGCGATGATGTACGAGCGGTCGCTCGCGATCCGTCGCGCGCTCGGCCGCCCCGACCGCGACCTCGCCGAGGCTGCGGCGACGGTCGGCGGATTTCTCGCGATGCGCGGCGACTCCGAGCGCGCGCCCGCGCTGCTCGAGGAGGCGATGCGCATCTACACCACGCTCCACGCGCCGCGCGACGCCGGCCAGGTCGAGAACGATCTCGGCATCCTCGAGTACCAGCGCGGACATCTCGCGGACGCCGAGCGTCACCTGCGCGGCGCGCTCGCGCAGCTGCGGATCGGCTACGGCCGGCACCCTTACGTCGCCGAAGCGCTGGCGAACCTCGGCGTCGTCCTCGAGGACCTGCACCGGCCGAAGGAAGCCGAGGACGCGTACCGCGAGGCGATCCGCATCGGCGTGGCGACGCTGCCGCCGGACCACGACATCCTCGCCACGTCGCGCAACGATCTCGGCGTCCTGCTGAGCAACCAGGGCCAGCTCGTGGAAGCCGAGGGGCTCATGCGGCGCGCGCTCGCGGTGGACGAGCGGAAGCTCGGGCGCGAGAATCCCGCCGTCGGCACCGACCTGCTGAACCTGTCGCTCACGCTCTGCCGCCGCGGCCCGTCGCCCGAAGGCGACGCGCTGTCGGCGCGCGCCGGCCGGATCATCGCGGCGCACGAGCGCGCGGGCGCGTGGGCGGTGGGTCAGGCGCAGGTGGTGCGCGGCACCTGCCTCATGCGACTGCGGCGCTTCGACGAAGCGGAGCGCGAGCTGCGCGGCGGTCTCGCGACGCTCGAGCGCGCGCTCGGCCCGTCGCACTGGCGCGTGGACACCGCGCGCGTGCGGCTCGACGAGCTGGAGCGGATGCGGCGTCGCGCCGGCGACTGACTGCGCCTGACGAAGGCGGCGAACGCCTCAGAAGAGCTCCTCGGCCAGCGCGACGATGATGCCCGCGGGGCCTCGCATGTAGCAGAGTCTGTACATCTCCTCGTACTGAGCCACCTCGCCGACGAGCTCGCCGCCGTGGGCGCGCAGGCGAGCGACCGTGTCGTCGACGCTCTCGACGGCGAACATGACGCTCCGGAGGCCCAGCGTGTTCGGCGGTGCGATCGCCGGTTCGATCTCGACCAGCTTTGGATTGCGGAACCTCGTCAGCTCGAGCCGCCCGTGCCCATCCGGGGTCCGCATCATGACGATGTCGACCTGGACACCTTCGAGCCCGTTGACGCGGTCCACCCACGCGCCCTCGACCGGCATCGCGCCTTCGCGCGTCATGCCGAGCGCGGTGAAGAAGGCGATGGCGGCCTCGAGGTCGTCGACGACGACGCTGATGTGGTCCAGTCTCTTGATCGTCATGCCCCTAGAATAGCAGCAAAGTGCTCCCGGGGAATGCCCGTCTCCAACACGAACGGGATCCCCGTGAGCGCAACCCGTCGTCAGGCGTATCCGAGGTCGGCGGTGAGCGCGATCGCGCTCCGCATGAACGATCCGCTGCCCCGCGCGACCTGCCGCTGCCGGACGTCGTGCAGCTCCGCGTCGGCCAGGAAGAGGTTGCGGGAGCGGTGCACGACCCGGCCGACCGCGCGCAGCGGGCCCTCGGAGACGGGGCGGGTGAGATAGATGGTGAACGACGCCGTCAGGACGAAGACGTCGGTGACGAGCGAGCTGACGGCGAAGAAGGCGGCGTCGTCCAGCGCCTTGAAGTAGGCGCTGCCGTGCAGCGCGTGCGCGGCGTGGAAGAACTCGGGCTTGACCGGGACGTCGATCTCCGCGGTGCCGTCGTCCACGCGGATGACCGGCTGGTAGAGGTGATTGATCGGCGCGACGTGATACATGCGCTCGAGCTTCCGGAGGTGCTCCTCGTCGGTCGGCATGCGCAGGGTGGCGAGATGGTGAGGGGTTCACCGGGCAGCGTGCCGCGGCGCGTGTCCGCCGGCGCCGGGAATCCCCGTACTCCTCGGCGGACGGGGAAGTCGCATCGCGCACGCGGAATCACCCGCGACGCGTGCGCCCCATACCGAGGAGGACGTGAACGATGAACGCGACCGGACACCACTCGCTCAGAAGCATGCTCGTCGCCGCGGCCGCGGCCCTGGTGGCGGCGTGCGCCGCCGAGTCACCCGTCGGCGTGGAGCGGCAGAGCGCGCCGGCGGCGCAGCTCGCCCGCGAGGTGGACCTCGGCACGTGCCCGCGGCTGACGGCGCCGGTCGGGAGCAAGCTCGACTTCCACGCGTACGCCACCGGCGTGCAGATCTACCGCTGGAGCGGCACGGCGTGGGACTTCGTCGCGCCGTCGGCGGTGCTGTACGCCGACGCCGGCGGCCACGGCGTGGTCGGCATCCACTACGCCGGCCCGACGTGGGAGAGCAACAGCGGCAGCAAGGTCGTCGCCGCCGTCAGCGACCGCTGCACGCCCGACGCGAGCGCGATCCCGTGGCTGGTGCTCGACGCCGTCTCGACCACCGGGCCCGGCATCTTCGAGCGAACGGCGACCGTCCAGCGCCTCTACACCGTCGGCGGCAAGGCGCCGGCGACCACGGGCAGCTTCGTGGGGGAGGAAGCGAGCGTGCCGTACACGGCGGAGTACTTCTTCTACCGCGCGCCGTGACGTGACCGTCGCGGACGACGCGCGCCGAGCGGGCGACCGAGAACGGCGGCGGGCGGAGGTCGGACTCCGCCCGCCGCGTCGCCGGGTCATCCTCCCGAGGCGGCCGGCGCGAGGGAGCCGGACTTCTCCCAGTTGACGAACAGGAACCCGCCGGGCGCGTCCAGCTTCGGCTCGCCCGGTCCGGGGAGGATCTGGAGCTGCAGCTCTTCGATCCTGTTCTTCGAGCAGTCCCAGCAGGCGAGCGCGAAATCGCCCGCGCGGCGGGTACGCGACAGCAGCATCACGTGCACCATCGCGTTGTCGGTCACGAGCGTCGAGTCCTTGTAGAGGTGCCCGACCGCCCACAGCGCGACGGCGCTGTTGATCGTCGGCACGAGCGGCGTGTGCACGGCGGTGTTGCCGTGGTAGTACAGGCCCATGATCACCCCGCCGAAGCGCGGGTGATGCGGCACGTCCTTCGTCTGCACGCGGTCGAGCACGAGCTTCCAGCGCGCCCCGTCCTGCGTCGTGAACTCGGCGACGCCGTCCACCGAGTCGCGAACCGCGCCCTTGTCCCAGGCCGTGAAGCCGAAGGTGCCGGAGATCGGGGACACGTTGTTCGAGTACGGGCCATTCTTCACCTGCGACTCGAGCCCTTCCTTCTCGTCGCCGAACTGCGCGAGGATCGCCGCGGCGCTGTCGGGGAACGGGAAGGGCCCGGGGAGGATCTGGATGACGGGCCCCGCGCCGCGCACCCGGATCGCCTGAGTCTTCGTCGCCGGCTCGCCCATCGCGTGATTCGGCGATTCGCTCGCCGCTCTGGCACCGTAGCCCGGCGCGCCCGTGCCCCCGGCGCTCGCGACGCTCAGGTGCGTCTCCATCCCCAGGTGCTTGTGCGAGTCGCCTCCCACCGGGCAGTACACGTCGTAGTCCCCGGGCTTGAGCGTGAGCTTCAGTGTCGCGCTCGCGCCCGGCTGGATGACGTCGGTCGCCCGCTCGATGCCCTGCCCCTCGACCTCGAAGGCGTGCGGGACGCTGCCCGTGTTCGTGACGGTGAACGTCACCGTGCCCGCCGAGATGGTACGTCGCGACAGCTCGACCTTCCACTCGGACAGCCTGGCGCTCACGACCGCCGGCTCACCCGACGTGTGGTGCGCGCGCGTGCCGGCGAGGGTCAGGGCGGCGAGCGCGAGCCCGACGGCGTTCCGCGTCGGTAGAAATTGCATGGGGATCATACGCGATGTTCCTCCAGAGAGAGTCTGACGGCAGTGCTTCAATGCCATGGACTCCGCGAACCATCGCGTTATTCCGCCACCGGCCCTCGCGTCGCTGGCGGCCGTCGCGTAGCGTCAACATCGTCGTCGCTCCCGCGCGAACGCCGCGCGGCACTGGTGGTGACACGCCCCGACCGGGAGTGCTTCAATGAAGGCAGCCAGCCACTCCGTTCTCTTGTGGGTCGTATGCGCGCTCGTGAGCGGGTACGCGCCGTTGCACGCGCAGCGCGCCGCGAGCGTGGGGCGGATCATGGCGGGCATCCACGGCGCTGGACGGAACGGCGGCGAGCCGTACGTCACCGCCGGCGACAGGACGTACCTGATCGGAGCACAGGACGGGAGCTTCCCGGACATGGGCGGGCACGTGCCGGGCGAGATGGGCGGACTGTGGCTGCACCCGATCAAGCTGATCGACGGCTTCCAGGCGACGGTGACGGACGCCGCGAGCGGTCGGGACGCCGTGCTGTCGCGGAGCGCCGACTTCGTCACCTATCCGTACGGCAGCCGGTTCGTCTACGCGCCCGTGCTGGACGGCGTGTCGGTCGAGCGCTTCCAGTTCAGCCCCGACGGGCAGGACGGGTTGGTCGTCCAGTACCGGTTCACGAACGCGAGCGCGCGCGCGCGTCGGCTGCGCTTCCGCTTCGCCGTGAAGACGGACCTGCTTCCCGTCTGGTCGTCGGAGCAGCTCGGGCTCCGCGACGCGCCGGACAGCGTCGCCTGGCGCGCGGCGGACGGCATCTTCGTCGCCCACGACACGCGCAACCCCTGGGTCTGCGTCTGGGGCGCCGTTCCGCCCGCTGCCGCCGCGCGGCGCGTCGCCGATCCGCCGCCGCTGCCCACGCGCGGCACGGG
>DATMHT010000020.1:0-2479 GCA_035554795.1 Gemmatimonadaceae bacterium | reverse complement strand
CGAGGAACTTCCCGATCGGCGTCCGCGCGGCGGCGACGATGACGGGCTGACGGGATGTATCGGCCATCGAATTCCGGAGTTGGAGTCGGAAGCAGGCGAGCGCGACCCTGGGGCGCTCAGCACGACAAAGCTATCCGGCGGCCCTGACTCGTACAACGGGCTGGCCGGTCGGACGGCAACCGCAAGAGCAGTCGTCAGTTGAACGGAGAGCCGTTGGTGGTCGGTGCCGAGTTTCCAGTGGACAACGACGGCGCGCAGAGGTCGCCTCCGGCGCGTTGTCGTTGTGAACCAGTCACTATCCACCAACAACCAACAGCTCTCGGTTCAACCGAGAACTGCCGTCATCCGTCCCTAACGCCCGTCGTCTCTACCACTCGTACAGGGCGCGGTACATGTCCCGATTCCGCAGCACGATCCGGACGTAGTCGCGCGTCTCCGCGAACGGGATGCGCTCGATGAACAGCTCGGGGTCGTCCGTGCCGGGCTTCTGCAACCACGCCGAGACGCGGCCGTTGCCGGCGTTGTAGGCGGCGAGCATCCGCTCGGGCGGGCCAAGGCGACCGAAGGCGTCGAGGTGCGAGACGCCCATCGGCACGTTCACCTCGGCCTGGTAGAGGAGGTTCGGGTCCCACGGCGCGATGCCGCGGTTCGCCGCGATCGCCTTCCCCACCGACGGCATGAGCTGCATCAGCCCGCGCGCACCGACGGGCGACGTCGCGCGCTGGTTGAAGTTCGACTCCTGACGAATGAGCGCCGCGACGAGCGCCGGGTCGAGGCCGTGCGCCTTCGCCTCGCGCGCGATCAGCTCGCGCTCGAGCACCGGGTACGCCAGCCGATACGCGCGCGCGTCGCGCACCGCGCCGCGGCCGACGAGCCGCCACGCGAGGTTGATGGCGCGCGACGGCTCGCCGGCGGCGAGGAAGGCGTATCCCATCGCGAGCGCCGTGTCGGCGCCGGCGCTCGCGGCGGCGCGCGCGATCCGGTCGTACTCGAAGCGGGCTTCCGTGTCGAGCCCGAGCGACTCGAGCAGCGCGGCGCGGGCGAAGGCGCTGTCCACCGCCGGCACGCGCGGCACGTCGGCGGCCGCGGCCGGCGGTGCCCACGGCGACTCGCCGAGCCGGCGCGCGCTCTCCGCCGCGTAGTACGACAGCGGATCACTCTCCGATACGGCGCGCCACCGCGCCCGCGCCGCGGCCGTGTCGCCGGCGGCGGCCCACTCGCGGCCGGCCCAGTACCCGGCCGCGAGCGCTTCGTCGCTCGACGGGTAGCGCGTGCGCAGCGCGTCCAGCTCGGCGGCCGCCGTCCGCGCGTCGCCGTTCGCGATGGCGATGACGGCGGCACGGAAACGCGCCCGCGGCGCGACACGCGCCTGCGGGAAGTCGCGCGCCACACGCAGGAAGAGCGCGCGGGCGTCGGCGTCGTGGCGGTCGTCGGTGGCGAGGTCGGCGACGAGGGCGAGCGCGTTGGCGGCGCTCGTGTCGCGCGGAAAGCGCGTGGCCACGGCGCGCAGCGCGCGAATGGCGCCGGCGCGGTCGTCGGCGCTGAGCAGGGCGCGCCCGCGCTGGTACGCGGCCGCGGCGGCCATGGCGCGCGGCGCGGTGACCTGCGCGTACGCCGCCGCCGCTTCCTTGTCGAGCCCCGCGCGGTCCAGCGCCGACGCGTACGCCCAGCGGTCGGCGTCCGTGAACGGGAGCTTGGCCGCCCGCGCGCGCTCGAACGCGCGCACCGCGCGGCTGGCCGGACCGACGGTGGCGATCCCGCGCGCCACCGTCAGCTCCTCGTCCGGCGTGAGCGACGGGAAGGCGGCGTCGAGCACCTCGACCGCCTGACGCGCGTCAGACGTGCCCGCGTAGCGGCGGACGAAGGCGACGAGCTCGCGCCGCACCGCGAGTCGCGCCGCCGAGTCGCCGGCGAGACCGGCGGCGGCGAGACGGAGGCGGAGCGACGTCGGCGTGGCGCCGAGGGCGGCGTAGGCGCGCGCGGCGCCGGCGGGATCGCCGGTGCGCTCGCGCGCGGACGCCTCCGTCCACTCGACGCGCGCGCGCGCCGCGGGGTTCGCGATAGCCGCGTAGTAGCGCTGCCGCGCCGCGCTGTCGGCGGCGACGCCGGCCGCGCGCAGCCGCAGCCAGTCGGCGGCGCCCGGCAGCAGCTCGGCGGCCCGCGCGTACGCCGACTGGGCGCTGTCGCGGGCGTTGATGCGGTCCCAGGCGCGGGCGAGCAGGACGAGCCGCTGCCCCCGCGCCTGCGGCGACGGCGCCGAGCCTAACGACGCGGCCGCGCGCGTCGCGGCGAGCGAGTCGCGGTGCTGGGCGAGCGCGGCCCGCACGAGCAGCACCCTCGGCTCCCCGCCGAAGAGCGAATCCGCCCACGACGCGCCGGCGAGCAGCCGCTCGACCTCGCTCCACCCTTCCCAGCCCGCGGCGGCCGCCGCCGCGAGGTAGGTCGCCTCCGGCGTGCGGCGGGTGGAATCGGCGAGCAG
>DATMHT010000019.1:0-2467 GCA_035554795.1 Gemmatimonadaceae bacterium | reverse complement strand
GCTCGTCATGGGGCCTTTCCGCCACGGCGGCTGGGCGGCGCGCGGTATCGAGCACACGGTGCACGGCGACATCTACTTCGGCGACTCGCTCGAGACCAAGTTCCAGCGCGACGTCGAGGCGCGCTTCTTCCGCCACTGGCTCAAGGGTCCGGCCGACGGGAAGACGGGGCTCCCCGACGCGCTGATGTTCGACACCGGCCGCAAGCGGTGGCGCGAGTTCGCGCACTGGCCGGCACGCGACGCGACCGCGCGTCGCTACTACTTCCACGCCGGCGGCACGCTCTCGACCGCCGCGCCGGTCGAGCCGCACGCCTTCACCGAGTACGTCAGCGACCCGCACAAGCCGGTCCCGAGCCGCTGCATGGTGCCCACCATCCAGGGGCTGACGATGTACCAGTACATGAGCGACGACCAGCGCTGCTTCGCGTCGCGCCCCGACGTCGTCGTCTTCGAGACCGACACGCTCACCGAGGACGTCACGCTCGGCGGCGAGATCACGGCGAAGCTCCTCGCCAGCACGACCGCCACCGACGCCGACTACGTCGTCAAGTTGATCGACGTGTACCCGATGTCGGAGCCCGACAGCCCGTACATGCCGTACCGGAACGTGCACTACGCCGGCTACCAGCAGCTCGTCCGCGGCGAGATCATGCGCGCCCGCTTCCGAAAGTCGTTCGCGCATCCCGAGCCGATGCATCCGAACCGCGTGGAGGACGTCACCTTCGCCCTGCAGGACGTGCTGCACACGTTCCGGAAGGGGCACCGGATCATGGTGCAGGTGCAGAGCAGCTGGTTCCCGGCCTTCGACCGCAACCCGCAGACGTACGTGCCGAGCATCTACACGGCGGCCGAGCGCGATTTCGTGAAGGCGACCGAGCGGATCTCGGTGAGCCGCGGGCAGCCGAGCTATCTCGAGGTGCAGGTGCTCCCGTAAGGAAGGGGAGCGCCATCGGCGGTCGTCGGTCACGCCGACGACCGCCGTCGGCCGCTCAGCGCACCGCGCCGTCCACGCGCACCGTCAGCGGCGGTATCCCGACGATCTCGTACGTCCCCGACGCGATGCCGATCTTCGCCGCGTCGAGCGCGGCGAGGATGTCGCGGCTCATAGCGTCCTTGATCGGGCGGACGCCGTGGTCCTCGCAGAGGAAGCGGAGCGACAGCTCGAGCCAGTTGTCGGTCAGCCGCCAGAACACGCGCGGCTCGAGCTCCGGCTGCACGCGCAGCGGATAGGTCTTCCGCATCGTCTCGAGCGCTGGTCGGGCTCGCGCGACGATGTCGCTCGTGTGCCGCCGTGCCGCATCGAGCAGGATCGCCTCGGCGCGCGCGCGGTCGGCGTCGTACTTCACCGGGAGATGGATCTCCTCCCAGAGGAACGGGAACTCGCGCGTGAAGTTGTACACCGGCGCGTCGAAGATCTTGTCGTTGGAGATGCGCACGATGCGGCCGGTGAACTGGCGCGCGTGCACCCACTGGCCCTGCTCGTCCGGCCCGTCGCCGGGCGGCTGGCCCATCTCCATGACGGTCGTCTGCATGAAGCCGAGGGCGACGACGTCGCCGCGCACGCCGCCGAAGGTGATCCGGTCGCCGACCGTGAACAGCCGCCCGCGCAGGATGATGAGGTAGGCGGCGAACGACGTGATGACCCGCTGCAGCGCGACCGCGACGCCGGCGGTGATGATCCCGACCGCGCCCGCGAGGCGGGTCGCGTCGGAGAGCCAGATCATGACGACGACCGCGACGACGGCGGCCAGCATCGCGACGCGTACCGCCTGCTGCGCCCAGAAGCGCGCGCGCAGCTGGCCCGGCGCCGACAGCGCGGCCCGGAGCGCCGCCCGCACCAGCATCGCGGCCGCGATGACGGCCCCCGCCAGCAGCAACGTCCAGAGCACCTTTTCGCCGGTGCCGGCGGCGGCCACCTGCGCCGTGATCCAACGCATCGCCGACGTCTCCGTCTCGAGTGAGGCGCGGCGGCCCGCTAGGCGGCGAGCCGCCGCCGTCCCCGCGCGTAGAGCGCGATCGCCAGCGCGACCGCCGCCAGCGCCACCACGCACACGCCGGTCCACCGCCACTGGCCCCACGCCCACACCCCGAGCGCCGATCCCACCGAGCCGCCGGCGAAGTAGGCGACCATGTAGACGGTGTTGAGCCGGCTGTGCGCCGCCTCCGCCAGCCGGTAGATGCGTGCCTGGTTCGACACCCCGACCACCTGCATCCCCGCGTCCACGAGGATCACGCCGGCGACGAGCCCCGCGATCGTGTGGCCGAAGAGCAGGAAGAGGACGTACGACAGCGCGAGGACGGCGAGCCCGATCCCCACCGTGTCGCGCGGCGAGCTGCGATCGGCGAGCCGGCCGACGAGCGGCGCCGCCGACGCGCCGACGACGCCGACGAGCCCGAACAGCCCGGCGACCGTGCTGCCGTAGTGCAGCGGCGCGAGCTCGAGTCGGAAGGCGAGCGTCGTCCAGAA
>DATMHT010000018.1:0-19547 GCA_035554795.1 Gemmatimonadaceae bacterium | reverse complement strand
ACCCGGGTGCGCGCCGGAAACGCCGGCCGCGCGAAGAGCCCGGTCGCACCACCCTCACCCCTCACGGGAGCACCACCATGGTTCGCATTCGTCTCCGTCGCATCGGCCGCAAGAAGGCGCCGGTGTACCGCATCGTCGTCGCCGACTCGCAGAGCCCGCGCGACGGGAAGTTCATCGAGATCATCGGGCAGTACGCTCCCCGTCAGGCGGAGGGTGGGCTGAACGTGCAGGTCGAGCGCGCCAACCACTGGCTCGACGTCGGCGCCCAGCCGTCGGACACGGTTCGCTCGCTGCTGCGCAAGGCGGGCGTGCTCAAGGCCCGCCACGAGGCGCGCCTCGGCCGGAAGCTGCAGGCCGGCGCGGTGCCCGTCTCCGAGAAGCCCGCGGCCGAGTAAGCCGGCATCGCCATGAGCAAGGACGTTGCGGGTCCGGCCGCCGACTCCGAGTACGCGATCGTCGGCCGGGTCCGCAATGCTCACGGCGTTCGCGGCGAGCTGGTCGTCGAGCTGCTCACCGACGCGCCGGACGCGATCTTCGCGTCCGGCCGTCGTCTTTTCGCGGGCACGGTGGACGGCGACCTCGCGCGCGGCGCGCCGCAGCTCACGGTCGCGTCGTCGCGCCCGTTCAAGGGCGGGCTGATCGTCGCCCTGCAGGAAATCCGCGATCGCGACGCGGCCGACCTCTGGCGCGACCGCTACTTCCTCGTCCCGACGCGCGAGCTCCCGCCGCCCGCCGAGGACGAGGTGTACCATCACGAGCTCGTCGGCATGCGCGTCGAGCGCGCCGGCGGCGAGCTGGTGGGCGAGGTCGTCGGCCTGTACGAGCTGCCGCTCGGCCTGACGCTGGAGGTCGCGCCGCCGGGTCGCCCCACGATCCTGATTCCGTATCGCCCCGAGTTCGTCACCGCCGTGGACGTGAAGGCGCGCGTGATGACGATCGAGCCGCCGGAAGGGCTGCTCGAGTAGCATGCTGCGCATCAGCATCGTCACCATCTTCCCCGAGTTCTTCACCGCGCCGCTCGCGTTGAGCATTCCCGCGAAGGCCGCGGCGGCGGGGAGCGTGACGTACGACGTCGTCGACCTGCGCGACTTCACGCACGACCGTCACCGCACGGTGGACGACTACCCGTATGGCGGCGGGCCGGGGATGGTGATGAAGGCGCCGCCGTTCTTCGAGGCCGTCGAGTCGTTGGGCGCGACTCGGCCGATCGTGCTCCTCTCGCCGCGCGGCAAGCGCTTCTCCCACGCGGACGCCGTGCGCTTCGCCGCCGGAACCGAGCTGACGCTGCTCTGCGGGCATTACAAGGACGTGGACCAGCGCGTCGCCGACCACCTCGCGACCGAGGAGCTCTCGCTCGGCGACTTCGTGCTGAGCGGCGGAGAGCCGGCGGCGCTCGCCATCGTGGACGCGACCGTCCGCCTCCTGCCCGGCGCCATGTCGGACCACGACAGCGCCCGCGGCGACTCGTTCTTCGACCGCGGCCTGAGCGCCCCGAGCTACACGCGGCCGCCGGAGTACCGGGGCCACGGCGTGCCGCCGATCCTCCTCTCGGGCGACCACAAGAAGATCGACGCCTGGCGCGTCACGGAGGGCGAGCGGCTCACGCGCCTGCGAGACGGCGATCACCGCGCCGAGGAGACGTCGTCGGCATCCGCCGCGCGTTCCGCGCCCGGCGACCCGCCCGCGCGGTCCTCGCGCTAGGCGCGACCAGCCCCCTTTCGCTGGACCCTGTCGGGCGCCTCTTGACGCCCGCGCCCGGCGGCTGTAAATGGATGTTTCGCGCAGCGCCCCGCGGCGGCCGTGTCCGGCCGTTCCGCGATCAGGCGACGCGCGGCGCTGAAGTTCGTGCGTGGCAGCGCACGGCGTGCACGACCGAGACGCAGCCCACGAAGTCCGGTGATTGCGCGTCGATTCGCGACGCGTGTACGCCGCGACTCCGGAAGGGGTCCGGAGCCGCCCGCTGCCAACCGCCAGTGAGGACCGTTCCATGAACCGACTCACCGCCGCCGCCGTCGCTGTCTCCGCGTTCACTCTCGCGGCCTGTCAGGACCCCGCCGCGCCCGTGCCGAAGACCGCGGAGGCGCCGCGTGCCGCCGCCCTTCGCACGGGCGGCGCCGAGCCGATCCCCGGCCAGTACATCGTCGTCTTCAACGACGGCGTCGCCGACGCGCCCGGCCTCTCGCGACGGCTCGCCGCTGCGCAGGGCGCGTCACTGCGCTTCACGTACGAGCACGTCCTGAAGGGCTTCGCCGCCACGATGTCGGCGTCCGCGGCGGCCGCGCTCGCGCACGATCCGAACGTCGCGTACGTCGAGCAGGACCAGGTCGTGCACGCCGATGCGACCCAGTCGCCGGTGACCTGGGGGCTCGACCGCACCGACCAGCGCAACCTCCCGCTCTCGGGGAGCTACACCTACAACGCGTCGTCGAGCGCCCAGGGCGCGGTCCGCGCGTACATCATCGACACGGGCATCCAGACGAGTCACCCCGACTTCGGCGGCCGCGCGAGTGCCGTATACGACGCGTTCGGCGGGAACGGTCAGGACTGCAACGGGCACGGGACGCACGTCGCCGGCACGGTCGGCGGCGCGACCTATGGAGTCGCCAAGTACGTGCTGCTGCGCGCGGTCAGGGTGCTCGACTGCAACGGCTCGGGCTCGAACTCCGGCGTGATCGCGGGCATGGACTGGGTGGCGGCGAACCACATCAGCCCCGCCGTCGCCAACATGTCGCTCGGCGGCGGCTACTCGTCGTCCGTCAACACGTCGGCGAACAACCTCGCCAGCTCGGGCGTCTTCCTCGCCGTGGCCGCCGGCAACTCCAACGCCGACGCCTGCAACTACTCGCCGTCGAGCGCCGCCAACACCACGACCGTCGCCGCCTCCACGAGCGGCGACGCGAAGGCGTCATACTCGAACTGGGGCGGCTGCGTCGACCTGTACGCGCCGGGCTCCTCCATCACGTCCGACTGGTTGAACGGCGGTACGAACACGATCAGCGGAACGTCCATGGCCACGCCGCACGTCACGGGCGTCGCCGCGCTCTACAAGGCGGTCTACGGCAACGCGTCGTACTCGACGATCCGGAGCTGGCTGACGTCGAACGCCACGTCGAGCGTGATCTCCGGTAACGTCACCGGCACGCCCAACCGTCTGCTGTACAAGTCCACGCTCTGAGCGGCTGCACGGCCGCGGCGCGCTCGCGTCAGGCGCCGCGGCTTGCGCTCGAACCCGGCCGGCGGTACGGTAGGCGCACGACGTCGGAGCTCGGCGACGGGCGATGACGCCCGTCGTCGCGACCGCCGGCGTCGCCCGCCTACCTGGCCGCCGGGCCGGAGGATCGCATGCGTGATGCTTCTCGCATGAGGAAGTTCGTCGTGCTCGCCGCCGCCGTTGGTACGGTCGGCGCCTGTCAGGACCCCGCCGCCCCGGCGGCCGCGAGTCCGGAGATTCGGCCGGCGCTGGCCGCCACCGCCGCCGGCACGCCCATCGCCGGCCAGTACGTCGTCCGCTTCCGCGACGACGTGCGTGATCCCGCCGCCGCCGCCCGCGACATCGTCGCCGTGCACGGCGGCTCACTGCGTTACGTCTATCGCTCGGCGGTGAAGGGGTTCGCGGCGTCGCTGTCCGACGCGGCGGCCGCGGCGCTCCTGCACAACCCGAACGTCGCCGCCGTCGAGCAGGACCAGGTGATGACGGCGACCACCACCAGCGCCGCCGCGAGCTGGGGCCTCGACCGCGTCGACCAGCGCGCGCTGCCGCTGGACGGCTCGTACACCTACAACACGACCGCCAGCAACGTCACCGCCTACATCATCGACACGGGCATCCTGTACGGTCACACCGAGTTCGGCGGCCGCGCGATCAAGGGGATCGACGAGGTGACGAGCGGCGGCACGGCGCAGGACTGCAACGGGCACGGCACCCACGTCTCCGGTACGGTCGGCGGCGCGACCTACGGTATCGCCAAGGGCGTCACGCTCGTGGCGGTGCGCGTGCTCGACTGCGGCGGCTCCGGCACCACGTCGGGCGTCATCGCCGGGGTGGACTGGGTGACGGCCAACCGCGTGCTCCCCGCGGTCGCGAACATGAGCCTCGGCGGCGGCGCATCGTCCACGCTCGACCAGGCGGTCGAGAACGCGGTCGCCAGCGGCGTCACTTTCGGCGTCGCCGCCGGCAACGGCAACTTCTTCGGCATCGCCCAGGACGCCTGCAACACGTCGCCCGCCCGCGCACCCGACGCGATCACCGTGAGCGCGACGGACAACAGCGACACCAAGGCCTCGTGGGCGAACTACGGCAGCTGCGTGGACATCTTTGCGCCCGGCGTCAACATCACGTCGGCGTGGTACTCGAGCACGACGGCGACGAACACGATCAGCGGGACGTCCATGGCGACGCCGCACGTCGTCGGCGCGGCGGCGCTGTACCTGGCGGACCATCCGGGCGCGCTCCCGGCCGAGGTGACGTCGGCGCTGAAGACGAACGCCACGTCGGGCGTCGTGAAGAGCGGCGGCAGCGGCAGCCCGAACCTCCTGCTCTACACGCTCGGCGCGGCGAGCCCGCCGCCGCCGCCACCGCCGCCGTCCGGCCCGACGGCCAGCTTCACGAAGAGTTGCAGCGGCCTCACCTGCACGTTCGACGCGTCCGCCTCCACCGGCGCGACGACGTACGCCTGGGCGTTGGGCGATGGCGCCACCGGGAGCGGCGTCCGGGTCTCGCACCAGTACGCTCCGCGCGCGAACTACACCGTCACGCTGACCGTCTCCGACGGCACGGCGACGAGCTCGGCCTCGCAGTCGGTGTCCTGCAACCCGAAGCGCTGCCAGTAGCGGCGCGCGCGGGGCCGGCCGGCGCGGCGGTCGGGAGGATCGAACGGTGGCCACCCGGACGTCTCCGGGTGGCCACCGGCGCGCCCGGCCTGGGGGTGGGCGCGGGGCAGGGGCGAGACTTCCGTAACAACAGAGCCGCTATTACCTTGCGGTTCTGTCTGCACTGATCAGTCTCTTACCGGGCCCGCCTTCAGCCCCGAGCGTCATATGCACCCGTTCATCGAAACCCAGAAAGAGTGGCTCCGCACGAACGTCCCTCCCTTCCGGCCGGGCGACACGCTGCGCGTCAACGTCCGCGTCAAGGAGGGTGAGAAGGAGCGCCTCCAGGCCTTCGAGGGCGTCTGCATCGCGCGCAAGGGTAGCGGCGTGAGCGAGACGTTCACCGTCCGCAAGATCTCGAGCGGCATCGGCGTCGAGCGCATCTTCCCGGTGCACAGCCCGATGCTCGCCGACATCACGGTGGTGCGCCGCGGCCGCGTTCGCCGCGCGAAGCTGTACTACCTGCGCCACCTCACCGGCAAGGCGACGCGCATCAAGGAGAAGAAGGTGCGCGTGGTCGTCCCGGGCGCCACGACGGCGCCGGCGGGCGGGCAGCAGGCCTGACGAGGCTCCGGGCGCCCACCGCGCCCGGTGCAGCAGCGTCCTTGGTCGAGCCGGATCGGTCGCCCGCGCGGCGGAGTCGCCGCTGGAGCACCATCGAGCGCGACCTGCGGGCCGCGGGCGCCCCGCTCATCGCGGGCGTAGATGAAGTCGGACGGGGCCCGCTCGCGGGCCCCGTCGTCGCATGCGCGGTCGTCATGCCACCCGACGCCCGCGCCATCGCCGGCGTGGACGACTCGAAGCGGCTCACCTGCGCCGCCCGCGTGCGGCTCGCCGCGCGCATCCGCGAACGCGCCATCGCCATCGGCGTCGGTGCCGCGTCGGTCCGCGAGATCGAGCGGATCAACATCTACCACGCGACGGTGCTCGCGATGCGCCGCGCGCTCGCGCGCCTCGCGGTCAAGCCGGACCACGTCCTCGTGGACGGCAAGACGCTGCGCACGCTCGGCGTCGAGCACACGGCCATCGTCGGCGGCGACGCGCGCTGCTACAACATCGCCTGCGCGTCCATCGTGGCGAAGGTGACGCGCGATCGGCTGATGGAGCGCCTCGCCGCGCACTATCCCGACTACCGGTGGGAGCGCAACGCCGGCTACGGCACTCCCGACCACCTCGCCGGGCTCGCCGCGCGCGGCATCACGCCGCACCACCGGCGGAGCTTCTGCGCCGTGTCGCAGCTCGCGCTCGACTTCGGCGGTGACGAGGCGGTCGCCCCGGTCGCGGACATCGAGCAGCTTCTCACCGACGCGGACGCCGTGCGGTCACCCGACGCACCGGGCGGGTCCGCGCTCGACGCCGATCCGGCCTGACGGCCGCAGACACCCCAGCCCGAGGAGCCTTGTGACCGACCCTTCCATCTTTCGCCCCGGCCTCCTCGACGGACAGGTCGCGATCGTCACCGGGGGCGGCACCGGCATCGGCTTCGGGATCGCCGAGCTGCTCAGCGGGCTTGGCGCGCACGCGGTGCTGGCGAGCCGCAAGCGCGAGCACCTCGAGCCGGCGGCGGAGCGGCTTCGCCAGGCGGGTGGCAGCGCGTCCGTCGCCGCCGTGGACGTTCGCGACCCGGAGCAGGTGAAGCGCATGGTCGGCGAGGTGCACGCCGAGCGCGGACGCATCGACCTGCTGGTGAACAACGCCGCCGGCAACTTCTACGCGCCGTCGGAGACGCTCAGCCCGAACGCGTGGCGCTCGGTCGTCGAGATCGACCTGTTCGGCACCTTCTACTGCGCGCAGGCCGTCATGCCCGTGATGCGCGAGCAGCGCGGCGGCGGACGTATCGTCAGCATCTCGATGACGCTGCACTATCGCGGCTGGCCGCAGATGGCGCACGCGACGGCGGCGAAGGCGGGCGTGGACGCGCTCACGCGCACGCTCGCGGTGGAGTGGGCACCGCACGACATCCGCGTCAACGCGATCGCGCCCGGGCCGATCCCCACCGAAGGGGTGCGCAAGGCTTTCACGCCACCCGCCGCCGGCGGCGTGGCGGACGTGTTCGCTGTGGAGCGCGCGATGGGCGACTACGCGCAGCGCGCGATCCCGCTGCGTCGCTGGGGCGCGCCGCGCGACGTCGCGAACATGGTCGCGTTTCTCGCCTCACCGGCCGGCGACTGGATAACCGGCGCGATTTTCGTCGTAGACGGCGGCGAGTGGCTGGCCAAGGGTGAGCGATCGCCCGTCTGACGGGCTCGCCGCGCTCAAGTCGAGGCCGCTTCTAAGTCGTTGGCGCCCATGAGCGAACGCTCATGTCACAGCGGCGTCGTGACGGCAATCACACGTAAATCCTAATGGAATCATAACTTACGCCCAGTTGCGAACGTGGTACGCTTCTCGCGAGGTTCATTCGCGACGAACCCACCCCACGTCCAACTCGCAACGGAGCAAAGTATGAACTCGAGCATCAAGGCAGTCGCAGCGTGCGTGCTGAGCGCGAGCGTGATGGGCGCCTGCGCGACCCAGCATTCGGTCCGCCGCCTGGATCACAAGCTCGGCGTCGAGTCGACGGCCCGCGCCGCTGGTGACAGCGCGTCGATGGCGGAGATCGCGTCGGTGCGCAACGATGTCACGCAGCTTCGCACGGACCTCGGAAACCTCCGCACCGAGTTCGGCGCGCGCATCACGGCGATGGAAGAGGGCATCAAGTTCGCCTTCCCGGTGAACTTCGCGTTCGACGACGCGAGCGTGCGTCCCGAGGATCAGCCGGCGCTCGATCGCTTCGCGCAGGTCGCCCAGAAGTACTACGCGGGCTCGAAGATCACCGTCGAGGGCTTTGCCGATCCGGCTGGCTCGACGCGCTACAACCTCGACCTCTCGAAGCGCCGCGCCGACGCCGTGCGCAGCTACCTCGTGAGCAAGGGCATGTCGGATGCGAGCCTGATGACCGTCGGCTACGGCAAGGCGCGCCAGGTCGTGCGCGGCGCCGAGCGTGACGAGCCGGGCGCGCTGCAGAACCGCCGCGTCACGTTCGTGATCGAGACGAAGGGCGATTCGACCGCGCAGGCCGTGACGGCCAGCGCGCTCTCGGGCCAGCAGTAAGCGGCAGCGAGCCCCACTCCGGCGCCTACCGCCGGAGGAGGGATGGGCCGGCGGGGAGATCCCCGCCGGCCCTTCGTCGTGCCCGCGCACTGAACGTCGCGCCGCGACGAGCGGGGCGACGGCGCCAACGACGCGCGTGGCGCTCCGCGGGCTCGATCCCGCGATGGCTCACTGGTTAGGCGTTAGGCGGCACGCAGCCTTCGCACGAGCGGCCGTCGTCAGCCCCCGCCTGGCGGTACGCGCCGCGGCACCGCGTCGTCGCACCATCCGTCTCTCCCGTCGGCCGCCGGTCGCGCGCGCATTGCGAAGCGTGGGGCCACACCGCTAGGCTAGGATGGCGTGGCGGGCGCGTGTCACTCGCCTGGAACCGACGACGAGGAGGGCGCGATGGCGGAAGCGAACACCGGCTCGATCGACGCCGCGGAGCTCGTCGCGGAGCTCGACGAGTTGTTGCGGCTGGACCAGGACGCGATCCGGGCCTACGCGGCGGCCCACGACCGCCTGAGCACGGCCGCCTATCGTGAGATCGTGCTGCGCTTCGGCGAGGACCACGAACGGCACGTGGACGAGCTCTCGCGGCTTCTGCGCGGCTACGGCGGCCGTCCGTCGGAATCCCCGGAGAGCGGCGTCGGCGCGTTCGAGCGCGCCGTCCTTGCCGTCGGCGGACTGGCCGGCGACCGCGGCCTGCTCCTCGCCTTCAAGGCCAACGAGCGAAGGGGGCGCGACCGGTACCGGCGGGCGTCCCAGAGCGCCTACCCGCCCGAGGTCGCGGCCGTGCTCCGCCGGGCGACCAACGACGAGGGCGCCCATTACGCCTGGGTGCTCGAGACGCTCGACGACCTGCGGCAGGGTGGCTCGCCGGTCGCGGGTCGCGTCGAGCGCGCGATCGAAGCGGCGAACGCTCGCGTGATCGTGGCCCTCGAAGGGGCGGAGCGGCAGGCCGCGGCCGCCGCGCAGGGTGCCGGTCGCGGCGTACGGACCGAGATCGGCGCCCACCCGATCCGGGCGGCGATCGTCGCCCTCGCCGCCGGCATCGTCGCCGCCGCCGTCACCTCGAAGCGCGTCGACGAGACGTCGTGACGAGGGCCGCGACGGCGCCGCCGCCGCCGCGCTACAGCGCGCTGGGGTAGGTCTCCGGCGGCTCCGCCGTCTCCCAGACCGCCTCCCGCTCGAGCGGGATCAGCGCCGACGTCTCGTCGAGGTGGATCACGGCGTCGAACTGCGCCGGTAGCGAGGCGTGGAAGTAGTGGCTCATGCGCTCGGTCCCGGGCCGGTAGATCACGCCGATCGCACGCTCGAGCCTCGGTGTCGCGAGCGCGCGGCGCGCCTCCTCGACCTCCTGCCCGCTCCCTCTCAGCGGCAGGATGAAGCGCGGCAACCCGACCTCGTGGAGCAGCCGCTCGTAGCTGCCGACCATCCCCTCGCGGACGCGCATCCGGCGGCCCGGCTCGTCCCAGTCGTCGGCGGCGGTGACGGTGCCGGTGTACGTGCTGAAGCCGATCAGGCGCACGGCGTCGTCGCCGAAGCGCTCGCGCGCGAGCTGGCCGACGTTGAGCTCCCCGCCGCGCCCCATCTCGGTCGCCCGCGCGTCGCCGAGGTGGGAGTTGTGCGCCCACACGATCACCTTCGCCGGCGTGCCGTCGCGGTCGAGGTGCTCGACGATGGCCTCGAGCGTCTCCGCCATGTGCCGGTCGCGCAGGTTCCACGACGATACGCGGCCGCGGAACATGGAGCGGTAGTAGCGCTCGGCGTTAGCGACCAGCCGCGCGTTCTGGGCCGCCGAGAAGAGCGTTTCGGCGACTGCGTCGCCGACCTCGCTCTGATCGGCGCTGGCGCTGAGCCGCTGCAGCTCGACGAGCTGTCGCACGACCGCGTCCTCGCACGTCTCGGTGATCCCGGAGGCCGCCGCGTAGCCGTATGCCTGCGGCTCGGCGCCGAAGTGGTCGAAGCAGGCGTAGCGCGAGCGTGCGCGCCGGGCGGCATCCGCATCGATCGCGTCGAGGTAGCGCAGCACGGACTCGATGGACGTGTGCAGGCTGTAGAGGTCCATGCCGTAGAAGCCGACCCCGTCGCCCGTGGCGCCGTCGCCACGGCCGTCGCTCCTGCTCGCGTTGTGGCCGCGCAGCCACTCCACGAAGTCGGCGACGACGGTGTTGCGCCACATCCATTGCGGGAAGCGCCGGAAGCCGCTCAGCGCATCGCCCGCCGATCGGTCGTCGCCCCGGCCGCGCACGTAGCGGTTGACGCGGTACGCGTCCGGCCAGTCGCCCTCGACGACGATCGCCGTGAAGCCGCGCTCGCGGACGAGCCGCCGGGTGATCGCGGCGCGCTCGAAGTAGAAGTCGTGCGTCCCGTGCGATGCCTCGCCGAGGAGGACGAACCGCGCGTCGCCGACGAGATCGAGGATGGCGTCGTGGCGGTCGTCGCCCTCGCCGAGCGGGATGGAGGCGGCGCGCAGGGCGGCGATGGTCGAAGCGGCGGCGGCGGACACGGCGAGCTCCGTTCTCGAGACTAGCGGCCCGGGCGCTCTCCCCGTTGCGCCGCCGTCGATCGCCGCGACTCTCCGAACGCGGCGGCGGCGCGCGGGTCGGTCGGCGGCTGAGGGACGACGACGTCGTCCGGCAGCGCGAGCGCGACGTCGCGCTGGCGACGAAGCGGAAGCGAGAAGGCGAAGATCGAGCCTCCCTCCTGCGGAAACTCGGCCCAGGCGTGGCCGCCCAGCGATTCGACCGTCTCGCGTACGATGCTGAGACCCAGCCCCGTCCCCTCGACGCCGGTGACGGCCTGATCGTGCACGCGCACGAACCGCTGGAAGAGGCGGCCGCGCTGGGGCTCCGGGACGCTGATCCCGTTGTCGCGCACCTCGACGACCACCTCCGAACCGTCGCCGGCGTCGAGGGCGACGCTGGCCGCGCCGACGCGCACACGGGCCGTGATCTCGACCCAGCGCACGGGCTTGGACGTGTCGGCGTACTTGATCGCGTTCGAGACGTAGTTCGAGAGGCAGAGCTCGACCGCCGCGGCGTGGACCTCGATGCTCGGCATCTGGCCGAGGCGCAGCTCCACGCCGCGCAGCTCGGCGGCGTCACGCAGCGCGCGGGCGACCTCGAAGGCGGCTTGCGGGAGCTTCACGTGCCGCTGGCGACGCGTGTCGGACGCGTCGAGCCGCGTGAGGTCCAGAAGCGTGTCGAGGCGCGTCCGCATTGCCTCGACGTTGCGGACGATGACCTGCGTCAGCCGCCGCCGCTCGTCGGGTGCCAGCCCCTCGAGGTCGAGGACCTGGCCGGCGCCGAGTGCCGCACCGATCTGGTTTCGGAACTCGTGGGTGATGGCGCGGTTGAACGCGCGCAGCCGCTCCTCGCGCTCGCGGATCTGCTCGCCCATGCGCTTCAGGTACTGCGTCGTCGTCGCCTGCTGGATGACGACGACGGCGCGGAAGAGCCGATGGGCGCAGAAGAGCAGCTCGGAGCGGGTACACGGCTCCTCGAGCGTGTCCACCGTGCGGGCGAAGAAGTTGTAGATGATCCCGCCGAAGATCTCGTACTCCTTCAGGATCTCGTAGACGTCGAAGCCCTGCGCGTGCCGCAGCTCGCCGAGCTCCATCGCCTTCGCGACGACGGGAATGTCGGCGGTGATCTCGTTGGCCGGGTGGTCGATGTAGTCCGCGATGCCGAGCATGAGCAGCGGCACGTGATCGAGCAGCTCGTCGGTCGGGAACACCCGGTTCGGGTCGAGCGCGACGCGCGCCGAGATGCGCTCGAGCCAGCGCGCGGTGAGCTGGTCGCGGGCACCGCGGAGGCGTTCGGCGAGCGTGTGGGCGAGCGGACAGTCTTCGAGGACTTCCATGGGCACTGAGGACGGGGCGCCGGTGCGGCCGCGGACGTCGGAGCAACGTGGGCAGGAACCGCGCCGCTCCGGCCGGACTGGATTTTGCGCCCGCCGCCGTCCGCTCACCGCGCACCACGACCCAATCTTCAGGAAGGAGACTCCCGGGCGCTCCCATGCGGATCTTCGGCAATCACGATGAACAGACGGTCGCCCAGCTCGGGCGGGTGGCGGAGCGCGCCGAGCGCGTGGCACTGATGGCCGATGGGCACGTCGGATACGTGATGCCGATCGGCGGCGTGGCTGCCTACCGGGACAAGCTGTCGGTCGTCGGAGTCGGGTTCGACATCGCCTGCGGCAACGCCGCCATCCGCACCGACCTCTCCATCGCGTCGCTCGGCGACGGGCCGGACGAAGTGCGCGCGCGGCTGAGCGCCGTCGCCGACGAGATCGCCGCCTCCGTGAGCTTCGGCATCGGGAGGAAGAACCGCGCGGACGACGCGCCGGTGAACCATCCGTTGTTCGAGGACGACGCCTGGGGCGCCGTGCCGGCTAAGGAGCGCGGCGCGCTGAAGCAGAAGGCCCGCGCGCAGCTCGGAACCGTCGGCAGCGGCAACCACTACGTGGACGTTTTCGCCGACGGGGCGGGCGCCCTCTGGGTGGGCGTGCACTTCGGCAGCCGCGGCTTCGGGCACGCGGTGGCGTCGGCGTTCCTCGCGATCGGGCAGGGAAGAGCGTGGGGCGAGCGAGTGCCCGAGAGCGAGGTCCTGCTCGACGTGGAGGGGGCCGCCGGCCACGACTACTGGCACCTCATGAACCTCGCGGGTCGCTACGCCTACGCCGGCCGCGAGTGGGTCGCGCGCAAGGTCGTGGAGATCCTCGGCGGTCGCGAGCTCGAGCTCGTGCACAACCATCACAACTTCTCCTGGCGCGAGACGCACGACGGCGAGGACTACTACGTCGTCCGCAAGGGCGCGACGCCGGCGTTCCCTGGGCAGACCGGGTTCATCGGTGGCTCGATGGGCGACGACGCGGTCATCGTGCGCGGCGCGCTCGCGCCGACGGACAGCGAGGTAGCGGCGATCCAGCGCGAGGCGCTCTATTCCACCGTGCACGGCGCCGGTCGTGTGATGTCGCGCACACAGGCGGCCGGGAAGCGGAACCGCCGCACCGGACGGCAGATCACCACCGGCCGCGTCACGCCGGAGATGATGCACGATTGGGTGCGCGGCCGCGGCGTGATCCTTCGCGGTGGCGGGCTCGACGAGAGCCCGCACGTGTATCGCCGGCTGCCGGAGGTGCTCGCGGCGCAGGGCGGGACGATCGAGGTGCTGCACACCCTGCGGCCGCTCGTCGTCGTCATGGCGGGCGCCGACGAGTTCGATCCGTACAAGGACTGAGGCGGACGCGCGGTCGCTCGCGCGTCAGCTCAGCGCGCGGCTCACGAGCCCGACGAGGCGGCGCATGCGCGGCGCGTAGGGCGGATAGAAGTGGTGGAACATGCTCGCCCGTCCCTGCCGCAGGACCGAGCGCTCGTGGGAGAAGGTGCGGAACCCGAAGATGCCGTGGTAGCTCCCCAGTCCGCTCTCGCCGACGCCGCCGAAGGGTAGGTGAGGGTTGATGAGGTGGATGACGACGTTGTTCACGACCGAGCCGCCCGACGACGTCCGCCGCAGTACCTCCTCGACTGGCGAGCCGCGCCGACTGAAGACGTACAGCGCGAGCGGCTTGCCCATGCCGGCAATCCGCGCGGCGGCTTCCTCGAGCGTGCGGAAGGTGAGGACGGGGAGGATCGGGCCGAAGATCTCCTCGCGCATCAGCGGCGCGTGCGGCAGCACGTCGGTGAGGATCGTCGGCGCGATGTACCGGTCGGCGGCGCGGCGCTCGCCTCCGATCTCGATTCGCGCGCCGGCGGCGACCGTCCGGTCGAGGAGCGAGACGAGACGCTCGAAGCCGAAGTCGTCCACGATGCGGCAGAAGTCGGGGCTGTCGCGGCGCTCCTCCGGCGTCGGGCCATAGAAGCGGTCGAGCGCCTCCTTCGCACGCTCGACGAACTCCCGAGCGCGCGACTCGTGCACGAGCACGTAGTCCGGCGCGACGCACGTCTGGCCGGCGTTGATGCACTTCCCCCACATCACGCGCTCCGCGGCCGCCTGGACGTTCGCCGATTCGTCCACGATCGCGGGCGACTTGCCACCCAGCTCGAGCGTCACGCCGGCGAGGTGCCGCGCCGCCGCCACCATCACGTGCCGCCCCACCTTCGTGCTTCCGGTGAAGAAGACGTGATCGAAGGGCAGGTCGAGCAGCGCGTTGGCGAACGGGATGTCGCCGGTCAGCAGCGCGACACGCTCGTCGTCGAAGACGCTACGCACGATCTCCCCGAGCACCCGCGAGGTGTGCGGCACCTTCTCCGACGGGCGCACGATCGCGCAGTTGCCGGCCGCGACAGCTGACGCGAGCGGGGTGAGCAGGAGCAGCACCGGATAGTTCCACGGCGCGAGGATGAGCACGACGCCCTTGGGCTCGTACCGGATCTCGCTCCGCGTTCCCGTCAGCAGCCAGGGCGTCTTCGCGCGGCGCGGCCGCATCCAGCGGCGCAGGTGCCGGATCGTGTGGTTGATCTCGTGCAGCGTCGGCTGGATCTCGGTCAGCTCGACCTCGGCGGCGGGCTTGTGGAAGTCGGCATACATCGCATCGTGGAGCGCCTCGCGGTGCTCGAGCAGCGACTTCTTGAGCCGCCGCAGCGTGGCGATTCGCTCCGATGCGCTCGTGTCGGCCGCCGGCCAGCGGTGCGCGCGCTGCCGCTCGAAGATGCGACGCGCGTCCTCCATCGACGCGTGCATCCACGGGTGCGGCGACGACGCGGCGTGGCTCGCGGCCGCGGAGCCGGTGAGCGGCGCAGGATGCTCGGCGGGAGGCGTCGTCGGAACGGTCATCGCATCACCTCGCGTGAGGGTCGGGCGCACGGCACGGCGGCGCGCGGCGACACGGTCGCGTGCACGGTCGTCGCCCGTCCGCCGCACGTGAACGTAGTAGTCGTGGCCGCCCCGGCGTCAACGCCGGAGACGCCGCGTCGCACCTGGCGCCGGGGCTCCATCCCTAGGCGGCGTGCGCCGCTGCGGCGGCGGCAGCGTCGCGCAGCCCGAACTCGGCGGCGATCAGCTCATACGACCGCCGCCGGACGCCGTGGTCGTAGGTGATCGTGACGATCATGACCTCGTCGGCGCCGTACTCGCTCGCGACCCCTTCGATGCCGGCGCGCACGGTCGCCGGGGAGCCGACGATCGTCCGCCGCACCCGCGGCGTGAGCGTGGGGAGGCCGGCCCCGAACGCGGGCGATGCGTGGTCGTCGGCGAGGAAGCGGAGCGCTTTCTCAACCGGCGGCACGGCGATGAGCTGACCGCGGTGGAGCAGCGCCATCATCATCCGCGAGCTCGCGGCGAGCCGCTCGGCCTCGGCGTCGCTGTCGGCGCACAGCGCCCATGCGCAGACGGCAACGCGAGGGACGGGAAGCGCCTCGGATGGGACGAACTCGTCGCGGTACCGCGCGGCGATCGGCGCCCCGCCCGGGAAGATGAAGTCGGCGAACGCGTACGGCAGCCCGAGCTGCGCGGCCCAGATGCCGCTCTGTGGCGACGAGCCGAGCAGCCAGGGCTCGGGCCGCTCCGGAAGGCCGGGCAGGGTCGTCGCGAGGCGCGCGAAGGCGTGGCCGGTGGGGAGCGTGCCCTCGAGGTAGGCCAGCAGCTCGGTGAGCTGCTCGGGGAAATCGTCGGGCGAGCGCGCGCGCCGGTCACGCTGCAGCGCGAAGGTGGTGCTCGGGTCGGTTCCGGCGGCGCGGCCGAGCCCGAGGTCGATGCGCCCGGGGTAGAGCCCGCTCAAGGCGCTGAACAGCTCGGCCACCTTGAGTGGGCTGTAGTGCGGAAGCATGACTCCACCGCTGCCGACGCGGATGCGCGACGTGGCGGCGGCGATCGCCGCGATCAGGATCTCGGGCGCGGCGCCCGCGAGGCCGGGCGTTCCGTGATGCTCGGCGACCCAGTAGCGGCGGTAGCCGAGCGCTTCGCCGAGCCGCGCAAGATCGAGTGAGTTGTGGAGCGCGGCAGCGCCCGTAGAGCCCTCGGCGATCGGCGACTGATCGAGGATGCTGAGGGTGAACGGCGCCGGCACGTCGCTCACAGGAACCTGGGAGTCGGTCATGATTCGCGAATGGTAAGTCCCGCTCGCGGATCGAGGCGCAAGGGTCACACCGTCGCCGGGCGCGAGCATGGTTTCCGAGGGCGGCCCGGGGCCCTAGATTGCAGACGGTGATCTCCGGGCATGCCGGCTCCGCGGATCACACGAGTGGACCCCTTAGCTCAATCGGCTAGAGCAACGGACTTTTGTAATGGGACACCGGACGAGAAATCGTCCGCGTGAATCGCGTCAAAGTCAGGGAACGGTGTCAGATCCCAACCCTGAGCCAAGCCACGCAGCCGCGTGGAAGGTGCAGAGACTAGACGGCGCGGGCCTGACCACCTCGGGTGAAGGCCAAGGGATAGTCCAGACCACGAACGCGAGAGCGGCGGCGAAAGCCGAAGTGGTACGTAATCCGTAGGTTGTGGGTTCGATTCCCACAGGGGTCACTGACCGGAGCAGCCTCGCACGAAGATGCAGGGCGGAGCGAAGTCGCTCTTGCGCGATCGCGCCGTCTTCCTATCTTGCCTCCCCACATGCTCAGCCTCGCCGTCCGCGCCGCCCGCTATTACTACAGCCGCTACTGGAGCAACTCCGGGAGCGGTTGGCGCGCGCGTGCTCGTGACTGAGCAATAGCAACCCGCGACGTCGACAGGCCCCCGGATCCCACCGGGGGCCTTTTTCGTTTCCGTCAGTCTCCTCCAGGCCCACATCCCCCACCCATGTCCGCGCATCCTCTCGCCTCACGCGACGCGTCCACTGCGTCGCGCGCGGCCACCGTCGTCCACGTCGGAGACGCCGCGATCGGCGGCGCCGGCATCGCCGTCATCGCCGGGCCGTGCTCGGTGGAGAATCGTGAGATGCTCCTCGACACCGCGCGCGCCGTCCGCGGCGCCGGCGCCGTCATGCTGCGCGGCGGCGCGTTCAAGCCGCGTACCTCGCCCTACGCGTTCCAGGGCATGGGTGAGCTCGGCCTGCGGCTCCTCGCCGACGCGCGCGCGGAGACTGGACTGCCGGTCGTCACCGAGGTGATGGACACGCGGCAGGTGGAGCTCGTAGCGAGCTACGCGGACATGCTGCAGGTGGGCGCGCGGAACATGCAGAACTTCGCGCTCCTCGCCGAAGTCGGGCGCGCCGGGCGGCCGGTGCTGCTCAAGCGCGGGCTATCGGCGACCGTGCGCGAGCTGCTGCACGCCGCCGAGTACGTGCTCGCGCACGGGAACGCGAGCGTCGTGCTCTGCGAGCGCGGAATCCGCACGTTCGAGACGGCGACGCGCAACACGCTGGACGTCGCGGCGATCCCGGTGCTCAAGGCGGAGACCCACCTGCCCGTGATCGTGGACCCGAGCCACGCCGGCGGCCGCGCGGCGCTCGTCGCACCGCTCGCCGCCGCCGCCATCGCCGCCGGGGCGGACGGCCTCATCGTCGAGGTGCACTGCGCACCCGAGCAGGCGCTGTCCGACGGTGAGCAGTCGCTCGATCCGGCGGCGTTCGACGCGCTCATGCGACGGCTCGCGCCATTCGCCGCCGCGTGCGGACGGTTTCTCAGCGCGCCCGACGGCGGTGTCGTCGCTCCGCCGGCCGGTGCGCGCGGCGCGCTGCCGCTGCGCGCCGCTGCCGCTGCGGAGGTCTGCGCCTGACCGCGCTCGCGCCCGAGCGTGCGATCAGCCGCGCGCCGTTCCGCGCACGACCTTCACGGTCGTGACGAGCTGTCCCGCGTGCCGCTGCGCGTGCTCGGCGAGATGAAAGAGCAGCCCGTGGACCGTGGACGGCAGCGCCGCCCGGCCGACCGTCCGCGCCTCGGCCAGCGACTCGGGCGTGGTCGCGCGCAGCACGTCTAGCGCGTGCGAGACGGCGCGCTCGACGTCGGCGAGCAGTGCGGCGGCGTTCGCGGGCGGCTCGCCCGGGCGGCCCTCGCCGGCGAGCGCGGCACGCTGGCGCTCGTCGAGCGACTCGCCGCGGGCGTAGGTGAGCAGGCGGTCGATCACGCCGGCGATGTGGCGCAGGTGGAAGCCCGCCGAGGCGGCACCGCCGGGCGTGGCCCACAGCTCGGCGACGGTGAGCGAGGAGGCGGTGCGCTCGCACTCCTCGGCCGCCTGCAGCAGCGCGTGCGCCGCGGGCTGCAGCAGCGGATGAACGCCCGCCACCGGACCGCGGAGCCAGACCTCGGGCTGCTGCGCCATCACGTCGACCTCGCCCGGCCCGGTGATCAGGCGGTGGCGATCGCGAGGATGCTCTGTCCGATCGGCGGCTCGACGATCGACTCGGCGCGCATGAGCCACGGCACGACCCAGCGATCGTAGAACTGCACCCGCGACGCGTGGATCGTGCGCCACTTGAAGACGCGGCCGGCCATGAACCAGGCGACGAGCCCGAGGCTGTTGACGTGCCGCAAGCGAACGTTGCTGAACCCGGCCTCGGTGAAGGCGCGGCGCAGCATCGGCTTGCTGTAGCGGCGGAAGTGCTCGAACTCGTCGTCGAGCGAGCCGTACACCGCCTGCACCGCCGGCACGAACACGAGCGCCGAGCCGCCGGGGCGCAGCACCTGATGGGCGGCGCGGAGGAACGACACGTCGTCCGGAGTGTGCTCGAGGACGTTCACCGCCACGAGCGAGTCCATCCCCGTGATCTTGCCGACGTAGTCCTCGAGATAACCGTGCACGGCGCGCACGCCCTCGCGACCGCCAAACCGCTGCCGGAGCTGCGGAAAGTTGTTGTCCGCCGGCTCGACGAGGACGAGCTCGCGCGGCGACGACTCGCGCAGCAGGTGCTCGGCGAACGTCCCGATCCCCGCACCGACCTCGACGCACCGCGCCCCGACGAACGGCGCGAAGCGGCGGGTGATGAAGCGGTAGTAGTTCGGTGCGGCCGAAAGCGCGTCGAGCTCCGTGCCCGAGTAGGAGAAGTCGGTCGCTTTCATCGCGAAGGTGGGGGTCGGCAGGCGACCGCCGAAGGCGGGAGCGCTCATCGTTGCGAGTCTCGGGTCAGGGAAGCGGGGACGCCGCCGGCAAAGGGCGTTCGCTGCGCAGATTGTACTTGACGATACACCAGATCGCGCGGACGCCGTCCTTCCAGCCGATCTTCTTGCCTTCCTTGTAGGTGCGGCCGCTGTAGCTGATGCCGACTTCGTAGATGCGGATGTCCATCTTCGCGACCTTCGCCGTGATCTCCGGCTCGAACCCGAACCGGTTCTCCTCGATCGCGATCCCCTGGATGATCGGCCGACGGAACACCTTGTAGCACGTTTCCATGTCGGTCAGGTTCAGATTCGTGAACATGTTCGACAGGGTCGTGAGCACCTTGTTGCCGACGGAGTGCCAGTAGTAGAGCACGCGGTGCGGCCCGCCGAGGAAGCGCGAGCCGAAGCAGGCGTCCGCCTTGCCGGCCACGATCGGCTCGAGCAACACGGGCCAGTCCTGCGGGTCGTACTCGAGGTCGGCGTCCTGGACGATGACGATGTCCCCCGTGGAGGCCGCCAGGGCGGTCCGGATCGCCTTCCCCTTCCCCCCGTTCACGGGCTGGAGGAGGAGCTGGTCGATGTAGCCCGCCGCGTGGAGCTCGACGAGGCGCTCCCGGGTGCCGTCGGT
>DATMHT010000017.1:0-8945 GCA_035554795.1 Gemmatimonadaceae bacterium | reverse complement strand
GCGGCGGCGCGCGCCTTCGGGCCGCTGCCGGATGCCTTCCCCGACGACGCGCTTCCCGTCGTCTTCAGCTTCGACCCGTCGCTGCTCCGCTGATGCCCAGATCGCGTATTCCCGTCGTGTCCGCCGGACGCGCCGCCGCCGCCGTCGTCACCCTCGCGCTGGCGCTCGCGCCTGTGCGCGGCGCGTTCGCGCAGGACACCAGCGCCGCGTCGAAGCGGCCAGGCGTGCGCATCGGCCTGACCTATAATCCCGGCGCGCGCCCCGGCGTCGCGATCCTGCCCGTCGCCGGTCTGGCCGGCGACTCGGTGCGCACCATCATCGAGCGCGACCTGGACTACGGCGATCGCGTGACAATCGTCGGCGCGGGCGCGGCGGCGGCCGCGGTGAAGTCCGCCAATCCCGCCGCGGCGCCCGACTACGCGCTGCTCGCGAAGCTCGGCGCGGCCGCGGTCGTCCGCGCGACGCTGACACCGGCCGGCGTGCACGTCGCCCTCTACGACGTCGGCGGCCGGCGTGTCGCGCTCGTGCGCGACTTCGCGCTGCCCGCGCCCGCGCTCACCGCCGACTGGCGCATGACGGTGCACGCGATCTCGGACGTGCTCGAGGATGCCATCACCGGCACCCGCGGTGTCGCGGCGACGCGCATGCTGTTCGTGCGCGGCGGCCGCGTGTACCTCGTGGACAGCGACGGGGCGAATGTGCAGGCGGTCACCAACGGCGGGCTCGCGCTCTCGCCGACCTGGCAGCCGAGCGGGCGGTCCATCGCCTACAGCGCGTTCGGCCCGCGCGGCACGGAGATCGTCGTCCGCAACCTGGTGACGGGGAGCACACGCACGCTGGCCGCGACGCCGGGCGGCCTGAACATCACGCCCGTGTTCACGCCGGATGGGAGCTCGCTCATCTACGCGCACGGCGAGGAGGCGGGAACCGACCTCGTCGCCGCGCCGCTGGACGGCGGCGGTGCGCGCCGCATCACCGTCGGGCGGGGGACGGACAACGTGTCGCCGACGGTGAGCCCCGACGGCGGGCGCGTCGCGTTCACGTCGGGTCGCCCCGGGCATCCGGAGGTGTATATTACCGACGCCGATGGGACGAATGCCGAACTGCTGACTCCGTATTCGTTCGGCGATCAGTCGTACCGCTCCAACCCCGATTGGTCGCCCGACGGACGGGTAGTGGCGTTTCAGGCGCAGCTCTCGGGGCGCTTCCAGGTCATGACGATCAGCCTCCGCGACCGCAGCGTGAAGCAGCTCACGACCGACGGCTCGAACGAGGATCCGTCGTGGGCGCCTGATGCGCGGCACCTCGTCTTCTCATCGACGCGCGGCGGCGTGCGCCAGCTCTACGTGATGGACGCGGAGAGCGGACGTACGCGTCAGCTGACGCGGGGCGACGCGGCGCGGCTGCCGGCGTGGTCTCCGTCGCTGAGCCGCGCGCCCTGACGCCGGCGGCGGTCCGTCTCGTCGCCGCCGACGGTCGTCCTTCGTTCTCGCTCGAGCAGCACTCCCCCACGACTGCACCACTCCGGAGATCTTCGATGAACGTCTCGCCGCGTCGCCGTCCCCGTCCGACCATGTCGCGCATCGCACCGCTCGCGCTCCTCGCCGCGACGAGCCTCGCGCTCACCGCGTGCCCGAAGAAGCCGGCGCCCGTCACGCCGACGCCGACGGTCAACCAGGACAGCATCAACGCCGCGAACCGCGTGCGTGACTCGCTCGCCGCGCTGGCGAAGACGCGTCAGGATTCGATCGACGCCGCCAACAAGGCGCGTCAGGATTCGATCGACGCGGCCAGCCGCGCGCTGAGCGAGGCCCGCAACGCGATCACGGCCGCGATCCACTTCGACTTCGACAAGTCGGACATCACGGACGAGGCGAAGGGCATCCTCGACGCGAAGGTGCCGGTGCTGAACGCGAACGCGGCGCTCCGCATCCGCGTCGCCGGCCACACCGACAACCGCGGCTCGGACGAGTACAACCTGGCGCTCGGCCAGCGTCGTGCCGCCGCCGCCAAGCGCTACCTGACGCAGCGCGGCGTGGACGCCTCGCGCATCGACGTCATCTCGTACGGCGAGGAGCGCCCGGCCGCGCAGGGTGACGACGAGAGCGCGTGGTCGCAGAACCGCCGCGACGAGTTCGAGATCACGGCCGGCGGCGACAACATCGTCCCGGCGCGCCAGTGATCACGCGGGACTTCGCGGTGAGCCGGCGCGCGCTTCGGCGCGCGCCGGCGCTCGCCGCCCTCCTGTTCGCCCTGCCGAGCGCGGCGTGCTTCGCCACCCGGCAGGACGTGCAGGTGCTGCAGAACGACCTCGCGGTCATGCGCGCCGAGCAGGCGCAGCGTGACTCGGCACGCGGCGCTCAGCTCGATCGCGTCAGTGCGACGCTTGGCGGCGTCACCGATTCGCTGCGCGCGATGAGCACCCGCGTCGGCAAGTTCCAGGGCGACGTGCAGGGCCAGCTGTACTCGTTCGGTCAGCAGCTGATCCAGATCCAGGAGCTCACCGGCCAGAGCCAGCGTCGTCTCCAGGAGCTGCGCGCCGGGCTCGAGGAGCGGGCGCAGTCGCTCGGCGGTCCGGCGAGCGCCGTGGCCGCACCGACCGGCAGCGTGGCGCCGGCACGTGGCGCCCCGGCCGTCTCCGCGCCTCCGGCCGGGCCACCGACAGCGGCGGCTCAGCCCGCCGCCGCGGAAGGCCCGGGACCGAACCAGCTCTACCAGCTCTCGCTCGACCAGCTCCGGCGCGGTAGCGCCGGCGCGGCGCGGTCCGGCTTCCAGGACCTTCTGCGTCAGTACCCGTCGTCGGACCTGGCGCCGGACGCCCAGTTCTACATCGCGGAGTCGTACGCCGGGGAGGGGAACAACACGGCGGCCGATTCGGGGTACGTGGCGGTAGCGACCAACTTCCCGTCGTCGCCGCGCGCGCCCACCGCGCTCTACAAGCACGCGCTCCTGCTGCTCAAGATGGGGCGCGCGCCGGAGGGCCGCGCCGCGCTGAACGAGGTCGTGAACCGCTTCCCTCGCTCGGACGAGGCGGAGCTGGCGCGCGAGCGGCTGCGCAACCTGAAGTAACGGCGCGCCGCGCCGCGCGGCGGCCGGGATCGGCACGTGGGACGGGACGGTGAGGGAGGCGTGATGGGGGCGCAGCAGGAGCATCCGGAGCAGCGCGAAGCGGCGGAGATGCCGTTCCTCGACCACCTCGAGGAGCTTCGCTGGCGCATCCTGAAGTCGCTCTCGGCGCTCGTCGTCGGCGTCGGCGCCGCCTTCTTCGTCATCACGCAGTTCGACGTGATCGGGGTGCTCGAGCGCCCGATCACGCCCTACCTGCACGGCGCGAAGCTCGTCTACACGCACCCGGGCGACCCCTTCCAGATCACGCTCACCGCGGCCGTCGCGCTCGGCGTCGTGATCGCGCTGCCGGTGATCGTCTACCAGATCTGGGCGTTCCTCGCGCCGGCGCTCTACACGCACGAGAAGAAGCTCGTCATCCCCGTCATCTTCGGGGCGATCGCGCTCTTCCTCGCCGGCGTGAGCCTGTCGTTCTTCGTCGTGCTGCCGCTCGCCGTCTCGTGGCTGATGAGCTTCCAGACGGCATCGCTCACGCCGATGATTACCGCGTCGGAGTACTTCGACTTCGCCGTCAGCATGTCGCTCGCGTTCGGCCTCTGCTTCGAGCTGCCGATCGTGATCCTGGCGCTCGCCGCGCTGGGGATCGTGACGCCGCAATTGCTGAACAAGTTCCGCCGCCACGCCATCGTCGCGTGCGTCATCATCGGCGCGTTCCTGACGCCGGGTGACCTGGTCTGGACGACGATCGCGATGGCGGTGCCGCTCTACTTCCTCTACGAGTTGAGCGTGGCGCTGTCGTACGTCATCTACCGGCGCCGCCAGCGGCGGGCGCGCGCCGCCGAGGCGGAGGTGGTCGCATGAGACGCGGCTGTGCTTCCGGGGTGCTGATCCTGCTGGCGGTGACGACGCTCTCGGCAATCGGTGCCGCGACCGCGGACGCCCAGGTGCGCGGGCGCGGTGGCCGGCGGCCGCCGCCGCCACCGCGGACGGAGCGCCCGACCACGCCCGGCGCCGACAGCGCCAAGGCCGACTCGACGCGGCGCGAGCTGGTGAAGTGGGCCGAGGAGGACTCGGTCATGCAAGATCTTTCGGGCCGCACTGGATTCGACATCACGCGCTACCAGGGCGAGACCGTCAACTTCGACGCGACCGGCCGTGTCCTGACGCTCCAGGGCGACTCGGCGGCGGGGACGCCGGCGGCCGTCCAGCGAGGGCAGAGCCTGATCGTCGGACTCCGCGTCCTCTACAACGACTCGCTGCAGCTCGTGCGCGCGACCGGAAATCCCGCCATCGGCGACACGGTCGTGCTCCGCGACCCGACTCAGGGATCCGACGTCGTCGCCATCGGCTACGTGGAGTACGACATGGGCACGCGTCGCGCGCTCGTGAGCAACATCAGCACCGAGGTCACGAGCGGCGAGACGTGGCACGTGAGCGGCGCGCGCGGCGCGTACCTGAGCGACAGCACGGGGCAGGGCGACAAGGCCTTCTACGTCCGCAACGGCTCGATCACGAGCTGCGACGATCCCGTGCCCGACTACCACTTCGAGGCGAAGGAGATCAAGCTCGTCGCCAAGAAGGTGCTGGTCGCGCGGCCGGCGGTGCTCTACATCGCCGACGTTCCGGTGATGGTGCTGCCGTTCATCTTCCAGGACCTGCGCTCGGGGCGGCGCAGCGGACTGCTCACGCCACGCTTCGGCGTCAGCGAGCTGCTGCGGAACAACCCCAGCTATCACCGCCACTTCGAGAACTTCGGCTACTACTTCGCGCTGAACGACTTCATGGATGCGCAGGCGGCCGTGGACTGGTACAGCTCCGCCGGCACGGGCGCCGACGTGGGCTGGATCCGCTACAACGGCGAGTGGCGCTACCGCTGGCTCAACCGCTTCCTGACGGGGCGGTTCGCGACGTCGTACATGCGGCAGGGCAACGGGCTTCGCAACACGAGCTTCTCCTGGGTGCACGATCAGGAGTTCTCGTCCACGAGCCGGCTCTCGGCGAACGTCAACTACGTGACGAACACCACCGTCCAGCGGAACACGACGATCAACCCGTATCAGGCGCTCGCCACGATCCAGTCGCAGCTCAACTACTCGCGCAAGATCGGCCCGTTCTCGATGCAGGCCGGCGGCACGCGCAGGCAGTTCCCGGGTCGGCAGGAAGTGGATCAGACGCTGCCGCAGCTCAGTCTCATGAGTGGGCCGCTCAATCTCGCGTCGTGGCTGGTGTGGACGCCGTCGCTGAACGTCAGCAACCAGCAGAATCTCAAGATGGACCAGTCGGGTGCGGCGGCCTACAGCTACTTCCTGCGCGGCGGCGGTGAGCTCGACAGCACGCGGCAGCTCCCGAGCCGCCGGGCGACGACGGTCAGCTTGGGCACACCGATCAAGATCTTCGGCTTCGACTGGAGCAACTCGTTCGCGATCAACGACCGCGAGAGCACGATTCCGACGCGGTACGCCATCGACGCGGTGGTGACCGGTCCCGATGGTCTTCCCCTGAAGGACAGCCAGGGGCGTGATTCGGTGGCCAAGTCGAACCGGCTCTACGGCCGCACCTACCAGACGGACGTGGACTGGATCACCGGCATCTCGCTGCCCTCCCTGTCGCAGGGCAAGTGGAACTTCACGCCTTCGGTCAGCATCGTGAACGTGGATCCTGGCGCGTACTGGGTGCGCAGCCAGTTCACGGGCGGCACGTTCGTCCACCAGTCGAAGCGTCTCCAGTACGGCGTGAGCGCGTCGCCGACCTTCTTCGGGCTCTTCCCGGGCTTCGGTCCGGTCACGCGCTTCCGCCACGCCATCTCGCCGGTGCTGCGCTTCGACTATGCGCCGGAAGCGCGCGTCAGCGACGAGTACCTCAACGCCGTCGGGAGCTCGCGCAGCGACTACCTCGGATCGCTGCAGAACAACCGCGTCTCGCTCGGCCTGAGCACGAACCTCGAGGCGAAGCTGAAGCAGCCCGCCGACAGCGGGGCGCTCAACACCGACAGCCAGTACGGCGGTGGGCAGAAGCTCAAGATCGTCTCGATCCGCTTCAGCGACGTCGCGTACGACTTCGCGAAGCTGCGTGAGCTGCGGCGCCGCGCGGCGGACCCGATCCGGTATCCCAACGCGCCGAAGGTGAACGGCTTCGCCGGGCTCCAGTCGGACCGGTTCGACATGAGCTTCTCGTCCGACCTCCTGCCCGGGTTCACCCTGAACACGAGTCACTCGCTGTTCAAGGGGAGCACCCTGAGCGATACCGCGGTGTTCAAGCCGTACCTCGAGAACGTGAGCGCGACACTGTCGCTGAACCAGAACTCGGGGATCTTCGCCGCGTTCGCCCGCATCTTCGGCCGCGCGGTGCCCGCCCGCACGCCGGGCACCGCCCAGGCCGAGCAGATCGCGCAGACGCGTCAGGACGCCATCGCCGACCAGGTGCTGTCGCAGCCGGTCGCCGGGAGCGAGGCGCGCAACGCGCAGTTCAACGTGCCGAGCGGTCGCGGATGGCAGGGTAGCTTCACCTTCACGTCGCAGCGACCGCGCCCGGTCAGCGGCACCAACGTCGTCGACGTGGACCCGGCCGTCATCTGCGAGCAGTACCGCACGATCCCGGCGACCTTCAATCTCTGTCGCGCGAACCCCGTCACGTTCGGCGCCGCGAATGGCGGCATCGACCCGAACTCGAACACGATCGGCCGAAACGGGACGATCTACCGCACGCCGCCGCAGACGAACCTCGGCTCGAACATGTCGTTCGACATTACGCCGCACTGGTCGGCGGCGTGGAGTACGCAGTACGATTTCCGCGGGAAGGATTTCGCCAGCCAGATCGTCACGCTGCAGCGCGAGCTGCACGACTGGCGCGCCATCTTCGGCTTCACCAAGGGACCGAACGGCAGCTTCGCGTTCACCTTCTTCATCTCGCTGAACGCGCAGCCGGACCTCAAGTTCGACTACGACCGCCGGAGCTACCGGCAGCAGAACACGATTCCCTGACGCCGCGGACCCGTGCCGTGCGCGAGCGACGTTGGCGCCGGCACGCACGCAAACGGGAGCGCTTGGACGACGGCGCCGTACGACGCGCTGCGCCAGGAAGCGCGCGGCACGGTCGATCGTGACGCATCTCACGTCCCGCGACGTCGCGCCGAAGCCCTCCCCGTTCGCGACCGGGGCGATCGAGGCGGTGCCCGGCCGTGCATGCGTTTTCAATATGCAGCTCGCCGACGGACTGCACTACGACGGCACGCGTCTGGCGGGTTGTGCGGCGCGGAGCACGCGGATAGCCTTCGGACCATAGCGGCGTCGCGGCCGCCGTGCGGTGAGAACGCTTGAAAATCGATCGACCCGGGCGTGACGGCTCGTCGCAGAGCCGTCCGCCGCGGCATGCATTTGTGAACTATTGCTTCGGTCCCCATGTACATCGATCCCGGTGCAGGCAGCATCCTCGTTCAGGTCCTCGGCGCTGCGCTCATCGCCGTGGCGGCCATGTTCTCCCAGGTGAAGCGGTTCGTCGCACGGCTCCTGGGTAGAAGGCGCGACTAGGTGACCGTCGAGGTCTCGCCGGCCTCGTACCGCGACGCGGCCGGCTTCGTCTATCGCCGCTCGGGGGTTCTCTACCGACAGGTCAACGCGTCGTTCCAGGACGACTTCGATCTGTTCCTGTCCAGCGGTCTGTACGACGAGCTGGCGGGCGCCGGGCTCCTCGTCGAGCACACCGAAGACGACGTCGCCAAGGCCGCGGCGCCGGGCGCCTACCGCGTGATTCGGCCGCGGGTCGTCCCGTTCATCTCGTACCCGTACGAGTGGTCGTTCGGGCAGCTCCGCGACGCGGCGCTGCTGACGCTCGACCTCCAGGCCAGGGCACTGCGGCGCGGGCTCACCCTGCGGGACGCGAGCGCGTTCAACGTCCAGTTCTCGCGCGGCCGGCCGGTGTTCATCGATACGCTCTCCTTCGGCCGCTACGAGGAGGGCCGGCCGTGGAGCGCCTATCGCCAGTTCTGCGAGCATTTTCTCGGGCCGCTCGCCCTGATGGCGGGGCGCGAACCGCGGCTGGCGCTCCTGTACCGCACGTTCCCCGACGGCATTCCGCTCGACATCGTCAGCACTCTCCTCGGTGGGCGCGCATTCCGCAGCCTGGGACTGTGGCTGCACGTGCGAGCGCACGCCAAGGCGCAGCGGCGCTTCGGCAACGACGGCAAGGCGGCGTCGCGTCGCACGATCTCGAAGGCCGCGCTCGAGCGTCTCGTCGCGCATCTGCGCACCACCATCGAAGGGCTGCGCTGGACACCGGCCGGAACGACGTGGGCGGACTACGAGGTCGAGCACAACTACTCGGACGCCGCGCTGTCGGCAAAGCGGGCGCTGGTGGCCGCGCACGTCGCCGAGGTGCGCCCGGCGACCGTGTGGGATCTCGGCGCGAACGCCGGTCTGTTCAGCCGCATCGCCGCCGACGCGGGCGCCAGTGTCGTGTCGCTGGACGTCGATCCGGCGGCGGTCGAGCGGCATTATGCGCGCGTCCGTGGTAGCGACGCCGAGATCCTGCCGCTGGTCATGGACCTGCGCAACCCGTCGCCGGCGTTGGGATGGGCGCATCGGGAGCGCATGTCACTCGTCGAGCGCGGACCGGCGGATCTCGTGCTCGCCCTGGCGCTCGTGCACCACCTGACGCTCGCGGGCAACGTCCCGCTGTCTCACGTGGCGAGCTTCCTCGCCTCGGTCGGACGCCACGCGATCGTGGAGTTCGTACCGGCCGAAGATCCGCAGGCGCGGCGGCTGCTGGCGACGCGCGGCGAGGCGCCCCACGACTATTCGCGGGAGGCGTTCGAGGGCGCGTTCGCCGAGTACTTCGTGGTCGGCGAGCCGGAGCCGGTGGGCGATAGCGGACGGCTGCTCTAC
>DATMHT010000016.1:0-10015 GCA_035554795.1 Gemmatimonadaceae bacterium | reverse complement strand
GGCGCGGCGCTCGCCGCCGCGGCGACCGTCGCGGCGATGGCGACCGTCGCCGAAGCGCTGCTCGCGAGGCCGGCGGCGGCGCAGACCGTCGCCGCCCCGGTCGTCAGCGTCGTGACGGGCGGACGGTTGGGCGGCGACGTGAGCTTCCCCATATCGGAGGCCGCGCGCAGCAACCACAGCTCGACGGGTGCCTGAGCCGTGATGCCTAACGAGCAGGACATGATTTCGCGGCGACGCCGGCTGATGACCGGTGCCGCCCGGCCCGCCGCCACGACGGCGCTGTCCGTCGCGCTGCTCCTCTCACTCGGCGGAGGCGCGGCCGTGGCGTGCGCGGGCGGCGTCGCGCGCGCGACGCCGCCGCCAGCGACCACGGCGGGCAACGCCTGCGCCGGCGCGCCGTACCGCGCCTTCGACTTCTGGGCCGGCCGCTGGGAGGTGTCGGGCCGGCGCGGGCGCGTCGTCGGCGCGAGCCAGATCACGCCGACGCTCGGCGGCTGCGCAATGGAGGAGCGGTGGCGCGTCGCCGCCGGGCTCGGCGGCCGGAGCGTCAACGCGTACGACCGGCGCGACGGACGCTGGCACCAGTTCTGGGTGGACCGCGCCGCCAACGTCCTCCGCCTCTCGGGCGACGCGCCGTCCGCCGGCGTGATGGTGCTCGCCTCGCCGCCGCGCTGGGCCGGCGACTCCGTACCGCCGCACGACCGCGTGACCTGGCGGTCGCTCGACAGCGGCCGCGTGCGGCAGACGTGGGACACGTCGGTCGTCGCCGCGGCAGACGACTCGGCGCGGTGGCGCACGACGTTCGACGGCGTCTACGCGCCGCGCACCGACAGCGTCGTGCTGCAGCCCTTGCCGTCGCCGCCCACGACCACGTCCGTCGCGAGCGCGACGCAGCCGACGTCGTCGTCGCCGCGGCCGGCGCGCTGCTCGGCGCCGGCCGGACCGTACCGGGCGCTCGACTTCCTGCTCGGCGACTGGGACGTCCACGTCGCGCGGCGCGACGGCCGCGTCTCCGACGTCGTCGGGCGGCGCACCGTCGTCACCGACCTCGGCGACTGCCTGACCGTCGGCGCCGACTTCGACGCGTCGGGCACGTACCGCGGCATCAGCTACGCCGCCTACGACGCGCGGAGCGCACGCTGGATCCGCGAGTCGGTGGACGACGAGGGCCGCCGCGTCGTGCTCGTCGGCGAGGCGCCGGCGCCGGGCGCGGCGGTGGTGATGCTCGAGCAGCGCGAGCCGACGATCACGGCCGCCGCGGCGATGGAGCCGATCACCCGCGTCGTCTGGCGCGCGCTGCCCGACGGCGGCGCCGCGGAGCGGTGGGAGCGCTCGGCGGACGGCGGCGCGACGTGGCGCGTCACGCGCGAGCTCGTGCTCACGCGCCGGTGAGCGCGCGACCGGCCGCACTCGCGTGACGCAGCGGCGTGAGCCGCGTGCGCACGACCGCCAGCCGCGCGACGCACGCGTGGCTTGCGCCGCGACGGGCGCGGCACGACTGTGGGGCACCGATGGCGAGTCCCTCCGACCCGTGATCGCGATGCCCCACACCCCGCCGCCGAGCCGCCCGTCGCCGCCGGCGTCACCGCCGCGGCCGGCCGCAGCCGCGGCCGGATCGTCGCGGACGCTCGCGCTGCTGATCGTCGCCGGCTGGACGACGCTCGCCGTGCTGCGCATCGCGCTGCGCTTCGCGTTCGGCGGCGTGTCGCCGGGCGCGCGGCTGTCCGCCGTCGCCGCGCCGCTGCTCGACGCCGTGCTCTGGGCGGCGGTGACTCTGACGGCGGTCGCCGTCGTCCGGCGCGTGCCGTGGAACGCGCGACATGCCGGTCGCGCGCTCGCCGCGCACGCGCTGTGCGCCGCGGCGGCGGTCGCCGTCGAGGTGACGGCGCTCCGGCTGCTGCTTCAGGCGACCGACTCGTGGGTACCGCCCGCCTGGCGCGTCACCTTCCTCAATCGCCTCGACCTCGACGTCTTCTCGTACCTCGCGGCCGTCGGCGTCGCGTACGCGCTCGACCACCGGGTGCGGGCGCGCACGGGCGCGGCGGCGGCGGCGGCGCTCCAGGCGCGGCTCGCGGCCGCGCAGCTGCACGTGCTGACGATCCAGCTGCAGCCGCACTTCCTCTTCAACACGCTGCACACGATCTCCGAGCTCGTGCACACCGACGCCGCCGCCGCGCGGCGCACGCTCGGCAACCTCGCCGCGCTCTTCCGCATGTCGCTCGACGGCGCCGCGGCCCAGGAGGTGACGCTCGACGAGGAGCTGCGCTTCCTCGCCGCCTACGTGGACATCCAGCTGACGCGGTTCGGCGACCGGCTGACGATCACGACCGAGGCCGACGACGACGCGCGGCGCGCGGTCGTGCCGCACCTGATCCTGCAGCCGCTCGTCGAGAACGCGATCCGCCACGGCACCGCCCGCCGCGCCGCGCCCGGCCATGTGGTCGTCAGCGCGCACCGGCTGCGCGACGAGAGCGGCGGCGACGGCGCGCTCGAGATCCTCGTCCGTGACGACGGCCCCGGCCTCGGCGCGCGCCCGCCGATGAACGGCGCCGAGCGATCGGGAGCCGGCGGCGGTGGCGGCGGCGGGCTCGGCATCGGCAACACGCGCGCGCGGCTGCGACAGCTCTATGGCGACGCGCACGTGTTCGAGATCCAGGACGCGCCCGGCGGCGGCGTGCTGGCGCGCGTGCGCGTGCCGTGGCGTACGTCGCGCCTGAGCGCGACCGCGACCGAGCCGGTGTCGCCGGCAACGGGGAGCGCGGCGAGCGCGACCGCGCCGGTGGTGGCCGACGACGGCGGCGCGCCGTGGGGCGCCCGCCGCTGGGCGGCGGTCGTCTTCGCGGCGTGGACGACGTACGGCCTGCTCGCCGCGCAGGAGCTGCACCTCATGTACACGGTCGAGAAGATGCCGCCGCCGACGTGGGGCAAGCTCGTCGCGCTCAGCCTCACCGACGCGTGGGGGTGGGCGCTCTGGACGGCGCTCGTCGTCTGGCTCGCGCGCCGTGTCCCGCTCGACCGCCGCAACTGGCGCTGGCTCGTGCCCGCGCACCTCGTGCTCGCGCACGCGGTCGCGTTCACGCACCTCTGGTTCCTCCGCGCGACGAGCGCCGTCGCGTCCACGCACCCGTTCGTGGACCCGCGCAACCTCACGATCATCTTCTGGGACGTCTTCGCGTATCTCGTCGTGCTCGCGTTCACGTACGCGGTCGTCTATCGCGCGCGGTGGCGGGCGCGCGAGCGGGAGTCGGCGCGGCTGGCGGCCGAGGTGGCCGCGACCGAGCTCGAGCTGCTGCGGTGGCGGCTGCAGCCGCGCTTCCTGCTCGACACGCTGGCGGCGATCTCCAGCCTCGTGGACCGCGAGGTCGAGCGGGCCGACGGCATGGTCGCCCGGCTCGGCGACCTGCTGCGCTCCCTGCTGCCGCACGTCACCGACGGCCGCTCGACGTTGCGCGACGAGCTCGCGCGGCTCGACGCGTACCTCGATCTCGTCGCCCTCCGCTCCGGCTGGCCGGTGACGATGCGGCTCGACGTGGACGCCGACGTGCTCGACCTGCCGACGCCGCCGATGGCGCTCCAGCCGATGGCGGCGCGCGCGCTCGGCCTCGACGAGGGCGGCGACGACGAGCGGGCCCACGACGCGGCCCCGGCTTCCCTCTGGCTGTTCGCGGTGCGCGAGGGCCGGCGGCTGGTGATCGTGCTGCGCCGCGACGGCGCGTCCGGCGCCCTGCAGCGTCTCGAGGTGCCGATCGCCGGCGCGTCGCCGACACCGAACGGTGGCGGTGTCGGTCCGGTGACGACCGCGGCGGCGACCACCACGCCACGTGCCGCGGCGGCGGCGGGAGGCGCTCGATGACGGCGGCGCCCGCGGCGACGATCCGCGCCCTGATCGTGGACGACGAGGCGCTGAGCCGGCAGCGCGTGCGCCGCCTGCTGCGCGCCGAGCGCGACGTGAGCGTCGTCGGCGAGTGCGCCGACGGCGTGGCGGCGGTGGACGCGATCGCGCGACTCGCGCCCGACGTCGTCTTTCTCGACGTGCAGATGCCCGAGCTCGACGGCTTCGGCGTGCTGCGCCGGATCGCCGACGCGTCGACGGGCGTCGCCGCGCCGCGTCGGCCGGTGATCGTCTTCGTGACCGCGTACGACCAGTACGCGATCCGCGCCTTCGACGTGCACGCGCTCGACTACCTGCTCAAGCCGTTCACCGCCGAGCGCTTCCGCGGCGCCGTGCAGCGGGCGCGCGCCGCGCTCGTGCCTGCCGACGCGGCGGCGCGGCGCGAGTCGGACGCGCGCATCGCGGCGCTGCTCGAGCAGCTGAGCGCGGAGCTGCAGGTCGGCGGTACACCGCCGGCGGCCGGCGGGCGGCGGCGCGTCTCGGGCCCGGCGCAGCAGCAACGCGGCGCCTCCGCCGGCGTCGTCGCGGCGGATGAACCGGCGCCCACCGACCCGGCGCGCGGCGAGGGGACGCGCCGCTTCCCGGACCGGATCCCGATCCGCGGGGACGGCCGCGTGATCTTCGTCCGCGTCGCCGACGTGGACTGGGCCGAGGCGGCGGGGAACTACGTGCGGCTGCACGCCGGCCGCGAGGTGCACCTGCTGCGCGAGACGATGGCGGCGCTCGAGGGCGCACTCGACCCCGCGCGCTTCGTCCGCATCCACCGCTCGGCGATCGTCAACGTGGACCGCATCAAGGAGCTGCAGCCCTGGTTCGCGGGCGACTACGTCGTCACGCTCCACTCCGGCGTGAAGCTGCGCCTGAGCCGGACGTACCGCGAGAACATCGAAGCGCACGCGGGACGGTTGGGGCGAGGCGAGACGAGAGAATAGAGCGGCTCTCGGCTCTCGGCGAGAAGCGGGCGCCGCGGATTTCCGCGGATGGACGCGGATACGGCTGCTCTTTGGAAGATCATTCGCCGCAGATTCACGCAGCGGCCCGCTGGCGCGGACCGACGCGGATCGAGCGGCCGGTCGCAAAACAAAGCTCCTCTCGCCAGGTCTGGTGAGAGGAGCTTTGGTCGTGATGGGAACTGCCCTATCCGTGTCGATCTGCGTTCATCTGCGGCGTCGACGCCCTTGCCGAGAACGAGGCGGCATCCGCGTTCATCCGCGGAAATCCGCGGCGCGAATGCTCTGGCCGGGCGCGTCCTACTGTTCTTCCTCCTCCCCGCCCGACGACGCGGCGATGGTGGCGGGGGTGGGCGCGATCTCGGCGGTGCTGGGGACGATCGCGGCGAGGCCGGCGGTCTTGAGCACGGCGTTCGCCTGCGGCAGGAGCTCGGTCATCGTGCCCTTCATCGCCGCGAGCTGCTTGTCGAGCTCCGCCGAGAGCAGGGTGAACACCGCGTACGACTGGTCGGTCGGGCGCGCGTCGGTGCCGCCGACGACGCCGGCGAGCGCGCTGATGCGGTTGTTCAGCTTGATCGGGTAGTTGAGCGGATCCTGCGAGCTCTGGTTCTTCACCTGATAGACCTCCTGCTCGACCGCGCCGAGCCGGCTCGCGAGCTGCGACGAGACGGTCCTGAAGCGCTCGAGCTCCGCGCCGCCCTTCGCGCCGAGCTGCTTCTCGCGGTCGGCGATCTGCGCGCGGACGTTGCGGATCGTCTTCACCGCGTCGTTCGCGGCGCTGACGCGGTCGCGGATCTTCATCAGGAGCGCGAACTGCGCCGCCAGGTCGGCGTTGGTCGCCGGCGAGCGCGGATCCTTCTTCAGCGCGAAGGTGCGCGACTCGGTGACGCCGCCCGTCGTCAGGCGCACGGTGTAGGTGCCCGGGGGCGCGACCGGCCCCTGCGTGCCGCCAGCCCACATGATCAGGTTCGCGAACGTGCTCGCGTCGGGGTAGCGCATGTTCCAGACGAAGCTGTTGAGCCCCGCCTTGTTCGGCACGCGCGGCGGGGGCGGCGCGCGGCGCGGCCCTTCCTCCTCCTCGGCGCCGCCCCCACCGCTCGTCTCGCCCGGCCCCTCGCTCTTGGCCTCGAGCTTCCTGATGCTGTCGGCGCTCACGCCCGCCTTCGTCAGGCTGTCGCGGCGCGTCTGCACCTTCTTCACCGAGTCGGCGGCGACGGCCGAGTCCTGCTTGCTCGTGAACGAGCGGATCACCTTGCCGCTCGCGTCGAGGAAGGCGAGCGTCACTTCCTGGTTCGGGCTCTTGAGCCAGTAGCTCACGACCGCGCCCGACGCCGGGTTCTGTCCGACCGGCTTCGCGGCGTTGCCGCCGCCGCGGGCGCCGCCCCAGCTCACGCGCCAGGCGTCGCGCGGCTGGAAGAGGTGCACGTTCTTCGCGACGATCGCCGGCGTGAGCTGCCGCAGGGCGCTGACGTCGTCGAGGATCCAGAAGGAGCGGCCGTGCGTCGCGGCGACGAGGTCGCCGTCCTTCACGGCGAGGTCGTGCACCGGGACCTTCGGCAGGTTGAGCTGGAGGCGCTGCCATCGCGCGCCGTCGTCGAACGAGACCCAGACACCGCGCTCGGTGCCGGCGTAGAGGAGGCCCGGCTTCTCCGGGTCCTCGCGCAGGACGCGCGTGAACTCGTCGGGCGCGATCGTGCCGTCGGCCGGGCTGCCGTCGCTCTTCACGCCGTAGCCGAGCCGCGTCCAGGTGTGGCCGTAGTCGTCGGTGCGGAAGAGATAGGGGCGCTTGTCGTCGAGCTGGTAGCGATTCGCGGCGACGTACGCCGTGCCCGGCTTCGTGTGCGACGGCTCGATGCTCGAGATGCGGAGCCAGTCGCCCCAGTCCTTCGGCGAGACGTTCTGCCACGACGCGCCGCCGTCGCGCGTGACATTGATCATCCCGTCATCCGAGCCGGTCCAGATCAGCCCGCGCTTCACCGGCGACTCGGCGACCGCGAAGATCGTCGCGTAGTACTCGACCGACGTCTGGTCCTTGGTGATCGGGCCGCCCGAGGCGCCTAACGTGGACGGGTCGTGGCGGGTGAGGTCGGGCGAGATCGCGGTGAACGTCTGCCCCTCGTTCGTGCTCTTGAAAAGCACGTTCGAGCCGATGTAGAGCGTCTTCGGGTCGAACGGCGAGAGGACGATCGGGAAGGTCCACTGGAAGCGGTACTTGAGGTCCTCCGCCGAGTGGCCCATCGGGTTGTCGGGCCACGGGTTCACGTCGCGCTCGAGGCCCGTGCGCAGATCCTTGCGCGTCGTCAGCCCGCCGTAGCTGCCGGCGTAGACGATGTCGGGCGCGTCGGGGCGCGAGGCGATGTAGCCGCTCTCGCCGCCGCCCGCGTCCTTCCACTGGTCGATGCCGATCCCGCCCGGCGCGCGGCTCGGGCCGCAGAGCGTCGAGTTGTCCTGCTGCGCGCCGCACACCTGATACGGGAAGTGCGTCGTCGTGATCGCGTGGTAGAACTGGGCCGTCGCCTGATCCTGCTCGCTCCACGTCTTGCCGGCGTTGAACGAGACGTTGGCGCCGCCGTCGTTCGACTCGATCATCCGCGCGTGGTCGTTCGACGCGATCCACAGGTCGTGGTTGTCGCCGTGCGGCACGGGGATGTTCTTGAACGTCTTGCCGCCATCGGTCGAGCGGTACATGCCGGTGTTCAGGGCGTAGACCGTGTTCGTGTCCTTCGTGTCGGCGAAGATGCGCGTGTAGTACCAAGCGCGCTGGCGCAGCTTGCGCTCGTGGTTCGTCGCCGTCCACGTCGCGCCGCCGTCGTCGGAGCGGAAGACGCCGCCCGAGTCGGCCTCGATCAGCGCCCAGAGCCGCGACGGCTTCACGGCGGAGACGGTGATGCCGATGTTGCCGATGATGCCCGCGGGGAGCCCCGGGTTGCGGGTGATCTCGGTCCAGTGATCGCCGCCGTCGGTGGTCTTGAAGATCCCGCTGCCGGCGCCGCCGGAGACGAGCTGCCACGGCTTGCGCCCCGCCTGCCAGAAGGCGGCGTAGAGGACGTTCGGGTTCGTCGGATCCATGACGAGGTCCGTGACGCCCGTGCTGTCGTTGCGGAAGAGGATCTTCTGCCACGTCTTCCCGCCGTCCTTCGTGCGATAGACGCCGCGCTCCGCGTTCGGCGCGTAGACGTGTCCCTGGGCGCCGACGTAGACGATGTCGGGGTTGGTCGGATGGACGCGGACGCGGGAGATCTGCTCCGTCTCCTTGAGTCCCACGTACGTCCACGTCTTCCCGCCGTCGGTGGTCTTGAAGACACCCTCGCCGTGCGAGACGTTGCCGCGGATCGGGTACTCGCCGGTGCCGACGTAGACGACGTCGGGGTTCGACTCGGCGACGCCGATCGCGCCGACGGTGCCGCCGAAGTACTTGTCGCTCATCGGCGCCCAGCTGTAGCCGCCGTCGGTCGTCTTGAAGACGCCGGCGCCGACGGTGCCGAACCAGTACTCCATCGGCCGGCTGGCCGACCCGGCGACGGCGACCGAGCGCCCGCCGCGGAAGGGCCCGATCTCGCGCCACTTGAGGGCGGCGAAGGCGAGCGAGTCGTAGGGCGCGGCGAGGGAGGCGATGGCAGAGCCGGGTCGCGGGTCGGGGGTCGCGGGTCGGGGCGACGACGCCGCCGCCCTGGCGCGTGCCGGCGCGGGCGTCTGCGCGGCGAGTGGCGCGGCGACCGCGGCCGCGACGAGGACGAGCGAGAGAGACGAGCGAGGAGCGATCACTCCGGAGCCTCCGGGGAGAGCGAGGGATGAGCGGACGCCGTGAGTACGCGATATGGAGAGAAGGCGTTGATACCTGATTCCTGCGTGCTAAAGCCGCCCCCTCAGAGCGGCCAGCATCAGCACGCAGGAATCAGGAATCAGGTACGCGGCCCGCTCCCCATTCCCTGGCACATCCCCTGCCCGCCTCGCGAGCCTTCCCATTCACGAGGAGCATCCATGGGCGAGCGCAACGACCGGATGGAAGACCGCTACGACCGCGACCTCGAGCGCGACAACGAGCGCGGCACCGAGGGCAGCAGCATGGCCGACCTGCCCGACACGATGGCCGGCGGGGCGGCGGGCGAGTCCCCCACGACGCTACCGCACGTCGAGGGGATGGGCGAGGGGCGCGGCCAGCACGCCCGCCGTGGGCAGGCCGAGAGCCCCGCCGAGCAGGGGCATTACGAGCCGCCGAAGAAGAAAGAGGGGCACCGGTAAGCAGGAAGCGGGAGGCGGTGGGCGCGAACCGGTGCGGACGGCGGCGGATTGGTCATGTGAATCGCGGCGCGCGCCATAGACTCTGACGTGGGGGGGCCCCCGGTGCACGGGGTCAGGTGCGCGTCAGGGCCGAGGGCTCGCGCTTACCGCCAACCGCCCACCGCTTACCGGTCCCGCTTGCCGCTCATCATTTAACCGCCTCTGGTGTAAGAGAAAGGTCAACTCGCGTCATTCGCGAGCCGGCGCCTCCGATCTCTCTTGCGCCTCCGGTGTACCGCCGGCACTCTAGACGGAGGATCGTCGCCGCTCGCAGGACCGCCGTCCCGGGGGGGACCATGTCGCTCGCCACCGTGCCGCGCTCCGCCGCGCCGCTCGCCACCGCGGGCGTGCTGCTGCTGGCGCTCGCGCCGCTCGCCGTCACCACCACGCTCGGCGCCCAGGACACCCTGCGGCCGCCGGCGGCCGCCGCGACGCTCGGTCACGCCCCGTCCGCTCCCGCCGTGCGCGTCTCGCTCGGCGAGGAAGCGCTCGTGCCGGGAGACCACGGCCGGGTGAGCGTGCGGACGCGCGCCGACGGCTGGGTCGTCGTGCTCCAGGCCGACCCCACAGGGCACGTCCGCGTCCTCTTCCCGCTCGATCCCTTCGACAGCGCGCAGACGATTCGCGGCGACGCCGACCTCGTCGTGCGCTCGCGCGGCGGCGGGCGCGACGCCTTCACCGCCGGATCCGCGTTAGGCGACGGGACGGTGCTCGCGGCGTTCAGCGCCGACCGGCCCTTCCGCGCCGGCCGCTACGCCCGCAACGGCCACTGGGACCCGCGCGCCTTTCCGCGCGTCGCCGCCGGTGCCGACGCCGAGGGCGAGCTGCTGGCGCTCGTCGGCGAGCTGCTGCCGCGCGGCGCGCGCTTCGACTACGACGTCGCCGGCTACCG
>DATMHT010000015.1:0-10158 GCA_035554795.1 Gemmatimonadaceae bacterium | reverse complement strand
CTGCTCGGCGACGCGCTCGGCGACCGCCTCGCCGGCGTGCGCAACGCGCGAGCGATCGCCGAGCGCGCCTGACGCCGCGGCACAGCGGACGACGACGCCCGCCTAACGCCGAGGTCGCACCAGCACGGTCACGATCGCCCGCGGCCCGGAGTCGAACGGAATCTCGCGGCTCCGCTCCACGACGAGGGGACCGAGCGGCGTCTCGTCGAGCCGCGCGTGCCGGGCGTCGGCGACGTCGAAGCCGAGCCGCCACCGTCCCTGGACCGCGCGCTCGGTGACGTTCACGCAACGCAGCACGATCCAGGGCTCGTCCTCGCCGGACTTCGCTGACGAGAACGACAGGCCGTCCCCCTCGAGCTCGATGCCGAGCGTCGGCCGCGGTAGCGCGAGCGCCGAGCGCAGCGTCTCGCCCGCGAGCGGAAGGAGAACGTCGTCGGCCGTTCGCTCGACGAGCGCCATCGCGTCGTCGCCGAAGGTGCCGTGCGGGAAGAGCGCGAAGCAGGCCTCGAAGGCGCCGAGCGACTGGGCGAGCGGCGTCGGCAGCGGCCAGCCGGCGTGCCCGGGCCGCTCCGGCAGGTGGGCGCGCGACAACTCGCCGACGGCGCGGAGGAGCGTCACCGCGACGCGGCCGTCCTCGCCGGCCTCGTACTCCGCGAGCCCGTCGGAGAAGAGCGTGACGCCGCGCTCCGCGCCGTAGAGCGAGACGTACCGGTGCAGCGGCGCCGTCGCCGGTGGCGCCTCGACCGCGCGCTCCTCGGGCGAGACCAGCACAGGCGCGCGCTCGACCGGACCGAAGGCGGCGTCGGCGATGACGCGCGGCTCGTTCACGCCGGTCGCGAACACGACGCGCAGACGGTGGTAGCGCGCCCGGTTCTCTCCAGCCACGCGGACGCGAACGAAGGGCGCGCCGGCGTCGAGCGTGAGCCGCACGGTGATCTGCAGCTCGACGTGCGCCGCCGACCGGCCGCCGCGCGGCGTGACGACGTCGTCGCCTTCCTCGCCCGTCGCGCCCCGCCGTGCCGGCACGCGCAGCCGCCAGCGGGCCTCGATCTCGCCGCGCAGCGGACCGGCATGGACGACGCGGGCGCCGAGGAACCACGCCTTCGTCGTCGTCTTGCCGGCGGGCGAGTGCGTGTACAGGTCGCCGACGTCGCCGACGTCCTCGAACGAGACGAGGGACGGGACGGACCAACCGAGCGCTGGCGACGCGACGCGCACCGCGCCGTCGCGCTCGATGCGCAGCTCGAGCAGGCCGTTCGCGAGCGCGTTCTCGTGCGGCGACGTGACCGGCACGACGTCGTCCGGCAGCCCCGCATGCGACACCCTCTCCTCGAGGAGCCACGACGCGGTGCCGTAGCCGGCCACGTCCGGCACCCAGGCGACGGCGCGTGCGGTCTCGACGAAGTCGTCGTCGGGGTAGTGGCGCGGCGACTCGACGCGGTCGTGGCGCGTCGCGCGCTCGAGGATCTGCAGCGGCACCGCGTCGCCCACCGTACGCACCGGCGCGGCGCGGCCGCGCTCGGAGCGCCTCGCCGCGCCCGCCGATCCCGGTCCGACCGGTACGTGGTGCAGGAACGTGAGCAGCTCGACCTCGGCGACGCCGGCGCGCGGACGGGCCGCCGCGTTGCGCACGACGAGGGCGCGGGACCACGCGTCGCGCCACCGGCGCGCCCGCACCGCGTCATGGCCGATGACGGCGAGCAACGCGTTGTCCGCCACGCCGCGAGCCTGGCTCAGCGCATCGTCCAGTCGCGCGTCCATCGCGCGCGCGACCTCGTCGGCGGAGCAGCCGCAGAGCGTGTCGTGCGGATGGCAGAGGAGCAGCGTGCGCCACGCGGCGCGAAGCAGCGCGGCGAACGGCATCGCGGTTGCTTCCGACGCCGTTGCTGGCGAGGCGATCGCGAGCGCCGCCCACGGCTCGCTCTCGCGGAGCAGCGCCCGCTCGACGAGCGCGTTGCGCCGCTTCTGCGCCGCGCGCGAGGCGAACGTGCCCTGGAGCGTCCAGGTGTAGCCGTACGAGTCGCGCAGCTCGCCGCGCACCTCGGGCAGCGCCGCGCTGCCCGCGCGCTCGGCGGCCGTGCGTGCATAGTCTCGCAGCGACGACCGGACGACGCGGTCGGGGGCGGCGACGCGCGCGAGCGCGGCGATGGCCGCGGCGTGCGCGGTCTGGCGTGCGTGATGATCGGCGCCGTTCTGGACGAGGACGGCGCCGAGCCGCGCGCGCGGCGCAAGCTCCGCACGCATCGCCCGCCACCGCCGGCCGGCCTCGGCGTCGCTCGCGGGAAGGTTCGAGCCGAGCTCGTAGCCGTCGCGCGGAAGGTGGAGCAGCAGCACGCGCTCGCCGCCCGGCGCGCTCCAGCGCGCGGCGTCGCCGTCGGGCCAGCGCGGTCCGCCGTAGCCGCGCCACAGCACCGCGGCGTCGAGGCCGAAGCCGCGCGCGATCGCGGGGAGCGCGGCGGGATGGCCGAATGAGTCCGGGCAGTAGAGCACCGGCGGCGGCTCGGCGCCGAACTCGCGGAGCGCGCGGCGGCCCGCGAGCAGGTTGCGCACGAGCGCCTCGCCCGACGGAATGAGCTCGTCGGCGAGCACGTACCAGGGGCCCGCTTCCAGCGCGCCTTCGCGGAGCGCGGCGGCGAGCGCCTCACGCCGCTCGGGACGGACGTCGAGGTAGTCGGCGAGAACGACGGCCTGGCCGTCGAGAAGGAAGCTGCCGTCGGGCGCGTCGAGCAGCTCGTCCACGAGCGCGACGAGCCGCTGCCGGAAGCGGCCGGCCGGATGGTACCACTCGCGGTCCCAGTGCGTGTGGGTGACGACGTGGACGTCGAGCGGCAGGGCCGCCGCGTCGGGCCGCGTGTCGTGCTCGGTGGGCGCGGGCTCGGTCACGCGCCGAAGTTAGCGCGCCGCGCGCCGCCGCCGCGAGGGGCCCACGTCCGACTCGCGTCGCGTCCGCGTCGGCCGTGGTACGAAAGACGAGCGGGCGCGCGTCCGACTTCGACGCGCGCCCGCTCTCGACTGCCCTGCCAGAGCGTCCGTTACGTCAGACGACTGGGCGCCGGCCGGTGATCACGCGGTACAGGATCACGATGATCGCCAGGACGAGCAGGAGATGGATCAGCGAGCCGGCGACGTGGAAGACGCCAAACCCGAGGGCCCACAGGACCAGCAGCACGATCGCGAGCGCCACCATAGGTTCGATCCTCAAGTTAGAGAGAAGATTCCGACTTCACGGCTGGAACATCAGGCAACAGTCGTACCGCGTGGATCCGCGACCGACAACGCGCGGGCGGGGACGCCAGCGAACGTGCGCGACATCACGAGATTCCGGCGTCGAAGAGCGACGGCGGGCCGGGCTGCTCGGCGCCGTCGTAGTGCACTTCGCCCTCCACGACGCGGGCGAAGCGCGTGAGCACGTGGGGCCGGACGCCGGCGTCCATGATGTGGAGGACGCGCGCACCGCGCGCCAGGGCGGCGTCGGCGATGAGCGACCGGTGGCAGCGCCACGGCACGGCCTCCGAGCACATGACCGTCGTCGGCGTGCTGGCGGCGCCGGCCAGGAGCTCGTCAAGCGCCTCGTGGAACTCCGGCGTCGCCATGTGATCGGCGTAGCCGCGAAAGCCCTCGTTCCGCCAGGTCCCGTTAGGCGAGTCCGGACGTGGGCGGCGCCGGCCGCCCAGCGCCGGCGCGTGCGAGTACGCGATGCCGCGGGCCCGCAGCGACGCGGCGAGCGCGTCGGCGCCGTACTGCGGGAACTTCCGCGAGCCCGGGAAGGTGCGCACGTCCACGAGCGCGCGAACGCCCTCCCGCTCGAGCAGCGCGATGAAATCCTCGAGCGGACGCGTGGAGTGGCCGATCGTGTAGAGCGTGACGTCCCCGGCATCGTTCATGGCGCGTCGGTCGCGTCTACCGCGCGGCGTCCGCGGCTGGGTGCTCGGCGTCCGCCGTCTCGGCCGCATCGGGCAGCGCGGCGCGCTGCTCGGCGATGTGGTGCGCGACCTGGCGGCCGAGCAGGATGCGGGCGGCGCGTACGTCGTGGCCGATGTCGATCAGCAGGATGGCGAGATCGCCGCTCGCCCAGAGCAGCGCCGCCGCGACGATCAGCTTGCTCGCCTCGGGAAGCAGCACCGGGATCGCCGCGCTCCCCTGCGTGATCATGCCCGTGACGACCTCGGCGACGAGCAGCAGGACGAGGATGATCGCCATCAGCCGGAACAGCTTCGACAGGTAGCGGAGCCCCGTGTACGGCTCGATGTCGCTGGCGCGTACCTGCGTCAGCAGCGAGTCGTGGCCGGGGGTGCGGCGCACGCCGCCCGGCGGCGAGCCCGGGCGCGGCTGCTCCGCCGCGTCCTCGCGCGCCATCGTCGCCGTCGCGCCGCCCGCGCTCCGTCCCGCCTCGTCAACGCCTGTTGGCATCCGCATCTCCCTTGCGATTGGTGTCGGCCGTGCCCACGCGCGTGCGCGTCAGCCGTCGCCGCTGCTGACCCAGCGGGCCCGGTAGCCCCGTGTGTCGATGTGAGTGAAAGGACCGTGCCCGCCCGACGCGGTATAGACGCCGCAGCCGCCGACGAGGGCCGGATGCTCCCGTTCGACGCGCTCCACGACGTCGCACAGGAAGCGCGAGTCGCGCATGTCCACGCGGCCGTCGTGGTTCAGGTCGTCCATGACGCCGTCGCCGTTCGAGTCGATGAAGATGTCGGCGGCGTCGCCGTACATGTGCCGGCTGAGTCCCGCCCGCCCGGTCGGGTCGCCGCCCGAGACGTTGTACTGCGGGGTGCGGAAGCCGCTCATGACGTGGACGCCGTGCACGTCGATGCCGCGCGACTCGAGCTCGGCGAGCACGAGCTCGAGCTTGTCCACGAGCTTCGTGTCCACGACCAGATACTTGGGCCAGACGTTCTGCTGGTCGTGCGTCAGGAAGTCGCGCAGGCGGAAGTGATCGGAGAGCGGCGTGTCCTGGTTCTGCGGCGTGACCTCGATGAATCCGCTCGGCGGCGCATAGTTGGGCCGCGGCGCGCGCCGCCGCTCGGTCGGCCAGTTGCCGAGGAAGTAGAGCCCGACCCGGCCGCCGCGCTTGGCGCTGAACGGCGTGAGCGTGATGACGTTGAAGTTGCTGAGCGGCGAGACCGCGCCGCCGAGCCGCAGCGCGAGCTGCCAGATGCCGGGGACCTGCGGGGCCCGCGCGTCCGACGCGCTCACCGGCGCCACCGGCGGCGTCCGTACCGCACTGCCGGCGGCGGGCCCCGCACCGCGCGCGCCCCGCTCCGAGTACGCGACGGACGCTCCTTCGGGGAGCGAGTCGGGCAGGACGGCCGCGCCGGGCGTGGCGATGCGTGCCCTGAGCTTGCCGCTCTCGCCCCGCAGCGGCGTCACGGACGCCGCGAACGCCGACAGCGCCGCGTCGGTGAGATAGGCGGCGGTGGGCGCGTCGGTCTCCGTGAGCGCGGCGGCGACGCCGGCGGTGACGGGCGTGACGCCGCCGGCCTCGCCCGTCTCCATCGCCTCGGCGCGGGCGGTGGCGATGGACCACGACCAGCCAGCCGCGAAGAGCGCGAGCACCGCGCCCGAGACGACGTTGAACACCCGCTCGCCGCGCCGGCCGACGCCGGCCCGGTGCCACCGGCTCTCCGGCGGCTCGGGGAGCGACAGCGCCGCCTCCGCGGACGCGAGGACGTGGTGGGTCCAGGAGTCCTCGTCGTGCGGGCCGTGCGGCCCGCGCGGATCGGCGAGGGCGGGGATGCCGGCCGAGCGCGTCACGACCGCGCGCCCGCGGCCCGGCCAAGCGGCGCGGACCCGGCCCCGCGTAGATTGCGGCGGCGCCGCGGCGCGGCGCCGCTCACGTCACCCTTCACTCCGTCGTCATGCACGAGCTGTCCGACCTCCTGCACCGGTTGCGCGACCTCCCCGCCCTGATCCAGTGGGCGGGCTACGTGGGGCTCGCCCTCATCATCTTCACCGAGACCGGGCTGTTCTTCGGCTTCTTCCTGCCCGGCGATTCCCTCCTCGTGACGGCCGGCCTGATCGCCTCCGGGGTCCTCGAGGCCAGAGGCGTCTCGCTCAACGTGTACGAGCTGGGCGTGCTGCTCACCGCCGCCGCGATCCTCGGCGACAACACCAACTACTGGATCGGGCGCCTCACGGGCCCGCGGATCTTCACCCGCGAGGAGTCCCTGTTCTTCCGGCGCAAGCACGTCGAGCGCGCCCACGCCTTCTACGAGCGGCATGGCGCCAAGACGGTCGTCCTTGCGCGATTCATGCCGATCATCCGGACCTTCGCCCCGCTCGTCGCCGGCGTCGCCCAGATGAGCTACCGCACGTTTCTTACCTTCAGCATCCTCGGCGGCACGCTCTGGATCTGGAGCATGCTCTTCATCGGCTACTTCCTGGGCCGCTACATCCCCGGCGTCGAGCGCCACGTCGAGGCGGTGATCCTGCTGGTGATCTTCGTGTCCATCCTGCCCGGGATCATCAGCTGGTGGCGGGAGCGGGGACGGGCGCAGGTCGCCTGAGGAGCAGAGCGGGTCGAGGGTCGGGGGTCGCGGCTCGGGGAGGGCCGCTCGGGACGTCCCGAGGCCGTGCCCCGACCCCCAACCCCAGACGCCCGACCCGTTAGTATTTCGTCAGCACCCCGATCACGACCAGCAAGGAGACCGACCATGGCCTACACCCTTCCGCCGCTTCCGTACGCCTTCGACGCACTCGAGCCTCACATCGATGCGCGGACGATGGAGATCCACCACGGCAAGCACCATCAGGCGTACGTCAACAACCTGAACGCGGCGCTCGACAAGGCGCCGGAGCTGCAGAAGAAGTCGCTCGACGAGCTGCTCGCCAGCGTCGGGTCGGCCCCCGAGGCGGTCCGGGCCGCGGTGCGCAACAACGGCGGCGGCCACTGGAACCACACCTTCTTCTGGCAGATCATGGCCCCGAAGGCCGGCGGCGAGCCCTCCGGCGCGCTCGGCGACGCGATCCGCTCGAGCTTCGGCGACTACGCCAAGTTCCGCGAGCAGTTCACCGCCGCCGCGGTCGGGCGCTTCGGATCGGGCTGGGCGTGGCTCCTCAACGACGGCGGCAAGCTCTCGATCACGAGCACGCCGAACCAGGACAACCCGCTCATGGAGGGCAAGCGCGCCGGCGACATCCTCCTCGGCGTGGACGTCTGGGAGCATGCCTACTACCTCAAGTACCAGAACCGCCGTCCCGACTACGTGCAGGCGTGGTACAACACGGTGAACTGGGGCGAGGTCCAGAAGCGCTTCGGCGGACGCTGAGTCGACGCGCTGCCGACGAACGCGACGCGGGGCGGACGAGAGAGATCTCGTCCGCCCCGCGTCGCGTTCGCGCGCTCCACTGCCGCGCGGCTCAGCCCATCTGCCGCGCCGCGCTGGCGATGGCGAGCATCGAGCCGATGAGCCAGACGATGGCCGCCGCGATGTAAGCCGACCGCTTCGAGACGTTGCCCGTCACGCGCAGGCCGATCGCGAGCAGGATCGTCGCCCAGATCACGAACGGATCGAGGCGCGACAGCGCCCCGAGCGCGAGCGGCGACGCGTCCGCGCCGAGGAAGCGCGCCGGGCTCAGGCTGATGCTGTACATGGACGTCATCCGCTCGGCGGGGGTGAAGAACGCGATCAATCCCGAGAGGATGAGACCGACGACGCGCGGCACGTTCGCGTAGGTAGCGACCATCGCCGCCTGCGAGTACGTCTGCTTTGAGTCGAACACCTTGCCGACGAGCCAGAGGCCGAGCGCCGAGAGCAGCACCGTGATCGCGGTGCCGAAGGGCGCGCTGACGTAGCCGCCGATGTCGCTCATCTTGCGGGCCGACGCCTCGGCCGACGCGACGCGGTCGGCGGGCATGTTCGGATTGGCGCGCATCATCTCGATGGCCTTGTCCACCTGCGCGTCGATCGCCGGCTGGATCGCCGGCTTGATGGCGATGAAGCAGACGAGCGCGAAGACGCAGAGGATCAGCAGCGCGAGGCCGAACTGGCCGGCGCGGCGCCGCTCGAAGACCTGCGACGGCGCGTAGAAGATGTCGACGAAGTCCTCGAAGACGGACGCGGACTTCGGCGCGGCGGTAGCGGGCGAGGCGGTCACGAGAAGTCCCGGGACGAGGGGTCGCTGCGGAAGGGGCGGGACGGGAGCGGACGCGCGCGACCCATGCGGACGCGTCGACTCCACGGGAACGACCGGCGACGCCGCCAAGATACCACTCCGCCCGGCGAACACAACGACGAACCGGGGCTCTCGGCGCTCGGCTGTCAGCGCTCAGCGATCGGACAGGATGAACAGGATGGCCGGGATGAGGGTGTGCTGTTCTTCCCGTTCATCCTGTTCATCCTGTCGCAGAACGACCGAGCGCCGCTTCTCAGGCCTCGGGCGCGCGCCGCTGTGCCGTACCCGCGACGAGGTCGTCGATGCCGCCCTCGCCCGGACGGTCCGCCGAGAAGGCGAGCGCCGCCGGGCGCACGCTCACGCGGCCGAGCAGTGGGGGCGTGACGAGCGTCGTGGCGAGGACCATCAGCATGATCGCGCCGAACTCGCCCGCCGAGATCGCGCCGCTGGCGAGCCCCATCTGCGCGAAGATCAGACCCACCTCGCCGCGCGGCACCATCGCCACGCCGACGAGCAGCCGGTCGCCGCGGAACCACCACGGCGCGAAGCCGGCGGCGATCTTCCCGGCGATACCGACGACGATGAGCATCCCGCCGACGAGCAGCGCCTGCGGGCTCGCGAGCGCGCGCAGGTCCACGGAGGCGCCCACACTGGCGAAGAAGATCGGCACGAAGAAGTGGCCGACCGACGTCGTCGCGCGCTCGATCGCGTCGCGCTGAGGCGTGGGGTGTAGCACGAGCCCCGCCGCGAACGCGCCGACGATCATCGCCGACCCCGCGCTCGCGGCCAGCGCCGCCAGCGCGAAGGCGAACGCGAGCGCCGCGAGCCCGAGCGTCCCGGACGTCTGCACACGCTCGAGAACGCGGAAGAGCGGCGGGATCGCCACGCTTCCGCCGACGACGGCGAGGGCGACGAAGCCGAGCGCGACGCCGGCGATGCGCGTGACGCCGAGCGCCGTCACCCCGCCGCCCGTGACGACGCCGGCGACGACCGCGAGGATCACGAGTCCGATGATGTCGTCGATCACCGCCGCGCCGAGCACGACCTGCCCCTCTGGCGTATCGAGACGCCCGAGGTCGGAGAGCACGCGCGCCGAGATGCCGATCGAGGTCGCCGTGAGCGCGGCGCCGCAGACGAGCGCCGGCACCGTCGGCACGCCGACGGCGAGGGCGCCCCCGTAGCCGAGCGCGAACGGCAGCGCCACGCCGACGAGGGCGACGGTGAGCGCCGCCGGCCCGACCCGCGCCAGCGCGCGCAGATCCGTGTGCAGGCCGATCTCGAAGAGCAGGACGATGACGCCGAGTTCCGAGAGCGAGGCGATGACGGGATCCGCCGGGTTCAGCAGCCCGAGCACCGACCCGCCGAGCACCACGCCCGCGATCAGCTCGCCGAGCACCGCCGGCTGCCCGAGCCGCTGCGCCACCTCCCCGAGCAGCTTCGTCGCGACGATGACGGCGACGAGCGTGAGGAGGAGGTGCGTCATGTCGTGCGGGCTGGACGCTGGACCGGCGAGGGCGAGGATCATGACGTGGGGTGGAGCGTGTAGAGCCTCGGGTGTAGCGGCTCCTGGTACTCGACGACGCGAAGGGCTACACCCTGCACCCTATCCGCTACGCCCCCCGGTCACCGCGCCGCTTCTCCCTCCAGATACGTGTAGCCTTCGAGCCCGGCCACGTACTCGGCGATGAACGCGTTCGCTTCCTGGCGCGAGATGCTCTTCGCCGCGGTCACCTTGCGGCGGAAGGTGCCGAGGAGCGTCGAGGCGCCGAACTGCACGTAGTTCAGCACTTCGGTCACGGTGTCGCCGTGAACGAGGTCGGTGATCTCGTAGCCCTTCGGCGCGAGGCGGATGTGGACCGCGTTCGTGTCGCCGAAGAGGTTGTGGAGGTCGCCCAATATCTCCTGGTACGCGCCGGTGAGGAAGATGCCGAGGATGTAGTCCTCACCGTCGCGGAACTCGTGCAGCTCGAGGCTCGGCCGCCCGTTCCGCCCTCCCACGAAGCGGTCGATCTTGCCGTCGGAGTCGCAGGTGACGTCCTGCAGCGT
>DATMHT010000014.1:0-6009 GCA_035554795.1 Gemmatimonadaceae bacterium | reverse complement strand
GAGGAGATCGCGAGCCTGATGGGATGGTCGGAGGCGAAGACGCGGAACCTGCTCTACCGCGGACTCGCCGACCTGCGCGAGCGACTCACGGAGCTGGGCATCGGATGGGAGAAGACCTCGGCATGAGGGCAGCGGCATGGGCATGACGGAAGCGCGCCTGCGGGCGCTCTACCAGCACGCGCTCGCCGCGCGCGGCGGCGGCGACGCGACGCGCGAGCGCTGCCCGTCGCCGGAGGCGATGCTCGCTCTCGTCCGCCGCGAGGGGCCCGAGGAGGAGCGGCTCGCGACGCTCGATCACGTCATGTCGTGCGACGCCTGCCGGCGCGAGCTCGACCTGCTGCGCGCGATCGAGGCGGCGGGCGCGGAGACGATGCGCACCTCGGGGGCGGCCACCGCGAGCGAGGCGCGGCCGCGCGACCGGCCCGCCGCCGCGCCGGCGTCCGTCATCGCGTGGAAGCGCGTCGTCGTGCCGCTCGCGCTCGCCGCCTCGCTGCTCCTGGCGGTGGGCGTGGGCGTGCGCGAGCGTTTCGGCCGCCCGGACATGCCGCCGCCGGACGTCGCGCGCGGCGAGAGCGGCGAGGTGAGGCTGCTCGCGCCGGCGGCGGGCGCGAGCGTCGCCGCCGGCGCGCCGGTCGCCTTCGTCTGGCGCCCCGACCCGCTCGCGCGCCGCTACGTGCTCGAGGTGCTCGACGCCGGCGGGCGCGCCGTGCTCGCCGACACCACGGCCGACACGACGGTCACGCTGCGCGACACATCGCGTCTGACGAGCGGAGCCGGGTATCGCTGGTGGGTGCGCGCGCTGGGCGCGGGCGGCGCTCAGCGCGCGTCGGCCGTGCGCGCCCTGAGCGTGCGCAGCCAGTAGACGGCGAGCGCCGCCGCGCCGAGGGCGAGCAGCACGGCGGGAAGCCACGCGCGCCACGCCGGCGCCGGCCGGTGCAGCGGAATCGCGACGAGCGGATCGCCGACGGCGGTGAACGCCGCCCACTCGCGCGGCGGGGCGCCACGGCGGATCGCGTCGAGCTTCGCCGCGCGCAGCGCCTCGCCCACCGGCAGTCCGCGCGCCATCGCGCGGTAGAAGTCGTCCACGAACGCGACCGTGCTCCGGTCGCCGATGCGCCATCCCGTGGCGACGACGGTGCGCGCACCCGCTTCGAGAAGCGGCGCGGTGAGTCCCTGCACGCCCTCGCCGTCCACGACGACGCCGCCGGCCGACCGACAGGCGGAGAGGACGACGAGGTCGGCGTCGAGCGCGAGCGCGGCGAGGTCGCCCGGTCCGACGAAGCCGCTCTCGCCCGATCCGGGCGCCAGCGCGAGCGCGGTGCGCGTGATCGCGCGATCGTCCACGAGCGCGTGCGTGGCGAGGTGGATGACGCGGAACGCGGAGAGCGGCGCGTGCTTGAGGTACGCCGCGCTCGCCGCCTCGCGCAGGCGCACCTCCGACACGTCGGCGTAGCGCGCCACGAGCTCGGCCTCGTCCGCCGACGCGCGCAGTCGCGGCAGCCCGCCGGCGGAGTCGAACGCGGAGCGGTAGCTCTCCGCATCGCCCGCCGCCGACGACGACGGCGCGTCGTGCTCGTTGGCGAAGGCGGGATCGCCGTAGGCGAGCAGGTGCACCGGCTGCACGCTCGGCGCGCCACGGTCGCGCGCGCGCCGCCAGAGCTCGGCGAGCACGGTCGCCGACGGTGCGACGCTGACGGCGTAGCGCTCGGCGACGTAGCGGCCGTCGGCGAGACGGAGCGCGTCCCACGGCACGCGGTGCAGCGGGCCGTCGGGAACGATGACGAGCCGCGTCACGCCCGGTGCGAGCCGCGCGAGCGCGGGATCGAGCAGCCGCGCGCCGAGCGGACGGGCGAGCGCCCGCGGGTCGCCGCCCTCGACGAGCGCGACGAAGCGGGCGACGTCGTCCACGAGCGAGTCGGCCGGTGGGAGGACGTAGGCGCGGACGCCGGTCTCGTCGGGCCGCACTCCGGCCGCGCCGCGTGCCGCGCGCGTGACGACGAAGAGCGTCGTCGGCGCGCCCATCACGCCGGTCACGTACTCGAGGACGGCGGTGCGGTCGTCCGGGATCGCCGCGGCGACGGATGCGGCGGTGGTGCGCGCGGCCGGCTTCGGGCTGGCGTCGCGCGCCGCGGACGTCGTCGCCGGCGTCGCGCGGTCGGATGACGCGGGCGCGGCGGCTGCGTCGCCCGCGTGCAGCGCGCGGGCGCGCACGAGGCGCTCGGCAAGCTCGCGCGCGCGGCGCCGCTCGGCGAGCGCGAAGGCGGCGTCGGCGCGGCCGCCGGCGGCGAGCGCGGCGAGCACGCGCGCGACGCTCGCGTTGCGGTCGTTCGCCTCGGTCGCGCCGGCCTGGAAGGCGAGCGTGCGCAGCTCCTCGTTGGCGAGCCCCGCGCGCCACGCGTCGAGCTCGTCGCCGGCGGCCGTCAGCTCGCGCTCGGCGCGCGAGAGATCGCCGCGCCGGGCGTAGACGTCGGCGAGATACGCCCGCGTCTCATGGCGCTCGATCCGGTGCGAGGAATCGAGCCCGCCAAGGTAGCGCGTGAACTCGCGCTCGGCGGCGGCGAGGTCGCCGCGATAGAGCGCGAGCCGACCGCGCGGAAACGCGAGCGTGCCCTCCGCGGACGCGCCGACCTTGCGCGCGGCGACGGCCGCGGAATCGAGCGCCCGCGCGGCGGCCGGCCAGTCGGCGGCGCGCATCTCGGCGGAGGCGAGCACGGTGTAGAGCTCCTGGACGTGGAGCCAGTCACCGACGTGCTGCGCCCAAGGCAGGACGGCGTGCACTTCCTGACGCGCCCGCGCGTAGTCGCCGGCGGCGATGCTGACGAACGGCAGGAAGGAGCGGGCGAGCATCGCGCTCCCCGAGTCGTCCGCCGCCTCGAACGCGGCGACCGCCTCGCCCACGTCGCGGGCGGCGGTCGCGTGGTCGTTGAGGGTGAGGGCGATCCCACCCATGCCGAGCGTGACCGTCGCCTCGATGTAGAGGTTGTGCGACGCCCGCGCCTCGGCGAGCGCTTCCCGGAACAGCGGCATCGCCCGGCCGATGTCGCCCCGGCCGCGCAGCGCGTCCGCGCTCAGCACGAGGACGACGGCGAGGTTGCCGCGGTCGTGCATGCGCCGGCGCAGCGCCGCGAGCGTGTCGTAGACGGCGAGCGCGGAGTCGCTGGCGCCGCGGACCCAGAGCGCCGTGCCGCGTCCGCGAAGGCAGTACGCCTCCGCGTCCGGGTCGGCGACGCGCCGCGCGAAGGCGCTCGCGACCGCCATCGAGTCCACGCCACCCGGTCGTCCCATGACGGCGAGGATGTGCGCGCGGCGGCAGCGACAGGCGGCGCGGAGATCGTCCGCTCCCTGCTGCGGGAGCACACGAAGCGCGGTGTCGAGGCGGGCGAGCGAGAAGTCGCCGCCGTACACCGGCGCGAGCACGTGCGCCTGCCAGAAGAGCGCCTCCGCTTCCGCGGCGCTGTCACCGGCGACCCGTGCACCGGCGCGCGCCGCGCGAAGCAGATCCTCCTCCCCCGGCTTGCGCCCGTGCGTGTCCTGTCCCTGCGCGAGGCCGAGCCGCGCGTACGCGGCGTAGCGGTCGGCCGCCGGCGCGCCCTCGAAGAGGCGGCGATAGCGGCGCTCGGCGTCGTCGTAGTCGTAGGTCAGCCGCGCGATCGTGGCGAGCGCGAGCGCGGCGGCGCGGTCGGCGGAATCGGCGCGCAGGCGGGCCGCCCAGCGCTCGCGCACTCGTACGACGCTGTCGCCCTGGACCGCGCGGGTCGCCTCGCGCACGACCGCGCGCGGGTCGTCGCTGGCGGGACGCTGCACGGCGAGCGCGGCGCCGGCGGCGGCGAGGGCGAGCGGGGCGAGTGCTCCGAGCAGCAGCGGCTGAGCGCGCATGGACGAGTCCGAGAAGGGAGCCGCGCGATCATAGGAAACGTTCGCGGATGGGGCAAGGCGAAGGGCGGCGCGGTGGCGAAACCACCACCGCCCGTCGTCGTAGGGCAGCCAGGGCCACCGACCCCGGCCCGCGTCCCTTTCGTGGAGCAGCACCGATGCGTCAGCTCGCCTCCGTTCTCCTCGCCGCCGCCGCCCTGAGCGCGACGGCGGCGCCGGCCCACGCGCAGCAGCAGAAGGCGCAGCCGCCGATGCGCGACTACGAGTACTCGTTCCGCGTGATCGGCAGCCACGACGAGCACCCGATGTCGGGCACGATGCGCGTCAGCGGCGACCGCGGCCGCATCGACCTCGACGGGGCGAAGGAGGGAGAGTTCATGCTCCTCACCGACGGCGGCCGGACGCTGACGATCGTCCATCCCGAGCGCCGCGCGTACGAGGTGAGCGACGCCGCCACCTTCGAGCACATCGTCGGCCGCGCGCTGCGGGCGGCGGGGCCGGTCCTCTCGATCAAGCTCGAGGCGGCGCACGTCGCGAGCGACCACCTCGGCGACGGCGGGATGGTGGTCGGCCGCGCGACGCGGCACGTTCGCCTGACCCAGGACTACACCATTCGCGTCGGCGCGCTGGGCTTCGGCGGCGACGCCGAGCGTCACGTCGCGACGACGGAGTACTGGGTGAGCCCCGGGCTCGCGCTGATGCGCAACCCGCTGTTCGCGCTCGTCGAGGGCGCCGAGTCGGCGCTCGTGCAGAGCGACACGGCGTACAGCCGGATCGCCGACGCCGAGCGCGACGCGCTGCTCGAGGGCGCGACGCCGCTGCGCCGCGTCGTGACGACGCGCGAGGAGCCCGGCGGGAAGACTACGCTGCAGACGATCGAGATCACCTCGCTGCGGCCGGCGCGCGTGGACCCGGCCATCTTCCAGCTCCCGAGCGGCTACACGCGCCGCGCCGGTGTGAGCTGGCTGTCGTCGCGCTGACCGCGGGCGCTGCCGCGGGCGCCGCTCAGCGCACGCGGTAGAGCACGACCTCGCTGCGCCGGCGCGCGTCGGAGACGAGGCGGGCGAGGCCGCCGGGCGTCCACTCCAGCTCCTGCACGATCGCGGCGCGGGGTGCGACGCGCCGCGACACGTCCGGCCAGGCGACGCGCGCACCGCGTCCGGCGCGCGCGTCCACCAGCACCACCGTGCGACCGTCCATCGCCGGCAGCGCGACGCCACCATCGGGCCCGGCGACCGGCTGACCGTACCAGCCGTCGACGCGGCCCACCGCGCGGGGGGCGGCGCTGTCGCCGCCCACGGGTGGCACCAACCATACGGTGGCGACGTCCCGGTCCTGGACGACGCATGCGGCGGCGGCGCTCGACGCCCCCGCGGCCGGCGGCGCGTCGGCGTGGGGCGCGGCACAGCGGAGCAGCCCGCCCGTCGTCAGCACCCTGGCCGGTGGCGCGTCGCCGGCGAAGCGCCAGACGCCCCAGCTCCAGGTCGGCGCGCCGAGCATGGCCATCAGCGGCCACCATGCCGTCGGCGCACCGTTGTCGAAGTGGATCGCGACCGCGCCGCCGTCGGCCGTGGGGACGATGCCGCCGGGCAGATACAGGCTGCCCACGACCGAGCGGCCGCCGCGTGCCCCATCGCCGCCGGCCAACCAGCGGTGCGTCGTCACGTCGCTGGCCACGCCGACGAGTCCCGAGAGCGCGACGAGGTCGCGCGTCCGCCGGTCGCGGCCGACCACGGTCCACCGGCGCGCGCCGTCGGCGGCCGCCGAGTAGCGCAGCCGCGCGTCGTCGAGCGGCGACAGTCGCGTCTCCCAGATCGGGGCGGCGCCGGCCGTCGTCGCCGCCACCGCCGCCTCGAGCGTGAGCGCGAGCGAGTCGCCGCGCTCCCGGCTCGCCAGCGCGAGCACGTGATCGTCGTCCACGAACGCGAGGTCGCTCGCGGCGATGCGACGGCGCCCACGATCGGCCGCGGAATCGCCGCGCGTGGTGCGTACCGGCGCGGAGTCGCCGAAGGTGCCGACGACGAATCGCGCCGCGGCCAGGTCGCGAGCGCGCGCGGCCCTGGAGCGCGCGATCGCCTCGTCGAGCGCGTCGTCGTCGAGCGCGTCCTCCGACGGCTCGACATCGGCGGTGTCGTC
>DATMHT010000013.1:0-2597 GCA_035554795.1 Gemmatimonadaceae bacterium | reverse complement strand
GAGATGGAGCTGCTCGTGGACTACGGCATGACGCCGCTGGCGGTCGTGCGCGCAGCGACGTCGGGCAACGCGCGGATCTTCCACCTCGACGACCGACTCGGCGCCGTGAAGCCGGGACTGCTCGCCGATCTCGTCGCCGTGGACGGCGACCCGACGCGGGACATCGGCGCGGTGCGGCACGTGGCGTTCGTGATGAAGGGCGGCGTCGTCTACCGCGAGCGCGGAGCGGCGACAGCAGCCGCCCGCTGAGCCGCGCGTCGACCCGCGCGCGCCGACGAGTGGCGCGCGCGGTCAGCTCTCGCTGCGCACGGGAGCGCGCCGCGTCAGCGCGAGGTAGATCGGCACGCCGAGCGCCGCCGCCACGAGCGACGTGCCGATCGCCGTCGGTCCGTACTCGCCGCCGGTGATCGAGAGCGCGACGACGAGCGCGAGCGTCGCCATCGGCAGCAGCGTGAGCGCGACGACGCCGGCCGTGCCGACCGGGATCCGGAACGCGCCGCGCAGCTCCGGCTCGGCGCGCCGGAGCGCGACCAGGGCGGCGAACTCGAGGGCGAGCGCCATCGAGTAGAGCAGCACGTCGGCGACGACGAGCCCGTGGAACGGCAGCAGCGCGAACAGCGAGTAGGCGACCGCCGACACGAGCACCGCGTTGCGCGGCGTACCGCGGGCGTCCGTCCGGGCGAGGAGCGCGGGGAGCAGGCCGTCGTCCGCCATCGCCAGCGGGATGCGCGAGTACGCCATGAGCAGCGCGTTGAACAGCGCGAGCGCGCTGACGAGTCCGGCCGCGGCGAGCAGCGCGCCCAGCGCCGGGCCGAGCGCGCCCGCGCTCATCCGGGCGATGTCGGGCCAGCCGCCCTCGCGCCACTGCGTCCAGTCGCTCGCGGCCAGCGCGGGCAGCAGCGGGACGAAGTAGCCGAGAACGACGAGCGGCAGCGCGACGGCGAGCGCGCGCGGATAGCTGCGCGACGCGTCCACGACCTCCTCCTGCACGGTGGAGGCGTTGTCCCAGCCGATGTAGTTCCAGAGCGCGATCGAGAGCCCGACGCCGAGCCCCTGCGTCGTGCCCTGACCCGGCTTCGCGAACGGATGCCAGGGGGCGTGCGCGACGTGCGGCAGCGCGCCGAGCGCGAGCGCGCCGAAGGCGAAGAGAACGGCCGCGCCCGCGGCCACCGAGACCCGGCCGACGCGCAGCGCGCCGCGGAGGTTGATCGCCGTCGCGCCCCAGATCACGGCGAGCGAAACGAGCCACTGGCCGCGGGCGCCGAGCTGGGGAAAGAAGTACGCCAGGTACTGGTTGAACAGCACCGGGTAGAGCGCCATGTCCACGAGCGAGTAGAGCCACGTGTACCACCCGTTCTGGAACGCCCAGAGCGGGCCGAAGGCGCGGCGCACCCACCGGTAGTAGCCGCCCTCCTCCGGCAGCATGCTCGCCAGCTCGCCGACGATGAGCGTCTCCGGCAGCGAGTAGACCAGCGGCACGAGGAGCAGGATGAGCAGCGCCAGCCCCGGCCCCACCTCCGCGACGAGCGCCTCGGTCGTGAAGGCGCCGCCGGAGGTGTTGAAGTACATGACGAAGACGAGCGTCAGCGTCGTGAGGGAGCGGCGGAGTTTCACCGGTACGTGGGATGGGTGGACACGTAGCGCGGGTCGGGGGTCGGGGGTTGCAAGTCGGGGCTATCGCATCAGCCCCGACTTGCAACCCCCGACCCCCGACCCGCCGTTCGACGCTACCGACTCGCTCTCTCGCTTCCCGTCGCCAGATACTTCTCGAACCACCCCTGCACTTCCCCCCACCACAGCCGCTGATTCTGCGGCTTGCCGATCCAGTGCCCCTCGTCCGGGAACAGAATCAGGCGACTCGGGACGTGCTGGCGCTGGAGCGCGGTGAACAGCGAGACGCCCTCGTAGTAGGGGACGCGGTAGTCGAGCTCACCGTCGATGACGAGGTGCGGGACCTTGAAGTTCTGCGCATAGAGGTGCGGCGAGAACTTGCGGTACTGCTCCTCCATCAGCTTCGACTGCCAGTACGGGCCGCCGTACTCCCAGTCGGGGAACCAGATCTCCTCGGTCGCGCCGTACATGTTCTCGAGGTTGAACACGCCGGCGTGCGTGACGAACGCCTTGAAGCGCTCCGGATAGTGGCCGGCGAGCCAGTTCACCATGTAGCCGCCGAAGGAGCCGCCAGCCGCGCCGACGCGCTCGCGATCCATCCACGCGTTGCGATCGAGCGCGGCGTCGAGGCCGTTCATGATGTCGGTGACGACCTTGCCGCCCCAGTCCCGCGACACGCCGGCGACGAACTTCTGCCCGTAGCCGGTCGAGCCGCGCGGGTTGACGATCACGAGCGCCGCGCCCGTCGTCGCGAACATCTGGTAGTTCCAGCGCCCGTGCCAGTTGTCGAGCCACGCGCCCTGCGGACCACCGTGGATGAGCAGGATCACGGGGTACTTCTTCCCCTGCTCCCAGTGCGGCGGCTTCACCACGAAGCCCTGCACGCTGTCGCCGCCCGCGCCCTTGTACCAGAAGTCCTCGGCCGGATACAGCGCGAGCTGGGCGACGAGCGAGTCGTTCACGTGCGTCAGCGCGCGCACCTGCGC
>DATMHT010000012.1:0-4392 GCA_035554795.1 Gemmatimonadaceae bacterium | reverse complement strand
CCGGCAGCGAGTAGGTGTAGTGCCACCACTCCTGGTCGTAGTTGGTGAAGCCCTCGCGCTCCATGACCGACTGGAGGCGGCGGCGGTTCGCCGCCGCGCTGCCAGACGCGTTGGCGGTGTGGGCGGCGGCGGAGAACGTATCGAAGGGCGTGCCCATCTCGAGCTCGCGTCCGGTGGCGCGGTCGGCCAGTGTCAGGTCGATGGCGAGGCCGAGGTTGTGGCGGCTGCGGCTGGCGATGTAGCCGTCGCGCAAAAGGTCGTCGCGGCCGACGCGGCGGGTCCAGTCCACCATGGCGAGCGTCGCGCGCACGGGGCGGTAGGCGTCCCACACCTTCAGCGTGAGCCCGTCGGCGGCGAGGCGGCGCTGGACGCGGCCGAGGGCGGCGGCGGCCTCGCGGCGAAGGAAGGCGCGGTTCGCGTCGTAGCCCGGGAGCGGGGCGCCGGTGAAGTTGTCGCTCGTCGCGTAGCGGAGGGCGACGACGATCGTGCTGTCGGCGACGCGCACGTCCTCGAGCAGCGAGTCGGCGACACGCGGGTCGCTGACGACGGGAAGCTCCGCCGTGTTGACCGGTGGCGCGGCGGTCGCGGCCGTGCCACGCGTCGGGCGCGCGCAGCCGCCGAGCGCGAGTGCGACGAGAGCCGCGACGATCGCGATGCGGCGTGCGCCGCTGAGCCGACGGGCGAACGACGCCGATGGTGCGGGCGCGGTGTCGCGATGACGCGCGCTCGGAGATCCGATCACGAGACCCTCCCGGCCGTGGCCCGCGCGCGCCGTCGCGGCACTTCGCGCTGCCGCAGGCGCGACATGAAGAAGTCGCAGACGCGCCACTCGGCGTAGTAGAACGGACGCCAGGGCACGGTGCCGGCGACGAAGCCGACGTGTCCACCGCGGGCGACGAACTCCGTCGTGAGCGCCGGGTTGTCGCGCGCGACGGCGCGGACCTCGTCGAGCACCGCGCGCGGGAGGAACGGGTCGTCCTCGGCGCTCAGGAGGAGCGTCGGGAGCGAGACGCGGGCGAGCCAGCGGAGGGCGCTCGAGCGGCTGTAATAGTCGGTGGCGTCGGCGAAGCCGTGGACGGGCGCGGTGACGACGTCGTCGAAGTCGTAGAGCGTTCGGGCGGCGGCGAGGCGCGCGCGATCGATGAGGTCGGGGAAGTGCGCGAGCTTCGCGAGCGCCTTGCGGCGCAGCGTGCGGAGGAAGTGGCGCTCGTACACGCGGGCGAAGCCGCGCGAGATGTGACGCGAGCCACGCTCGAGGTCGAACGGCACCGAGACGGCGGCCGCGGCGGCGACGCGCGCCGGCAGGTCGCCGGCGCGCTCGCCGAGGAACTTGAGCAGCACGTTGCCGCCGAGCGAGACGCCGACGAGGAAGACCGGCGTCGGATCGCGCGACTCGGCGAGAACGCGATCGAGGACGAAGGCGAGGTCGGTGGTCTCGCCCGAGTGGTAGAAGCGGCGCGTACGATTCGGCTCGTCGCCGCAGGAGCGGAAGACGAGCAGGTCCATCGCCCAGCCGCGCGCGTGCGCCTCGGCGAAGAGGCCGCGGACGTAATGCGAGCGGGGCGAGCCCTCGAGCCCATGAAGCAGGAGCAGGCGCGGGCGGCCCGGTGCGGGCGCGCTCAGACGCTCGAGATCCACGAAGTCGCCGTCGGGCGTCTCCCAGCGCTCGAGACGCGTCGGGACAGCCGGCGCGCGGCGGAAGAACTTTCCCCAGAGCGTGGGGAGATGCGGGCCGGGCAGCCACCACGCGGGGCGATAAGTACGATCGGGCATCGGGATGCGATAAATTACGGCGCGGCGCGCCAGGTTCCGCGCGTACACCAACCGACAACGGCAGTGTTCAGTGTAACAGAGAGTCGTTGGTGATTGGTGGAGAGGCGTCAGTGCTCAACGACAGTGCGTGAAGGATGCCTCGCGACGAGGACGTTGACGACTGATCGCTCTTCACCAACGGCCAACGACTCTCTGTTCCACTGCGAACCGCCGTGCTTCTCTCCACCGCGTCACCACGCTTGCCCCTCGATGGAAGTCCAGGTCTTCGGTACCAAGAAGAGCGCCGAGACGCGCAAGGCGCTGCGGTTCTTCGCCGAGCGTCGCGTGAAGACGCATTTCGTGGACTTGCACGAGCGGGCGGCGTCGCTCGGGGAGCTGAAGCGATTCGCGCAGAAGTTCGGCGTCGGGGCGCTCATCGACAAGGAGTCGAAGCGGTACGCGGAGCTGGGGTTGGCGCACGCGCGGTACAGCGACGAGCGGTGGCTCGAGCGATTGACGGAGGAGCCACTGCTGCTGCGGCAGCCGTTGGTGCGGCAGCAGCATCAGCTCACGATCGGGACTGCAGAGGAGACATGGAAGGGATGGGTGGCGAAGTGAGGAAGACGGGTAGCGGGTGGCGGGTGGCGGGGAGTGGACGGGGGGCGGCGCGATGACGCAGCTCTCGGTCTCGAACGCCGCCGTCGAGTTCGGCGCGACGACGCTGTTCAAGGACATCACCTTCACCGTCGGCGTGGGCGACCGGTGGGGGATCGTCGGCCGGAACGGGACGGGGAAGACGACGCTCTTCCGGCTCCTCACCGGCACGATGCAGCCGACGCGCGGGCAGGTGGCGCGGCAGCCGGGGCTGCGCGTCTCGCTCCTCGAGCAGCACCGGGACTTCGGCGACGCGAAGACGGTGTGGGAGGCCGCGGCTGGCCAGTTCGCCGACCTGCTCGCGCTCGAGGCCTCGCTCGCGGAGCAGGCGCTCGCGCTGGGCGAGGATTCGAGCGAGGCCGCGCTCGAGCGCTACGGGCACGACCTCGAGCGGTTCGAACGCGAGGGCGGCTACACCTTCGCGCCGCGGGTGGACGCGGTGCTGCATGGTCTGGGGTTCGACCCCGCCGAGGCGCGGACGCGGCCGCTCGAGCGGCTGAGCGGCGGCGAGCGCGGGCGCGTCGGGCTCGCGCGGCAGCTCGTGTCGCCGGCCGACGTGCTGCTGCTCGACGAGCCGACGAACCATCTCGACCTCGAGACGACGCGCTGGCTCGAGCAGTACCTGGCCGAGACCGACAAGAGCGTCGTGCTGATCAGCCACGACCGCGCGTTCCTCGCCGCGGTGGCGAACCACATCCTCCACTTCGAGGGGGACACGGCGTTCGCGTACACGGGGAGCTACGCGTCGTTCATCGTGCAGCGCGAGGAGCGGCGGCTGGCGCAGGAGCGCCAGTTCCAGAAGCAGCAGCGGACGATCGCCGCGGAGTCGGACTACATCGCGCGGAACATCGCCGGGCAGAACACGAAGCAGGCGAAGGGACGGCGCAAGCGGCTCGAGCGGCTGCCGCGGCTCAGCGCGCCGATCGGCGAGGACGGGACGATGGCGCTCCGTCTCGACATCGCCGAGCGTGGCGGCGACCAGGTGGTCGTCGCGAAGGAGGTGACGATCGCCGTGCCCGACGCGGCGGAGCCCGGCGGGCAGCGCGTGCTGATCGAGAACTTCTCGACGCGCCTGACGCGCGGCGAGCGGCTCGGCATCCTCGGGCCGAACGGCGCGGGCAAGAGCACGTTCCTGAAGACGCTGATGGGCGAGCGCGAGGTGCTGGCGGGCGAGCTCACGTTAGGCGGCTCGATCAAGGTCGCGTACTACCGGCAGGATCTGGCGCAGGTGCCGCTCGACCGGACGCTGTACGAGGTGATCGCCGACCTCCGGCCGACGTGGGAGCGGCGGATGGTGCAGGGGCACCTCGGGCGCTTCGGCTTCTCGGGCGACGAGGCGCAGCGGCGGGCGGAGACGCTCTCGGGCGGCGAGCGGGCGCGCGTCGCGCTGGCGATGATGATGCTCTCGCGCGCCAACCTGCTCGTGCTCGACGAGCCGACGAATCACCTCGACGTCGAGAGCATCGAGGCGCTGGAGGACGCGATCGAGCGCTACGAGGGGACGGTGATCCTCGTCAGCCACGACCGCGCGCTGCTGCGGGCGCTGGCGACGCGGGTGTGGGTGCTGCACGACCGGCACGTCACCGACTTCGACGGCAGCTTCGCGGAGTGGGAGGTGGTGAGCGAGGAGCGCGCGCACGCGGCGGCGGTGCTGGCGAGCGAGGAGGAGGCGCTGCGCCGCGTGAAGGAGAAGCAGAAGACGGAACGGCGCGCGACCGTCGACAAGTCGAGCACGGAGCGGCAGCGCGCGGAGTCGCGCGAGGCGCGGCGAACGCTGGAGCGCGCCGAGTCCGAGGTGGCGCGGCTCGAGGCGGAGGTGGCGCGGCTGTCGGCGACGCTCGAGGACCCGGAGCTGTACACGAAGGCCGACGGCGCGAAGCGGGCGGCGGCGGTCGGCACGGAGCTGGAGCGCGCGAAGCGGGCGCTCGACCGGGCGCTCGAGGAATGGACGACGGCGGTCGAGCAGGTGGAAGTGCTGAGCTGACG
>DATMHT010000011.1:0-4400 GCA_035554795.1 Gemmatimonadaceae bacterium | reverse complement strand
GGGCGTGCGGCTGCGTCAGCTCCTCAACCACACCTCGGGCATTCCGAGCTATACCGACATCGGCGAGCGGTGGACGCGCCGCCTCGGCGAGCCGATGTCGCCGGACTCGCTCGTCGCGATGACCGCGCGCGACTCGCTGACCTTCCGGCCGGGCGCCGGGTGGCGCTACGACAACACCGGCTACGTGCTGCTCGGGATGATCCTCGAGAAGCGCTCCGGCCGCCGCTACGCCGATCTCGTCGCCGAGCAGCTCGCCACGCCGCTCGGCCTCACGTCCACGCGCTACTGCGCCAACTCGCCGATCATCGAGCGCCGCGCGCGCGGCTACGGGCGCACGCCGGGCGGTCTGATCAACGCGCAGTACCTCGACATGACGCAGCCATTCAGCGCGGGCGCGCTCTGCTCGACCGTCGGCGACCTCGCGCGCTGGAATCACCTGCTGGCGACGGGGAAAGTCGTGAGTGCGGCGTCGTACGCGCGGATGACGACGCCCGAGGGACCGGCGGCGACGAAGGCGCCGCTGCACTACGGCTACGGTCTCGCCGTGGACACGCTCGACGGCCACCGGCGCATCGTGCACGGCGGCGGCATCTTCGGCTTCATCAGCGCGAACGGCTACTTCCCGGCCGAGAGCCTCTCGGTGACGGTGCTGTCGAACGCGGCGCCGAGCGATCCGGACAGGCTCGCGAAGGACGTCGCGCGCGTCGTGCTCGGGCTGCCGCTCCGCCCGGCGGCGACGCCGGCGGCGCGGTAGCACGCGTCGCCGCGAGGCTTGCTCAGGCCAGCGCCCGCTCCACCGCCCGCACCAGCGGCGCGAACGACAGCGGCCGCCCCGCCACGCGCTCGGCCAGCTCGGTCGCCAGCTCGCGCTGCCCCTCGCCGAAGAGCTGGCCGACCACGAACGGCCCCGCGCGCGGATTGCGCCACCAGTCGTCGTCGAACCGCTCGACGAGCGACTCGGCGAGCACCGCCTGGAGCTGCCACGCGCGCAGATAGCGCGCGGCATAGAAGCGCGGGTCCACGTCGACGAACGCGTCGGCCGGGCGGTAGCGGAACGTCGTCGCCGCGGTGAGCGTCTCCACGTACAGATCGGGCAGCGACGCCCACGGCACCTCGCCGCCGTAGAGCTGCACCTCGTAGACGAGCTTCGCGCAGTACCGCCGCAGGAACTGCAGCTCCTCGAACGCCGCCTGGCGCAGGAACGCGCTCGCGTCGTTGCGACCGAGGCCCGTGTAGCGGAGCAGCCAGCCGCGGTCCATCATCCGGTGGTCGAAGAGCATCGCGTAGCCCTCGGTCACCGAGTTGTCGCCCACCCAGCGGAACTCGAACGGCAGGTCGGGACGCATGTAGGCGAAGTGCAGCGCGTGTCCGAGCTCGTGCAGCAGCGTCGAGTAGTCCTGCTGCCCGCCGTGCGGGCGGAGCACGAGGTACACCTCGTCGGGCACGCGGACGGGTGAGCAGAAGGCGCGCGAGCGCTTCCCCTCCCGCTCCGCCAGGTCGTACGTGACGCGCCCGCCCGCCGTCGGGTCCACCCCCATCTCGACGACCTGCCGACGCACCGACGGCTCGAGCTCGGCGGCCGGAAAGAACCGGTCGTATTCGCGCGCGCGGAAAAGCGCCAGCGCGTCGGCGCGCGTCAGCTCGCGCACCGGTACGCCGGGCAGCGCCCGCCGGGCGACCGCGGCCAGCGTGTCGTCCCACATCGCCTGCGTCTCGCGCAGGAACGCGCGGCACTCGTCGACGAGCGCGGTGACATTCACGCCGCTCACCGCCTCGAACGTCGCGACGTAGCCGGGCGCGACGTCGAGCGACTCGACGTAATCCTTCTCGCGCTCCAGCCTCTCGCGGCGCAGCGGTGCGAGCTGCTCGGTGACGAGCGCCGCGCGTGCCTCGTCGAGCGCGAGCCGCTCGCGCCGGTCGGTCGCGTTGGCGATCGCGATCGAGACGCCGGAGTACGGCACGCTCGTCCCGTCGGGCTGGCGCACGACCGCCGTTGCTTCCCACGCGATCTGCCGCTCCTCGAGCGGTGCGACCACGCGCGCCGCGCCCGCCTCTGCCTCCCACTCGAGTAGCGCACGCGCCGAGCGGTGCGCCTCGCTCCCGGCATCGGTGCTTCGGAACGCCTCGAGAGTCGCGGCCAGCGCGTCGGGTCCGAGCACGCCTGCGTGCCGCGCGTAGATCGGCTGCAGCTCGGCGCTCTCCTTGAAGCCGGCGTGCGCGAGGTGCTCCTCGCGCGCGACCTCCTCCATCAGCCGCTCGCCACCGCGGCGGATGCTGTCGAGCGATTGGTCAGTCATGAAGGTCGTTGCCTGTCAGCGCTCGGCTCTCGGCGATCGGACAGGATGAACGGGATGAACAGGATCTGGGTGTGCTATTCATCCCGTACGTCCTGTTCATCCTGTCCAACACAGGCCGAAGGCCGAGAGCCGAGAGCCGCTCCTATCAGAGGGCGAGCTTGTCCGCCAGGTACGTCCGGAGCTGCGACGTGGCGACGCGGTCCTGGGCGAGCGTGTCGCGGTCGCGCACGGTCACCGTCTGGTCGGCCGTGCTCTGACCGTCCACCGTGATGCAGAACGGCGTGCCGACCTCGTCCTGCCGGCGGTAGCGGCGACCGATCGCGCCCGACTCGTCGTAATCCGTGGTCACGAAGCCGCGCAGATCCGCCTCGATGCGGCGCGCCATCTCGGGCTGGCCCTCCTTCTTCGTCAGCGGGAACACCGCCGCCTTGATCGGCGCGATCGATGGCAGAATCCCGAGCACGACACGTCCTTCCTCCTCGCCCGGCACCGCTTCTTCACGGTAGGCGTTGACGAGCACCGCCAGCGTCACCCGGTCGGCGCCGACGCTCGTCTCGACCACGTACGGCGTGTAGCGCTTGTTGTTCGGCTGGTCGAAGTACTCGAGCTTCTTCCCCGAGAACTGCTGGTGCTGCGTGAGGTCGAAGTCGCCGCGGTTGTGGACGCCCTCGATCTCCTGGAAGCCCAGCGAGCCGCCGAAGTCGAACTGGATGTCGAACGCAGCGCGCGCGTAGTGCGCGAGCTCCTCCTTCGTGTGCTGGTGGAACTCGAGGCGGTCGGAGGCGAGACCGAGCTGCTCGTGCCAGGCCATGCGCTGCGCCTTCCAGTACTCGAAGTGCTCCATGTCCGTGCCCGGCTCGACGAAGTACTGCATCTCCATCTGCTCGAACTCGCGCGTCCGGAAGATGAAGTTGCCGGGCGTGATCTCGTTGCGGAACGCCTTGCCGATCTGCGCGATGCCGAACGGCACCTTCTGCCGCGTGCTCTGCTGGACGTTCAGGAAGTTCACGTAGATCCCCTGCGCGGTCTCCGGGCGCAGGTAGACGACGGCAGCCGTGTCCTCGACCGGCCCCATGAACGTCTTGAACATGAGGTTGAACATCCGCGGCTCGGTGAGCTGGCACGGCTCCGCCTCGCCCGGCCGCTTGCTCGGCTTGAGCAGGCAGCGCGCGTCCTCGAGCTTGTCGGCGCGGAAGCGGCCCTTGCACGCCTTGCAATCCACGAGCGGGTCCACGAAGCCGCCGACGTGGCCGCTCGCCTCCCACACGCGCGGGTGCATCAGGATCGCCGCGTCGAGCCCCTCGATGTCGTCGCGGGCGCGGACCATCGCGTGCCACCAGCGGTCCTTGAGGTTCTTCTTCAGCTCGACGCCGAGCGGGCCGTAGTCCCAGACGGAGCCGGTGCCCCCGTAGATCTCGGAGGACTGGAAGATGAAGCCGCGCCGCTTGCAGAGCGACACGAGCTTCTCCATCACGTCGGGGAATGTGCTGGCGGGCATGTACGTACGGTGCGAGAGACTGGTTGGTGTGCGTAGAAGGGTAATGGGTGAGGGGTAATGGGTAAGGGGCAACGAGTAAGGGGAACGCGGAGCCCGACCCCTTGCCCGTTACCCATTACCCTTTACCCCTCACCCGTCGCCATCAGACTGGCCACGATCATGTCCCCGTGATCCCGCCCGTTCTCGATGAACGTCTTGTTCGCGTCGAAGCCCGAGGCGAGCACGCCGGCGATGAAGACTCCGGGGACCGACGTCTCCATCGTCGCCCGGTCGTGCTCGGGCACGCCGGTCGTCGGATCGAGGGGGACGCCGAGCTGCACGAGGAGCTCGGCGTTGGGCTGGTAGCCGAGCATCAGGTACACGTGCTCGGCGGCCACGCGCTCCGGTCCGTCAGGCGTGCTGACGACGACCTCGCGCGGGCCGATCGCCGAGACGCGCGACGAGAAGCGGGCCGCGATCGCGCCTTCGGCGATCCGGTTCGTGATGTCGGGGAGTACCCACGGCTTGATGTTGCGGTCGAGCGTCGGCCCGAAGTGGACGAGCGTCACCCGCGCGCCGGCGCGGTACAGGTCGAGCGCTGCGTCCACCGCCGAGTTCCCCCCGCC
>DATMHT010000010.1:0-3397 GCA_035554795.1 Gemmatimonadaceae bacterium | reverse complement strand
GCGCCCGCTACCTCCGCGCCGACGGTCGGCGCATACGCGCCACCGCCCGCGATGGTCGCCGCGCCGCGCGACGCGACATCGGCGCCACTCGCGAAGGCCGAGCCCGTTCGACTGCTCCCACTCGTCCTGCGCGCGCTCTGGGAGAGCGCGCTGGCGCTCCTGCGCGCACTCTGGCGGATCGTCGCGCGACTATTCGGGCGGAAGGGGTAGAGAGAGCGGCTCCCGGCTCTCGGCGAAGAACGGCGCCGCGGATTCCCGCGGATGAACGCGGATACTGCTGCTCTTTGGAATGCGCCGCGGATCAACGCAGATCTACGCAGATACTGTGGGTGACTTCACCAGTCAAAGCTCCTCTCGCCGGACCGGCTGAGAGGAGCTTTGGTGGTTTTGGCAACTGGACAGATCCGCGTTCATCCGCGTTGATCCGCGGCGAAAACGCTCTTACAGGGCACCAGGTCGGTAGCCGAGAGCCGAGCGCCGCGAGCCGCTCCTGCAGGGCACGCTTGGTGCTAGGACCGCGGGTCATGATTCTCTCTCCGAGCTACATCCCGCGCCTCGCCGCGATCGTCGGACTGTTCACGCGCTACGGCCTCGCCGACTTCGCCAAACAGCAGGGCATCCAGGGCCTGGCCGGCGAGGCGGACGCCGGGGACGACGGCACCGGGCCGAGCCCGCAGAAGGCGACCGCGTTCCGCGAGCGGCTCGTCGAGCTCGGGCCCGCGTACGTGAAGCTCGGGCAGATGCTCTCGACGCGCCCCGACCTCCTCCCGCCGGCGTACATCGAGCAGCTGAGCAGCCTGCAGGACGACGTCGAGCCGATCGAGCTCGCCGAGGTCGAGCGCATCGTGCAGGAGGAGCTGGGGGCGCGGCTCAGCAAGCTGTTCGCCTCGTTCGACCCGGAGCCGCTCGGCAGCGCGAGCCTCGGCCAGGTCCACGCCGCCGAGCTGCGCGACGGGCGGCCGGTGGTGGTGAAGGTGCAGCGCCCGCGCATCCGCGCCGAGCTCGCCGAGGATGTCCAGTTCTTTCACGAGCTGGCGTCGTTCCTGGCCGAGCACACGGCCGCCGGCGCGCGGGTGGATCTCGTCGGCGTCGTGCAGCAGCTCGAGCGCGCGCTCGCCGACGAGCTCGACTACCGGCTCGAGGCGCGCAACGTCGCCACCTTCCGCCGGAGCCTCGCGGAGTATCCGCGCATCCTCGTGCCGCGCGTGATCGAGGCGTACAGCACGGAGAAGGTGCTCACGACCGAGCGCGTGCGCGGCGTGAAGATCGACGCCATCTCCCCGCTCACGCGGCTCGACTACGACTTCGAGCCGGTGGTGGACGAGCTGACGCGCGCCTACCTCAAGCAGATCACGATCGACGGCCACTTCCACGCCGACCCGCACCCGGGGAACATCTTCGTCGTGCTGCCGGAGGCGGAGAACCCGCCGACGCCGAGCGAGGAGCGGTGGCGCGGCGGCGCGCTGGATCGCCGGTACGAGATGCGCCCCGACGCGACGGCGGCCACGCCGCTCGCCGAGATCGGGCGCCAGGCGAAGGAGCAGGCGCCGTCGCGGCCACCCGCCGACATCGACGTGAAGGTCGCCCTCATCGACTTCGGGATGACGGCGCGGCTGTCGCTCGCGCTGCGCGAGCAGATCGTGCGGCTGCTGATGGACCTCTCCGACGACCGCGGCGACCGCGTGGCGGAGACGCTGATCGAGATCGGCCACGAGCTGCCGGGCTTCGACCGCGAGTCGTTCGTTCACGACGTCGCGGCGCTCGTGGCGCGGAACTACGACCTCTCCGTCGGCGAGGTGGAGACGGGGCACGTCCTCTACGAGCTGATCAACATCGCCTTCCAGCGCGGCCTGCGGCTGCCGGCGGAGCTGACGCTGCTCGCCAAGGCGCTGTTCAACCTCGACGGCGTCACGCGCGCACTCGACCGGACGTACAACCCGATCGAGACGATCCGCGAGTTCGGCGCGCAGATCGCGGCCGAGCGGACGCGGCGCGAGATGAATCCGCGGCGGCTCTTCCAGCTCGCGTCCGAGGCCGGCACGCTGATGTCGGCGCTGCCGCACCGGCTCGACGTCATCTCGCAGCGGCTGGCGAACAACGAGTTCGAGACGCGGCTCGACGTGCCGCAGATCCCGCTGCTGCTCCAGGGGCTGCAGAAGGTCGCCAACCGCATCTTCTCCGGCGTCGTCCTCGCCGGCATCATCGTCGCCAGCGCGATGCTCTTCCCCTACCAGCGCGCCCTCGGCTGGCTCGGCTTCCTCATCGCCGGCGCGCTCGGGCTGTGGATGGTGCTGACGATTCTGTGGTCGGATCGGAAGAAGAAGGAGTGATAGAGCGGGGACGGGGGACGGGGGACGGGGGACGGGGGACGGATCTGGTGACGAGCTGCTCGGGACGTCCCGAGGTCGTGCACGTCCCCCGTCCCACGTCCCCCGTCCCCGCTACATTTCGTCCATGCGCTCCCTCCCCATCACCCACCAACCCGACGCCGAACTCGACGCGCCCGCGCGGTCCGGTCCCCTTCGCGACGTCCTCGACGAGGACCTCGTCCCGCTCCTCCACGACTTCTACGCCGAGGTCGCGCGCGAGCCGATGCTGGCGCCGTACTTCGCGCCGGTGGACATGGAGGAGCACATCCCGCGCATCGCCGACTTCTGGAGCACGCTGCTCTTCCACAGTGGGCGCTACTCGGGGAACGCGTTCCGCCCGCACATGGAGATGCCCGGCCTCACCGCCGCGCACTTCGCGCGCTGGATCGCGACGCTCGAGCGTGTCGTGGACGCCCGCTTCGCCGGCGACGCCGCCGAGCGGATGAAGGCACTGGGGCACCGCATCGCGTACAGCATGCAGCTCCGGCTCGGCATCGCGCCGTTCGCCGAGTTCCGGGCGATGCCCGACGGAGGCTGAGAGAGACGGCTCTCAGCAAGGGCGTTCGCCGCGGATTTCCGCGGATGCACGCGGATCGGGCCTTGTCGCTCTGTAAGGGCGTTTCCGCCGCAGATGAACGCAGATCGACGCAGATACTGCGTTTATTGCCGGCCAACGCTGGATCTGCGTTCATCTGCGTTGATCTGCGGCGCATTCCAGTGAGCAGCAGTATCCGCGTGCTTCCGCGGCGGCTGCCCGCGTAGCGGGCCGGGCGCGGCGCTCTCTTGAAGAGGGCAGTATCCGCGTTCATCCGCGTCGATCCGCGGCGTCGCTTCCGCCGAGGGCCGAGAGCCGAGTGCCGAGAGCCGCCCCCGGTTGCGCTCGCGTTGCACCGGGCGGCAAGTTGGCGCGTGAGGCAAGTATGCCGTCTCCGCCTTCCGGAGGTCCTCCGATGAGCGACGCCAGGGCGTTTCTCGCGGCTCGTGACTTTCTCCTCGCGCGGCGCGATCGCTACGCCGACGCGTACCGC
>DATMHT010000009.1:0-2558 GCA_035554795.1 Gemmatimonadaceae bacterium | reverse complement strand
TCGGGGCTGATGCAGGTCGAGCGCATCCTGCCGGGCATCGACGGGATCGCGTTCCACTACTTCAACGAGACCGACGTCATCCGCCACCGCCTGGTGCGCGAGATCATCAAGGCGTACGCGGACGACTCCGGCGACTAGCGTGGCGACGTGAACCTCTGGCAGCAGCTGGAGCGGGCCGTCGCCGCGGGCGACGGGAGCGGGGGAGCGGCGGGCGTGCGCTACCACGGGGTGCGCATCGCGCTCGCCCTGGCGCTCGCGCTCGCGACGTACGCGCTCTTTCCGGCCTCGCCGGCGGTGGACTTCCCGCTGCTCGAGGTCGGGTCGGTCGCGTCCGACAACGTCATCGCCCCGTTCGCCTTCACGGTGCCGAAGGCGCCGGCGGAGCTCGCCCACGAGCGCGACGACATGGCGCGCTCGGTCGTGCCTGTATTCAATTTCGCGCCGGCGGCGCTCGACTCCGCACGCACCGCGCTGACCGCGTTCGCCGATGTCGTCACGAGCGCCGCCGAGCGTGCCCCGCCGCGGGACGCCGACCGCGTGGCGGCGATCATCGGGGCGGCAGCCTCGGAGGGCGTGCGCATCACGCCGGCCGAGGCGGCGTACCTCGCGCAGCCGGCGCGGCGCGCGGCCGTGTTCAGCGCGCTCGCCCGCTCCTTCGACCGCTGGCTCGCCGCGGGTGTCGCCAGCTCGAGCGCGCTCGACGCGGTCCGTGGCACGGTGAGCATGAGGCGCGACGACAACGAGCGCACGCTGCCCTCCGACAGCGTCCAGACGTTCAGCGGGCTCGTCGCCCGCGCGCGCCTCCTCCAGCCGGACACCAATGTGCCGGTCGTGGACGCGCTCTACGTGAAGCTGCTCGGCGCGTTCTTCCATCCGACCCTCGTCTATGATCGCGTCACGACCGAACGGCGGCGCCAGGAGCTCTCGGCCACGGTGAGCCGCGAGAAGTACGAGGTGCGCGCGGGCGAGAAGATCGTCGGCGCGCACGAGGTGGTCGGACGCGAGGAGCACGAGAAGATGCGCGCCCTCCGCGACGAGGTGCAGCGGCGGCGGGGCGCCGAGCTGGCGCCGGGCCGGATCGCGGGCGCGGTGCTGTTCAACGCGCTCGTCATCGCGATCTTCGGGATCACGCTGCTGCTCTTCCGGCCGCAGCTCTACCGGTCGTTCCGGGCGCTCGCGTTCTTCGCTGCGATGTTCCTCCTCGTGCTGATCGTCGCCGCCATCGTCGGCCACGGCGATCCGGTGCATCCGGAGCTGATCCCCGTGGCGCTGGCGGCGATCCTCTTCAGCGTGCTCTTCGACTCGCGCATCAGCCTCATCGCGGCGATGGTGCTGGCGGTGCTGGTGGGCGGCCAGAGCGTGTACCGGGGAACGAACGCCCTCTTCATCAACCTGATCGGCGGCGTTGCGGCGGCGTTCGGCGCCCGCGTCATCCGCCGCCGGGACGAGGCCTTCTATCCCATGGCGTCGGTGGCCGCCGCGTATCTGCTCGCAGCGATCGCCATCGGCCTGACGCTCGACTGGCCGGCGTCCGAGGTCGGACGCAGCGCCGTGTGGGGCGCCGCCAACGCCGTCGCGTCGGTCGCGCTGGCGCTGATGCTGCTGCCGTTCGCCGAGAAGTTCACCGGCATCGACACCTATCCGAAGCTGCTCGAGTGGTCGGACCTCAACCGGCCGCTGATGCAGCGGCTCAGCCTCGAGGCGCCGGGCACCTACAACCACACGATCGTCATGGCGAACCTCGCCGAGGCGGCGTGCAACGCGATCGGCGCCAACGGGCTGCTGGCCCGCGTCGGCGCGTACTACCACGACATCGGCAAGCTGAAGAAGCCGCAGTACTTCGTCGAGAACCAGCCGAAGGGGCGCAACCCGCACGACAAGCTGAAGCCGAACACGAGCGCGTCCATCATCCGCAACCACGTCCGCGAGGGGATCGAGCTGGCCGAGGAAGCCGGCGTGCCGAAGGCGGTGCGCGCCTTCATCGCCGAGCACCACGGCACCGGGCAGATCAGCTACTTCCTCGAGAAGGCGCGCGAGCGCGACGGCGCCCCGGTGAACCCGGCCGAGTTCGCGTATCCCGGGCCGATCCCGCAGACGGCGGAGACGGCGGTCTGCATGCTCGCCGACGGCGTCGAGGCGTCGGTCCGTGTCCTGCACGACCCGACCCCGCAGAAGATCCGCGACGTCATCGACCACATCGTCCGGCAGCGGATCGAGCAGGGGCAGCTCCGCGCCGCGCCGCTGACGCTGCAGCAGCTCGAGATCGTCAAGGAGCAGTTCGCGCGCATGCTCATCGCGCAGCACCACTCGCGCATCGACTACCCGTCGGCGAGCGGCGGCGTCACGGCGGAGTTCGCGTCCGCATGAGACCGCCGGCAACCGTCGCGGTCTCGGTCGCGTCCGAGGGCGTGCGTGCGCCGCTCGGCGCCGAGCGCGTCGCGGAGATCGCCCGCGGCGTGCTCGCCGCCGAGAAGGTGCGCGACGCGATGGTCTCGATCGCGTTCGTCACGCCGGTGGCCATTGCCCGGCTCAACCGGGAGCACCTCGGCCACCGCGGG
>DATMHT010000008.1:0-15891 GCA_035554795.1 Gemmatimonadaceae bacterium | reverse complement strand
CTCTCCACCGACATCGCGCGCACGCTCGTGGACCGTCCGCCGATCCAGCTCGGCGACGAGCCGACCATCGCGCCGGGCGTGGACGCGGAGCTCGACGAGCTGCGGGCGCTGCGCGACGGCGGGCGCGACGCGATCGCCGAGATCCAGGCGACCGAGCGCGCGCGGACCGGCATCGGGTCGCTCAAGGTCGGCTTCAACAAGGTCTTCGGCTACTTCATCGAGATCTCGAACAGCAACCGTCACCTCGTGCCCGCCGACTACCAGCGGCGGCAGACGCTGACTGGCGCCGAGCGCTACGTCACGCCGGCATTGAAAGAGTATGAGGAGCGCGTGCTGTCGGCGGCGGAGCGGATCGAGGCGCGCGAGCGCGCGCTGTTCGAGGCGCTGCGCGCGCGCGCCGGCGCCGAGATCCGGCGGCTGCAGTGCGTCGCCGCCGTGCTCGCCGAGCTCGACGTGCTGGCGACGTTCGCCGAGGTCGCCGAGCGCGAGGGCTACGCGCGGCCGGAGGTGACCGACGGCTACGACCTCGACATCGTCGCCGGCCGGCACCCGGTGGTCGAGCGGATGATGCCGCGCGAGAAGTTCATCCCGAACGACGTCCGGCTCACCGAGGAGGCGCGCGTCGTCATCCTCACCGGGCCGAACATGGCGGGCAAGAGCACCGTGCTGCGGCAGATCGGGCTGATCGTGCTGATGGCGCAGGTGGGCTGCTACGTGCCGGCCGCGCGCGCGACCGTCGGCGTCGTGGACCGGCTCTTCACGCGCGTCGGCGCGAGCGACAACCTCGTGCGCGGCCAGTCCACCTTCATGGTGGAGATGGCGGAGACGAGCGCGATCCTGCACACGGCGACGCGCCGCTCGCTCGTGCTGCTCGACGAGATCGGCCGCGGCACGTCCACCTACGACGGCGTCTCGATCGCGTGGAGCGTGAGCGAGCACGTGCACGACGCGATCGGCTGCAAGACGGTGTTCGCGACGCACTATCACGAGCTGACGCAGCTCGCCGACGAGCTCCCGGCGGTGCGCAACTTCAACGTCGCCGTGCGCGAGGTGGGCGACCGCGTCCTCTTCCTCCACCGCCTCCAGCCCGGCGGCGCCGACCGCTCGTACGGCATCGAGGTCGGCCGCCTCGCCGGCCTCCCCGCGCCGGTGCTCGCGCGGGCGAAGGAGGTGCTGGCGTTGCTGGAGGGGGAGGAGTTGGTGAAGGGGCTCGGAGAGCGGGTCGGGGGTCGGGGGTCGGGGACCGACCTCGGGACGTCCCGAAGCACCTCCCCGACCCCCGACCCCCGACCCGCTTCCGATCAGCTCACGCTCTTCGGCATCCCGACCCCGCACCCCGTCGTCGAGCGGCTGAAGACGGTGGACGCGAACCATCTCACGCCGATGCAGGCCCTCGAGCTGCTCGCGGCGCTCGCCGCCGAGGCACGCCGAGCGTAGCGCAGGACGTAACGCGCGCGCCCGCGGCGCTAGATGTGACGCCGCTCATGATCGGCTGACCGACACGCGCGGTCGCGCGCGGTCACGCACTCGATCGCGCGCACGATCGCGTGGGCTTCAAACTTTTCGCGCGCTCGCTCGTCCCTGCAATGCGCGGCGGAGGGTGCGCGCGCTCGCATGGACGACGACTCGGGGCCGCGAGGCCTGACGCATAGAAGGAGTATCCGACGTGGCTGGACTTCGATCGGCGCTGCGGGTCGTGGGCGCATGGCACATCGCGACCAAGATCGCGCTCGCGACCACCGGGGTCGTCGCCGTCGTCTTCGGCGCCACGGGATGGTGGACCTGGCGCTCGACGCAGCGCGAGACGCTGGCGCTCATCCTCACCGAGTCGAGCGACCGGCTCCTCGCCAACCAGCGCGCGGCGGTGCGGCTGCTCGACGCGCGCTTCCCGGGGCCGTGGCACCTCGAGCCGGTACCGGCCGGCGAGCGCGTCACCGCCGTGGACGGCTTCGCCAGGGAGGGCGAGGAGGAGCGCACGCGCCGTCCGGTGCCGGTGGTGCTGTACAAGGGCGACACGCGCGTCACCGGCAACCCCGACGTCGAGGCGGCGCTCTTCCAGATCGACAGCATCACGGGGAGCGAGCTCTCGATCGGCCAGCGCTTCGCGGCCTTCCCCGGCGACTCGCTCGACGCCCGCGTCGGCTGGCTGGCGACGACGGTCGTCCGCGACGGCGTCCACCTCGGCGGCGACGTGCGCGATCACGGGGTGACGGCGGGCGCGGCGACGCACGCGCTCACCCTCGCGCTCTTCCCGACGCGCACGACCGGCCACGCCCTGATGAACATCGTCGGCATCGAGGCGTGGGCGAGCTACGCGCCGCTGCGCGACGGCCGCGGCCAGGTCGTCGGCGTGCTCTACACGGGACTGCCGTTCGCGCCGTTCGCGGCCCAGGCGCGCCACGTCTCCGGGCGCACCGCGCTCTGGGTGTCGCTGCTCGCCACGCTCGGCACCTGCGTCGCCGCGTTCCTCATCCTCCTCGTCACGCGTCGCCAGCTCGCCGATCTCGGCCGCGTGCGCGACGCGGCGATGGGGATCGCCGGCGGCGACCTCGGCGTCCGCACCGGGATCGCGCGGCGCGACGAGATCGGCGCCGTCGGCGAGGCGTTCGACGGCATGGCGGAGGCATTGAGCCGGACGATCGGCGCCGTCCGCGTCGCCACGCGCAGCGTCAGCACGTCGAGCGCGGAGGTCGAGAGCTCGGTCGTCTCGACGGTGAGCACGATGGAGCAGATGACGCACGCCACCGGCGAGATTGCGGCCGGCGCGGGCGAGACCTCGACGCACGCGATGGAGACGAGCGGTCACGCCGAGCGCGTGCTCACCGAGGTGCGCGCCATCTCGGCCGAGGTGGCCGCCGCCTTCGCCGACGCCGACGAGGCGGTGGCGCGCGCGACCGACGGGCAGGCGCACGTCGGCGAGAGCCTGGCCGCGAACGACGCCGTGGACGGCGCGGCGCGCCGCGCCCGTGGCACGATCGAGGCGCTCGAGCGCCACGCGCGGTCCATCGGCCAGATCGTGAACCTCATCGGCGGCATCTCCGACCAGACCAACCTCCTCGCCCTCAACGCCGCGATCGAGGCGGCGCGCGCCGGCGAGCACGGGCGCGGCTTCGCCGTCGTCGCCGACGAGGTGCGCACCCTCGCCGCCCAGGCGCAGAGCGCCACCGACCAGATCGGCGGCATCGTCGCGGAGACGGTCAAGCTCACCGCGAGCGCGAGCGCGCTCATGGCCGACGTCGCGTCGGCGGTGGCGGTCGGCGTCGCGGCCGGCCACTCGGGCGCGGGCGCGTTCCGCGAGATCGGCGTCGCCACGGAATCGCTGCGCGCGCGCGTCGCGACGATCCGCGACGCCGCCGCCGGCGCGGCCACCTCGGCCGCCGAGATGCACGCCGCGATCGAGCGCGTCGCTGCGATCGCGCAGGAGACCGCCGCCACGAGCGAGGAGGTCGCCGCGTCGGTGGAGGAGCAGACCGCCGCGCTCGGCCGCATCCGCGACGAAGCGGCGGCGCTGACGCGGACCGCGCACGGCCTCGACCGCGCGACGATGACCGTCGTGCGGGGCACGGCCGGCGATGGCGACGACGCGCCCACCGTGCCCGCCCGCGGCGCGTCTCCCGCGCTCTCGCGCGTCGCCTGACGGCGACGGCCTAGGGCCTGGGGCCTAGCCTGCGGTTGGAGGTATCTGGTTCGGAACGACGGTGGAGGAGCATCCCGAAGCCGGCTAGGCCCTAGGCCCCACGGCCCTAGGCCCTATCTTTCCCCCATGCCCCGCCGCCTGCTCCTCGCCGCCCTCATCGGGCTCCTGCCCGCCGCCTGCATCGACAAGAAGACGGCGCAGGCCGCGGTGGAGGCGATCCAGTCGGGGCCGGAGAAGCCCGACGTCCTGCCGCGGATGCGCGGCACGCAGCTCCCCTTCCGCTATCCGCGCGATCTCTACGAGCGGAAGGTCCAGGGGAACGTGACGCTGCGCATCTACATCGACGCGGCCGGGCGCGTGCACCCCGAGTCGACGATGGTCGTCGAGCCGTCGGGCTATCCGTCGCTCGACTCGGCGGCGGTCGCCGGCGTCCCGCTGCTCGACTTCACGCCGGCCACCCTCCGCGGCCAGCCGATCCCGGTCACGATCCTCTTCCCGGTCTTCTTCCGCCATCCCCAGGCGGCGGCGCTGCCCGGCGATACGGTGTTGAAGAAGAAGGGCCTGGGGCGGTAGGGCCCAGGGCCTGGACTGCACACGGACCGCTCCCAACCGCCGTATCGAACCAGACACCTCAACCGCGGGCTAGGCCCTACGCCCTACGCCCCGAGCCCTCGCCCTCCCATGTCCCAGACTCTCGTTCCGACCCCCGCCATCGAGCGCAATCGCCGTCCCTACGCCTCGGTGCTCGACACCATCGGCTGGACGCCGCTCATCCGGCTGAATCGCGTCACCCGCGGCGTGCGCACGCCGGTGTACGGGAAGGCCGAGTTCTTCAACCCGGGCGGGAGCGTCAAGGACCGCATCGGCCTGCCGATCATCGAGCAGGCCGAGCGCGACGGGTCGCTCAAGCCGGGCGGGACGATCGTCGAGGGGACGAGCGGCAACACCGGCGTCGGGCTCGCGATCGCGGCGGCGCTCAAGGGCTACCGCTGCATCTTCACGATGCCCGACAAGATGTCGCAGGAGAAGGTGCGGCTGCTCAAGGCGTTCGGCGCCGAGGTGATCATCACGCCGACGGCCGTGCCGCCCGATCATCCGGACAACTACGTGATGCGCGCGAAGCGGATCGCGGAGGAGACGCCGAACGCGGTCCTCGCCAACCAGTTCTACAACCAGGCGAACCCCGACGCGCACTACGCGACCACGGGTCCCGAGCTCTGGGAGCAGACCGAGGGGCGGATCACGCACTTCGTCGCCGCGGCCGGCACGGGCGGCACGCTCACCGGCGTCGCGCGCTACCTGAAGGAGAAGAACCCCGACATCCAGATCATCGCCGGCGACCCGCAGGGCTCGATCCTCGCCGAGCTGTGGCGGAGCAAGGGGAAGAACAAGCCGGAGGGTGCGCCGTACAAGGTCGAGGGGATCGGCCAGGACAAGCTCCCCGGCACGCTCGACCTGTCGCTCGTGGACGAGTACCACGCGGTGAGCGACCGCGACGCGTTCGCGATGGCGCGCCGCCTGACGCGCGAGGAGGGGCTCTTCGTCGGTGGCTCGTCGGGGCTCATCGCCCACGTCGCGATGAACGTCGCCCGCCGCGTGGACGACCCCGACGCGCTCGTCGTGACCTTCCTCTGCGACACGGGGGAGCGCTACCTCTCGAAGCTCTACAACGACGAGTGGATGCGCGAGAACCAGCTTCTCGAGGCGGAGCGCACGACGCTCGGCGACCTGCTCTCGCACAAGGCGGGCGATCCGGCGGCGCTCATCGCCACCGCGCCCGGCGCGCTCGTGCGGCAGGCGCTCGGCCTGATGCGGCTGCACGACGTGTCGCAGCTCCCGGTGATGGACGGCGACCGCTGTGTGGGCAGCGTCACCGAGAACGGGCTGACGACGCGCGGCCTCGAGAGCACGAAGTTCCTCGACGCGACCGTCGGCGAGGTGATGGACGAGCCGTTCCCGACCGTGGACGCCGCGCAGCACGTGGACGCGATGACGAAGCTCCTCTCCAAGGCGACGCCGGCGATCCTCGTCACCAGCGGCGGCCGCGTCGCCGGGATCGTGACGCGGAGCGACATGCTGCACCACCTGATGGCGAGATAGGAGCCGGGTGGCGGGTGGCGGGTAGCGGGTAGGGGGATCCTCTCGGCTCGGTACGCGCGCGTCCGGTGCCCCGCGCCGTCCGTCGATCGTCACTCCGCTACCCGCCACCCGCCACCCGCTACCCGGTTTCTCACGTGAAGATCACCGTCCTCCTCGGCGGCACGTCGTCCGAGCGCAACGTCTCGCTCGCCTCGGGGCTCCGCGTCTGCGCGGCGCTGCGCGAGCGCGGGCACCGGGTCACGCCGCTCGACCCGGCGAAGGGAGTGCTCGACGCGGCCGCCGAATCGCGCCTCGCGGCGTCCGGCGTCGGCACGATCCCGCCGACGCCCGAGGAGCTGCAGGAGCTGGAGCGCAACGCGCTGACGCCCGTGCTCGGCACCCTCCCCGAGGTGCGCGACGCGGACGTCGTCTTCCTCGCGCTGCACGGCGGGCAGGGCGAGGATGGCACCATCCAGGCGGTGCTCGACCTGGCCGGCGTGCCGTACACCGGCAGCGGCCGGCTGGCGAGCGCGCTGGCGATGGACAAGGACCTCTCGAAGACGCTCTTCCGCGCCGCCGGCGTGAACACGGCCGACTGGGTGATGACGACCGCCGAGAGCGAGGCGGCGGTGGGCGGTGGGCGGTTGGCGGTGGGCACGGACGCGCCGGCGCGGCGCTTCGATTCGGTGGGCAACGATTCGATGACGGCCGGCTCGGCGGTCGCGGTTAGATCCCCGGTGGGGGGGGCCCCCCGCACGCTGCCGTTCCCGCTCCCCGTCGTCGTCAAGCCGTCGAAGCAGGGCTCGACGGTCGGGCTCACGGTCGTGAAGCGCGCGGAGCAGCTCGAGCCGGCGATCGTCGAGGCGCTGCGCCACGACGACGAGGTGATGATCGAGCGCTTCGTCGCCGGGCGCGAGTTCACGGTCGGCATCCTCGGCGACGACGCCCTGCCGGTGGGCGAGATCATTCCCGCGCACGAGATCTACGACTACGAGTGCAAGTACACGCCGGGCATGGCGCGCGAGGTCTTCCCGGCCGAGCTGCCCCAGGCCGCGGCAATCGAGATGCAGCGGCAGGCGCGGCTCGCATTTCGCGCCCTGAAGCTGCGCGGCTACGCCCGCATCGACTTCCGGATGACCGACGACTTCACGCCATACTGCCTCGAGGCCAACACGCTCCCCGGCATGACGGAGCTGAGCCTGATCCCGCAGGGCGCCGCGGCGGCGGGGATCAGCTTTCCGGAGCTGTGCGAGCGGATCGCGAAGCTCGCGGTGGATGGAGGGACGGGGGACGCGGGACGCGGTGATGTGTGACGCACGATATCGCTGACGCCGCGGCGCGAGTGCGACATACAGTCTGAGCGGGACATCGAGGCATCGTTCTCGCTGCCGCGTCCCGCGTCCCGCGTCCCACGTCCCCCGTCCCCGCTTCTAGGAACCGTCGCCCCGGATCGGTAGTATAGTGCGGAGCGTCCAGCGCTCCGCGCTGCCGTGTCGTCGTCGTCGTCCGCCCGCGGTCGCACCGGCCGCGCGCTCCGCAGCACGGAGTAGCCCCGCAGCAGCAGCCCCGCATGTCGTCGCCCTACGCCCCGACCGACGAGCTCGAGCCCACGCGCGCCACGACCACGGCGGTGCGCTGGATCATCGCGCTCAACGTCGCCGTGTACTTCCTCCAGCTCTCGGTGGTGGGGGACGCGACGATGGAGCGGTGGCTGGGCTTCACGGTCGGCTCGCTCCCCTCGGGCTGGTGGCGCGCCTTCACCTACATGTTCGTCCACGTCGGGCTCCTGCACCTGGCGGGGAACATGTACATGCTCTGGCTGTTCGGCCCGCGCGTCGAACGGCAGTGGAGCGCCGGCGGCTTCACGCGCTACTACCTCTGGTGCGGGCTCGGCGGCTGGCTCGCCCACGTCCTTTTCTTCCGCGGCGTCGCCCTCGTCGGCGCATCGGGCGCGGTGTACGGCGTGCTCGTCGCCTACGCGATGCGCTGGCCCAACGACGAGCTCTACTTCTTCGGCGCGGTGCCGGTGAAGGTGAAGTGGCTCCTCGCCGCCTATCTCGCCTGGGACATCGTCGCCGGCTTCATCCCGGGCTCGAGCGGGATCGCGCACCTCGCGCACATCGGCGGCGCCGCCGCCGGCTGGCTCTACCTGCGCACGCCGTCGGGGCAGCAGATCGACCGGCTGCGCCACCGCATCGCGCCGATCCCCGACGTCCCCGACGAGACGCCGCGCGCCATCCCCCGCTCGTCGCCCCGCCCCCGCGATCAGCGCGGGAGCGAGGTGGACGAGATCGTCGCCAAGAGCAAGGCGATCGCCGCCGCCCGCCGCCCGCCCGCCCCGCCCCCGCCCTCCAAGCCGACGGCCGCGACCCGGAAGGGCGAGGAGCTCAACCTCGTCCTCGACAAGATCTCCGAGCACGGCCTCGACAGCCTCACGAGCGACGAGCGCCAGCTGCTGGAGGAGATGTCGCGGAAGTTGAGAGACCGGTAGGCGGTGCGCGGGAGGCGGTAAGCGCGGCCCATGCATCGCGAAGGGGCTGGCATCCGGGTGAGATGCCGGCCCCTCGTATGTTCGCGCCTACCGCTTACCACCTACCGCAAAGAAGAGCCCCCCGGGGACCGAAGTCCCGGGGGGCGGGAGCCGCCACGCCGTTCTCGCGGCGGCAACTGGTCGGCGCAGAGGGCACCGACACAGGGCTAGTCTATCGCCCGGCGCGGGCGCTGTAAATAGCGAACGCATCCGCCGTGCCCCGCGTCACCATCGGCAAACTTTTCCGATCTGGCGGACCCGGCCGGGAAACGGTACCGTGTTGCCGTCGCCGCAGATGTTTGCCTGGTCGCTCCGGCCATCCTGGCCTCCGCGACGCGTGACAGACACGTGGCCCAACGCGGAGTTCGCGCCTGCTTCTCCCGCCTCGCAGCGCCCGCCACCGCCGTACCGTCGTCGCCTCTCCCGCCCCGCTCCGTCGCCGCGCGCTCCTCCTCGCCGCTGCCGCGACCGCCACCTTGCTGCTGCTCCCCGCACGCCACGCCGACGCCCAGCAGAAGCGCGCGCCCGACGAACCGCGCCGCCCGCACTTCACCATCGTGCGCGACACGAACAGCGCCGGCGCCTACTACTACCACGGCCTCTCCGTCCTCGAGCGCGATCCGCAGCAGGCGGCCGACGCGTTCTACTGGGCGTCGCGCATCGACCCCGACTGGGCCGACCCGTACTTCGCCCGCCGCGTCGCGCTGCACATGACCAACCCGCGCGGTCTGGACGACTATCTCTATCGCGGCTCCGGCGACCGCGCGTCGCCCGAGCGCCGGCGCGCCGACTCGCTCGCGCACCGTGCCTTCCTCATCGATCCGTTCCTCTACCGGCGGCTCGAGCGGACCCTCGTCGACCGCGTCCTCGACGACGCGCGGACGACGGTCACCCGCGCCTACGTCCAGCGCACGGGCGAGGATCCGGGGCTCATGCCGGTGCGCCTGAATGCGTCGCGGCTCGCCATGGACAGCCCGCGCCTCGCCGCGTGGGTCGCCTACACCGACGGCAACTTCCCCGACGCGCTCAAGTACTTCGCCTCCGCGATCAAGCGCTACCCGAAGGCGTACGACCTGCACGCGGAGCGCGCCGACGTCTTCTTCCTCGTCACCCAGTACGACAGCGCGCTCGTCGAGCTCCAGACGATGCTCGCGCAGATGCGCACGATGGACGAGAAGAAGCTCATCCCCTTCTACGACTCGAAGGCGTTCTTCGAGTACGAGGTCGGGCGCGTGCACGTGGTGCGCGGCGACCTTCCCGCCGCCCGCGCCGCCTACGAGCGCGCGCTCACCGAGGACCTCTCCTTCTTCATGGCGCACGCCGCCCTCGGCGACGTCGCGCTCGCGCAGCACGACACGGCCGCGGCGCTCGGCGAGTACGCGCAGGCGGTGGAGCTGGCCGGCGACGAGCCGGGCCTGCGCTACCGGTACGGTGCCGCCCTCTTCACCGCGGCGAAGTTCGACGGCGCCGCCGAGCAGTTCCGCAAGGCGATCGAGCTCGACCCGTACTTCGCCAAGCCGTACTACCCGCTCGCCTACATCCAGGAAGGCACGGGCAAGGACGCCGAGGCGATCGTCAACTACGAGGGGTTCGTCAGCCACGCCGCCGCGGCCGACAGCGCGCGCGTCGCCGACGCGCGGCAGCGCATCACCGACCTGCGCGCGGCGAGCGGTGCCGCCGGCACCACGCCGCCGGCGTCGCACTGACCGGCACGGCCGGCCGGTCGTCCTCTCGTTAGGCCGCGCCGGCCACCCAACCCTCCTCACGCGATACGACATGCGTCGTCTCACCCGTCTCATCCCGATCGGCGCCTGCGCGCTGTCGGCGGCACTCGCGGTAGTCGCGGTGCCCGCCGCGGCGCAGGGCGACGACGAGCCCGGCCGTCCCCGGCTCGACGCCGGCGCCGACACCAACGACTGGCAGGCGTACTACCAGTACGGGCTCGCGCACATCCGCCAGTGGCCCGATCGCGCCACGGCCGCGTTCTACTGGGCGACGCGTCTCGCGCCCGACCGCGCCGAGCCGATGTACGCGCGCTGGGTCGGGACGTGGATCAGCCACCGCGGGATGCTCGTCGAGTACGCGCAGGGGACCAACGCCGACTCGCCCGAGGCGCGCGCGGTGGACTCGCTGCAGACGCTGGCGCTCCTCCGCAACCCGTTCGTGCACCAGGGGCTCGAGCGCCTCTTCGAGGCGGCGGTGAACGACCGGAAGCACGGCGCCGGCACCTGGGAGTGGGCCGACTCCCCCGAGACCCAGGGGTGGGTCTACTACACCGAGGGAAAGTTCGACAAGTCCGCGGCGGAGTTCGCGCTGGCGCTGAAGGAGCACCCCGAGCGCACGGCGCTGCACGTCTATCGCGCCCGCGCCCTCGTCGGCGTGCAGAAGTTCGACGACGCGGCGACCGAGCTGACGACGGCGATCGAGGAGATGCGCCGCCACGACCGCAAGCGGCTCGTGTACTGGTACGACTCGAAGGCGATGTTCGAGTACTCGCTCGGCGTGCTGAACGTCGTGCGCAAGGACTACCCGGCGGCGAAGGCGGCGTACGGCCGCGCCCTCGAGGAGGACCTCACCTTCTACATGGCGCACGCCGCGATCGGCGGGCTCGCGCTCTCGCAGGGCGACACGACGCAGGCGATCAGCGCGTTCGAGGACGCGCTCACCGTCAACCCGGCGGACCCGGTGGTGCAGCACGACCTCGGCGTCGTGCTGATGTCGAGCGGGCGCGCGGCGGACGCGGTGGAGCATCTCCGCGCGGCGGTGAAGCTCGCGCCCGACTTCGCCAAGGCGCGCTACAACCTCGCCGTCGCCCTCGACCTCGCCGGCCGCGGCCCCGAGGCGGCGGAGCAGTACGCCGCCTTCATCGCGCGTGCGCCGCGCACCTTCGCCGCCCAGGCCGACGCCGCGCGCGGCCGCATCGCGGTGCTCACCGCGAAGACGGGCGGCGGCGGCTGAGCGCGCGCCACGACCGCCACTGCCGCCGCCGCGCCAACTCGCCACGCGCCGACCCATGCCCCGACTGACGACACTCACCCTCGTCGCTGCCGCCACCGCTCTCCTCGCGGCGCCGCTCGCGGCGCAGACGCGCGGCACCGACGGCGTGCCGAAGCGGCCGCGTCTCGCCGCGACCGCCGACACCAACGACGCCATCGCGTACTTCGAGTACGGCAACCTGCGCGAGACGCCGTGGAAGAAGTCGCAGGAGGCCTACTACTGGGCCTACCGTCTCGATCCCCGGCAGCCGGTCTTCCTCCTCGCGCAGTGGCAGGCGCAGTGGGGGAAGCAGGATCCGGGGTGGCAGTATGCCTACCGCGAGGGGGCGCAGTTCGCGCTCGAGTCGAAGCAGGCGAAGCAGCTCGACTCGCTCTTCGCGCTCGTCGTAGCTCGTGATCCGTTCACGCACTTCTCGGGCGGCACCTGCTACGTCCCGTCGTGGATCAGCGACGTGGACGACCCGCTCGCGCAGGGCTCGATCTACTACGACGGGATGTGCTACAAGCAGGCGGCCGAGCAGTGGGAGAAGGTGCTGGCGAAGCGGCCGGGGCTCGCCGGCCTGCGCATCGACCGCGCGAAGGCGCTGCACTTCAGCGGCGCGAACGGCCTCGCCCTCCAGGAGCTGCAGACCGCGCTCGACACGCTGCGCGCCCGCGACTCGAAGAAGCTGCGCCACTTCTACGAGTCGAAGGAGTGGCTCGAGTACATGATCGGGCTGATCCAGATCGAGGAGGAGAACTACTCGGCGGCGCGCGACGCGTTCGGCCGCGCGCTCGCCGAGAACCTCTCGTTCTACCAGGCGCACGCGCGCCTCGGCGACGTCGCCATGCTGCAGAACGATCCGACGACCGCGATCGCCGAGTACGACCAGGCGGTGCAGCTCCACGGCGACGACCCGGTGCTGCGCGACAACTACGGCGTCGCGCTGCTGCGCGCGAACGAGGCGCGCTGGGCCGACGCCGAAGCGCAGTTCCGCAAGGCGGTCGAGCTCGCGCCCGAGTACGCCAACCCCTACTTCAACCTTGCCGTCGCCCTCTCGAACGAGGGCCGGAAGGAGGACGCCATCACGCAGTTCCGGGAGTTCATCAACCGCGCGCCGCACCGCTACGTCGGCATGATCGAGAGCGCGAACAGGAACATCGCCGCGCTCCAGAGCGCCACCGTCGCGGGAGGCCGGAAGTGAGCGCGCGCGCCAGAACGGTAGTCGCCGCCGCCGCGTTGGGCGTCGCCGGCATGACGGCACCGCTGGTGGCACCGCTGGCGGCACAGGGGAGCGCGGGCGGCGGAACGACCACTGCCGCCACACCGGCGACCCGGCCGCGCACGACCTACGAGGACCTGCAGCTCCTCAGCGGCGTGCTGAACCAGATCCGCGTCAACCATCCCGACTCGGTGGACGTGCACGAGCTGCTGATGGCGGCGATCGACGGAATGGTGAAGGCGGCCGACCCGCACTCGTACTTCATCCCGGCGGTGCGGCTCAACCCGGAGAAGGAGAAGGCGATGCGCTCCGGCAAGCTCGTGCCGGTCGGCGTCGGCTTCAGCTTCTACGACGCGTCGCCGGTCGTCACGAGCCTCGCGCCCGGCTCGGCGGCGTCGAAGGCGGACATCCTCATCGGCGACGAGCTGATCGCGATCGCCGGCCAGCCGGTGTCGGCGACGAACGAGTTCGAGCTCGAGATGACGCTCGCCGGCCCGCCCGGATCGAGCGTCGTCGTCACCTTCGAGCGCGAGCGCGTGGACGGCTCGCTCGTGCAGCTCGAGCGCACGCTCAAGCGCGAGCGGCTCGAGGACGCGACGGCGGTGCCGGCGGCGTTCATGCTCGACGCGGCGAGCGGCACGGGCTACGTGCGCATCACCAGCTTCATGAGCGACAAGGTCGCCGACGACCTGCACGACGCGCTCGGCCAGCTCGAGAAGCGCGGCATGAAGCGCCTCGTGCTCGACCTCCGCGACAACGGCGGCGGCAGCGTCAGCGAGGCGGCGCACGTCGCCGGCGAGTTCCTCCCCAAGGGCACGGTCGTGTACACGAGCGAGGGACGGAAGAAGGAGGTCACCGATACCGGCCGCGTCGGCCGGTCGTTCTGGTCGCACGAGCGGCGCTACCCGATCGTGCTGATGATCAACAGCGGCTCCGCGAGCGCCTCGGAGCTCGTCGCCGGCGCGCTCCAGGATCACGACCGCGCGCTCGTCGTCGGGCGGCCGAGCTTCGGCAAGTCGCTGATCATGTTCCCGTTCCCGCTCGCCGACGGCTCGACGTTCATGATGGTCGCCGGCCACATGAAGACGCCGTGCGGGCGCGTCATCCAGCGGCAGTACCGCGGGCTGACGACGCACGAGTATCACCGTCGCGCCGGCCTCGTGGACTCCACCGGCGCCGGCCGCCCGTCGTGCCGCACCGACGGCGGCCGCGTCGTCTACGGCGGCGGCGGCATTTACCCGGACGTCCTCTTTCCGAAGCCGCCGCGCGCTCCGCTCTGGCTGGCGCGCGTGCGCGAGAACGCGCTGCTCTACAAGTGGATCGGCGGACACGTGAGCGCGGCCGGCGCGACCGCCTACCCGTCGCTCGACGCGCTCGCCGCCAACCCGGTGCCGGCCGCCGGCGCGGTCGCGGCCTTCCGCCAGTACGCGACGGCCGAGGGCGTCGAGGTCCCCACCGACTCCACCGCCGACGCGATGCTCGGCCGCGAGATCGTGCGCATGGTCGCCGAGGCGAAGTGGGGCGACGCCGGCTACTACCGCATCCTCGCCGCCCTCGACCCCGGCGTGACGTCGGCGGTGGCGGCGTTCGGGAAGGCGGGGGAGATCCTGAAGAACTGAGCGGGTAGCGCGTAGCGCGTAGCGGGTAGCGGGTAGCGGGGGCTCGACGCGGTGCATCGGCGCGTCGGGCCCGCGTTACTTTCAGGAACGCACCACTACCCGCTACCCGCTACCCGCTACCCGGCATGCCTCGCCCCGACCTCCTGGAAACCTTCGCCAACCCCTACGCCGACCGCGACTACGACATCCACATGGTCTGCCCGGAGTTCACGTCGCTCTGCCCGCTCGGTGGAGTGGAGAGCGACGCGAGCGAGCTGGAGCTGCTGCGCGGCGGGGCGCCCGACTTCGCGACGATGCTCATCACCTACGTGCCGGGCGAGGTCTGCATCGAGCTGAAGAGCCTCAAGCTCTATCTCTGGAGCTTCCGCAACGACGGCATCTTCTACGAGCGCGCGGTGAATCGCATCCTCGACGACCTCGTCGCCGTGGCGAAGCCGAAGTGGATGCAGGTGGTGGGCGACTTCGCCGTGCGCGGCGGGATCAAGAGCGTGATCACGGCGCGCCACGGGACGAAGCCGGCCGGACTCTGAGAAGCGGCGCCGCGGCCAGGGCGCTCGAGTGTTCTCGCCGCGGATTTCCGCGGATGAGCGCGGATAGGGCGCGGTGCAAGAGCGTTTCCGCCGCAGATCAACGCAGATCGACGCAGATCGATTCGGCCTGGGAACGACCAAAGCTCCCTTCGGCCGACCAGGCGTGGGAAGCTTTGGTCGGCCGAAGTCCGTGCTCGATCTGCGTTCATCTGCGTTGATCTGCGGCGTCATCAAGCAGCACGCCGTATCCGCGCTCATCCGCGGAAATCCGCGGCGCTTCTTCTCGTCAGGCGAGGGTGGCGCTACACTGGGGGATGCGCAGACTCCCGATGTTTCCCCTCGCGCTCGCCCTCGCGGCGTGCGCTCGCGGCGGTGCCACGACAGGCGCCGCTACCACCGCCGCTCCAACGCCCGACGGCGCGCCGCCCGCGCTCGCGGCGATCGCCGAGTCCGACGTCAGGCGCGACCTGTTCGCGCTCGCCAGCGACAGCTTCCGCGGCCGCGAGGCGGGGACGCTCGACGAGCTGCGCGCGTCGGCGTGGGTGGCCGACCGGGCGCGCGAGGCGGGGCTGCAGCCGGCCGGCGACGACGGCACCTACTTCCAGTTCTGGCCGATGCGGCGCATCCGCGTCTCGCCGCTGAGCCGGATCGCCGTCGGCGGGCAGCCGCTCGCGCTGGGCAGCGAGGCGCTCGTCGTCGCGCCCGTCGAGGCGACCGTAGACGCGCCGCTCGTCTTCGTCGGCGAGGGGCGCGCCGCCGACCTCGCGAACGTGGACGTGCGGGGCAAGGCGGTGGCGGCGGTCATCACCGCGCCGGCCACGCCGCCGGCGGCGAACGTCAGCCTGCGCTCGTGGCGCTACGCGCTCGGCGCGATCCGCGAGCGGTCGCAGCTCCTGATCCAGCGCGGCGCGGTCGCCGTCGTCCTCGTCTCCGACTCGACCTCCGAGGACGCGTGGGGCTTCGCCGGCGCCGGGCTCGGGCGCGGACGCTACAACGTGGACTCCGCCGGCACCGACGCGCTGCCGTCGCAGCCGCCGGTGATCTGGGTGCGCCGCGCCGCGCTCGACCGCGTGCGCGCGCCGAACCAGCGGCTGACGCTCGCGCTGCGCGCGGAGAGCTTCGTCTACCCGAGCGTGAACGTCGTCGCGAAGGTGCCCGGCACCGACGCGGCACTGCGCGACCAGTACGTGCTCTACAGCGGCCACCAGGATCACGACGGCGTCCGCTTCGCCGTGAACGGCGACTCGATCTGGAACGGCGCCGACGACAACGCGTCGGTGAGCGTCGGGCTGCTGGCG
>DATMHT010000007.1:0-10086 GCA_035554795.1 Gemmatimonadaceae bacterium | reverse complement strand
TCTCCCACCGCGCACGGCGCCGTAGCCAAGTGGTAAGGCAGAGGTCTGCAAAACCTCCATCACCGGTTCGACTCCGGTCGGCGCCTCTCGACGACCATCAGCAGGCATGAACGAGCGAACGCCCCGCCACCGCGCGGGGCGTTCGTCGTATGCGGGGTGCCGCGCCGTTCGCCGAGCCGGCGCGCGAGCGAGCACGGCGGCGCGCCGCCCGTGTCTTGCTCCGGCGGGGCTCGGGTCCTACCTTCGATCCTCCGTCGGCCGTCGCACGTCACGCGCCGACGCGCGGCTCACGCCGGCGACGTCGCCCGAGCACCTGGCAGAGCCGCGGCCATGCGCCCACGGCAGCATCATGGCCGAACACCTCCCTCGAGCGACACAGGGCGAGGTCACGCGGATCCTCGCGTCGCTTCGCGACGGCGACCAGGCCGCGCTCGACCGCCTGTTCCCGCTCGTCTACCACGAGCTGCGCGAGCTCGCGCGACGACAGCTCCGACGCGGCCCGCACGGCGCGACGCTGCAGGCGACGGGTCTCGTTCACGAGGTGTACCTCAAGCTCGCGGACGGGAGCGCGCTCGACGCGGAGAGTCGCGGTCACTTCCTCGGCATCGCTGCCCGCGCGATGCGCCAGGTGCTCATCGACCAGGCGCGCGCGCGCCTCGCGCAGAAGCGGGGCGGCGAGTGGCAGCGGACCACGCTCAGCGATGGCGACGACGCCGTTGACGTCGCGCCCGACGACGTGATCGCGCTGAACGACGCGCTCGACGAGCTCGAGCCCCGTCAGCGGCAGGTCGTGGAATACCGGTTCTTCGTCGGAATGGAAGAGCAGGAGATCGCCACGATCCTCGGCGTCACCGAGCGGACCGTGCGGCGTGATTGGGTCAAGGCGCGCGCCTGGCTCTTCCGCTCGCTTGCGGCGCCCCACCTGGAGTCGTGAACGGCGGTCCGCCGCGCACGAGCGCGGCGGCCGCCCGACGCATCGCCATGGACCGCGAGCGACGCCAGCAGATCGAGCAGCTGTTCGAGGCGGCGCTGGACCGCGAGCCCGACGCGCGCCACGAGCATCTCGCCGTCGCCTGCGCGGACGATCCGACACTGCACGCCGAGGTCGAGGCGCTGCTCGCCGCGCACGAGCTGGCCGAGCGCCTGTTCGACGAGGACGCGCTGCGTCGCCCGAGCGCCGAGCGCGCGGCGCCGGAGCGGATCGGTCCGTATCGCATCACCGGCGAGCTGGGGCGCGGCGGGATGGGGACCGTCTATCTCGCCGAGCGCGCCGACGGTCAGTTCGATCACCGGGTCGCGATCAAGATCACGAACGCGCTCGGCGGACGCCCGGATTCGGACGGACTCGTGCGCCGCTTCCTCGCCGAGCGGCGGATGGTGGCGCGGCTCGAGCACCCGAACATCGTTCGGCTGCTCGATGGTGGCACGACGTCCGACGGCCGGCCGTATTGCGTCATGGAGTACGTGCCGGGCACGCCGATCGACGAGCATTGCGACCAGCGGCGGCTCGGCGTCGAGGCGCGGCTGCGGCTCTTCTGTGCCGCCGCCCGAGCGGCGCATCACGCGCACCGGAACCTCATCGTCCACCGCGACCTCAAGCCGTCGAACATCCTCGTCACCGATGGCGGCGAGGTGAAGCTCGTGGACTTCGGCATCGCGAAGTCGCTCGAGGAAGTGGACGGTCCGGACGGGCCGATCACGCGTACGGGGCATCACGTGCTGACGCCCGAGTACGCGAGCCCCGAGCAGATCAAGGGCGAGGCGATCACGACCGCCACCGACGTCTACGCACTGGGCCTCGTGCTGTACGAGATGCTCTGTGGACGTCGCGCACAGCGCATCGGCGAGGGATCGTTCCACGCCATCGTGCAAGCGGTGCTGAAATCCGAGCCGCCGCGGCCGAGCGCGGCGCTGCTGCGCGCGGAGGATCCAGCGGCGGACGACGACCACCCGCCGGCGACGCCCGAGCAGGTCGCGGCGGCACGCGGCACGACGCCGGGACGGCTGCACCACGCGCTGCGCGGGGACCTCGACCGGATCGTGCTCCGCGCGCTCGAGAAGGTGCCCGAGCGACGCTACCCATCGGCCGAGGCGCTCGCCGCCGACGTGGAGCGATACCTGAACGGGCGACCGGTGGTCGCCCGTGGCGACTCGGCGGCGTACCGGGCCCGGAAGTTCGTGCGCCGGCATGCGTGGAGCGTCGCCGCCTCGGTCGCGTTCGCGGTCCTCCTCGGGGGGTACGCCGTGACGGTGACCGTGCAGGCGGAGCGGGTGCGCACGGCGCTGGATCAGGCGCGCATCGAGGCGGACCGCGGCTCGCAGCTCGGTACGCTGCTCATCGGGCTCTTCGAGACGCCGCGTCGCGCGGGGGAGGCGCCGGGCGACAGCATCGCGGTACGCCGGCTCCTCCAGCGTGGGCTGGCGCGCGCCGAGGAGCTCAATCTTCAACCCGAGGCGAGGGCGCTGACGCTGACGACGCTCGGTCGCGTCTACCGCCATCTCGGGGAGTACGATCGCGCGGCCCCGCTCCTCGAGCGCGCGCTCGCGCTGCACCGGGACGTCTACGGCGACCAGCATCTGAACACGGTCGAGGCGCGCGTGGCGCTCGCCGAGGTGTACCGCAACCTCTACCGCGTCGCGCCGGCCGAGTCGCTCCTGCGCGAGGCGCTCGCCACCGAGCGCGCGCTGCTCGGGCCCGAGCATCCTCGCGTCGCCCGCACCCTCACGGAGCTCTCGCGGACGCGCCGCGACGCCGGCGATCTCGTCACCGCCGAGCGGCTGGCGCGCGAGGCGCTCGAGATGCGGCGCCGGGCCTATCGCGGCGACCACCCGGACGTGGCGCAGGGGACGAACTATCTCGCCGGGCTGCTCCGCCGGCGCGGCGACTTCGCGCACGCCGGGCCGCTGTACGAGCAGGCGCTGGCGATGCGACGACGTCTCTACCACGGCGACCACCTCGACATCGCCGAGAGCCTGAGCGACATCGCCATGCTCCAGGAGCGCATGGGCGACCTCACCGGCGCCGAGCGGCTCTGCCAGGAGGCGCTGGCGATGTACCGCCGGCTTCTCGGGGAGGACCACCCACTCGTCGCCACCACCACCGCGAACCTCGGCCTCATCGTCGGCCGACGCGGCGACGCGGACTCCGCCGAGCACCTGCTGCGCCGCGCGCTGGCGACGCAGCGGCACGTGTTCGGCGACGCGCATCCGCAGGTGGCGATGGGCGAGCGGCTGCTCGCGCTGCAGCTCGCGCGGCGCGGCGCGTACGCCGAAGCCGCGGAGCATTACCGTGTCTCGCTCGCCGTGCTGCGCGCCGCCTTCGGTGACGACCACCCCGAGGTCGCGCTCAGCCTTCACGGGCTGGGACGCGTGCTGCGACAGCAGGGCGATCTCACGGCCGCGGAGCCGCTCCTGCGCGAGGCGCTCCGCATCCGCCGCGCGTCGCTCGGAGCGGAGCACCCGCTCACCGCGAACACGCTCGACGAGCTGGGCGCGCTGCTCGTCGCGCGCGGCGGACGCGAGGCGCTCACCGAGGCGGAGCCGCTTCTGCTCCGGGCGTTGGCCATCCGTCGGCGAACGGCGGCCGACTCGGCGGACGCGGCCGAGAGCGCCGGATGGCTCGCCACGCTGTACGAGGCCGCGGGGCGCACGCGGGACGCGGCGAACTACCGTCGCCTCGCCGCCTGGAGGTAGCGAGGTCGGCGGCGCGTGTCCGGTCTCCGCGGCGTCCTGCGTGATGCCAGGGTGAGGACGAACCCCCCACTCACCCTGGAGAGCTCCCCATGCCGCGCTGGACACCCGACCCCTCGTTCTACGCCTCGCCCACGCACGCCATGGAGGCGCCGGCCGAACGGCTCGCGTACGTGGCGCTCCTCGCGAACGGCGACGGCCGCCGCGACGCCCTCGGCGTCGTGGACACCGACCCCGCGTCGCCCGACTACGGGCGCCTCGTCGGCCGGGTGGACTTCCCGCAGGGTGGCAACGAGCTGCACCACTTCGGCTGGAACGCGTGCAGCTCGCACCTCTGCCCCTACGCGCCGCACGCGCACGTCGAGCGGCGCTACCTCGTCGTGCCCGGCACGCACTCGTCGCGCATCCACGTGGTGGACACGAAGCCCGACCCCCGCCGCCCCGAGCTCGTGAAGGTCATCGAGCCCGAGACGGTGATGGCGAAGACCGGGTACGCCGCGCCGCACACCGTCCACTGCGGTCCCGACGGGATCTACCTGAACGCCCTCGGCGCCACCGATGGCAACGGGCCGGGCGGGATCTTCATGCTCGACCACGAGAGCTTCGACGTCGTCGGACCGTGGGAGCGGGAGCGCGGGCCGCAGCACCTCGCCTACGACTTCTGGTGGCACCTCGGACAGGACACGATGATCACGAGCGAGTGGGGCACGCCGAACATGGTGAAGGACGGCGTGAACCCCGAGCTGCTGCTCGGCGGCAAGTACGGCCACGCGCTCCACGTCTGGGACCTGCGCACGCGGCGCCACCTGGAGACGCTCGACCTCGGCGCCGAGCAGCAGATGGTGCTGGAGCTGCGGCCGGCGCACAGCCCGCGGCGCGCGTACGGCTTCGTCGGCGTCGTGATCTCGCTGAAGGACCTCTCGTCGTCCATCTGGATGTGGTACCACGACGCGAAGAGCGGCAACGGGCACGGCGGCGAGTGGAAGGTGAAGAAGGTGATCGAGATCCCCGCCGAGCCGGCGGCCGAGGACGACCTGCCCCCGCTGCTCAAGGGGTTCAAGGCCGTGCCCCCGCTCGTCACCGACATCAACCTCTCGCTCGACGACCGCTTCCTGTACGTCTCGTGCTGGGGCACGGGCGAGCTGCGGCAGTACGACGTCTCCGATCCGTTCGCCCCGAAGCTCGTCGGGTCGGTGGCGATCGGCGGCATCGTGCGCCGCACGCCGCACCCGAGCGATCCGACGCGGCCCGTCAACGGTGCGCCGCAGATGGTCGAGATCAGCCGCGACGGCCGGCGGGTATACCTGACGAACTCGCTCTACTCCCCGTGGGACGCGCAGTTCTACCCCGACGGCATCAACGGCTGGATGGCCAGGCTCGACGTGAGTGCCGACGGCGGGATGGCGTTCGACCCGCGCTTCTTCCCGGAGCTCGGCGAGGGCATGCGTCCCCACCAGGTGCGGCTGCAGGGCGGCGACGCGTCCTCCGACTCGTTCTGCTTCGCGTAGGGCGCGGCCATGGACGCCGGAGCGATGTGGCCGTGGGCGGCGCTGCTGCTGCTCGGCGCCGCACACGGGATCAATCCGGGGATGGGATGGCTCTTCGCCGTCGCCCTCGGCATGCAGGAGCAGGAGCGGCGCGCCGTCTGGCGCGCCCTCCTGCCGCTCGCGGCCGGTCATACCGTGGCCATCGCCGGCACGATCGCGGTGGCCGGCATGCTCGGCCTCGCCCTTCCCGTCGGGACGCTGAAGTGGCTCGTCGCGGCGACGCTCTTCGGCGTCGGCGTCATGCACCTGATCCGACACCGGCACCCGCGGTGGGGCGGCATGCGGGTCGGGGCGCGAGACCTCACCGTCTGGTCGGCGCTCATGGCGACCGCGCACGGCGCCGGGCTGATGGCGCTCCCGTTCGTGCTCCGCGCGTCGGCCGACGCGACGGCGGCGGACGGCGGCGCGCACGCCGGCCACGCGGCGATGGTCCACACGGCGGGGCTCGCCGGCGGCGCCGGGGTCGGACTCTGGGCAACGGCGGTGCACACGCTCGGATACCTGTCGGTGACGGGCGTCGTCGCGGTCGTGGTCTACGAGAAGGTCGGACTCCGCGCGCTGCGGCGGGCGTGGGTGAATCTCGACGTGCTGTGGGCGGGCGCGCTCGTCGTGACCGCGGTGCTCACGCTGCGGCTCTGAGCGCGCCGGCGGACGCGCGAGGCGGAGACGGTGGAGAGCGTGGTGCGCGTTGGTGCCGGGTCGGCACCAACGCGCACCGCGTTGTCGGCGTACCGGCAATCGTATACAATATCCATCTCCCGCACCCCGGCGCGCGCGACACGAGCGCGCGCGGCCGCCGCCGCCGAACACCCGCCCAGGACGCCCATGCGACGCGCCCACCACCGACGCGCCCCGCTGACGCCGCCGCCACTGCCGCTGCTCGCGCTCGCGGCGGCGGCATTGCTCCCTCTCGGCTCCGTCGCGTCGCCCGCGGGCGCGCAGCAGCGGTCGCCCCACGCCGCCGCCACCCCGCGGGCGGCGACGCCGCCGAAGAAGAAGCCGGCGCCCGACCCGCTGCGCTTCGTGATGATGGGACCCGCCTCGGGCGGGCGCGTCTCGGCCATCACCGGCGTGCCGGGCGACGCGCACACCTGGTACCTCGGCAACGCCTCCGGCGGCGTGTGGAAGTCGAGCGACAGCGGCGCGACCTTCCGTCCCGTCTTCGACAAGCAGCCGGTGCAGGCGATCGGCGCGCTCGCCGTCGCGCCGTCGCGGCCGCACACCGTATGGGCCGGCACCGGCGAAGCGTGGGCGATCCGCGACGCCGACGTCATGGGCGACGGCGTCTACCGCTCGACCGACTCGGGCGCGACGTGGGTGAACGTCGGCCTGCGCGAGACGGGGCGCATCGGGCGCATCGTCGTCCACCCGACGAACCCGAAGGTCGTCTACGTCTGCGCGCTCGGCCGCGCGACGGGGCCGCAGGAGGAGCGCGGCGTCTACCGCACCACCGACGGCGGCGCGACGTGGAAGCGCGTGCTGTTCGTGGACGCGAACACCGGCTGCTCGGGCCTCGCGCTCGACCCGCACAATCCGAACGTGCTCTTCGCCGGCATGTGGCAGGTGGAGATGCACACGTGGGCGATGTTCAGCGGCGGCCCGTCGAGCGGCGTGTACGTCTCGCGCGACGGCGGCAGCTCGTGGTCGCGCATCACGCACCCGGGGCTGCCGAAGTCGCCCGTCGGCAAGATCGACGTCGCCGTCGCGCCGAGCAATGGCAGGCGCGTGTACGCGCTGATCCAGACCGCCGACCAGGGCTCGCTCTGGCGCTCCGACGACGGCGGCCGCGCGTGGCGGGCGGTGAACTGGAACCGCGCCCTCATCGGCCGCGCCGGCTACTACGTGCGCCTCGCCGTCTCGCCGAAGGATGCCGACGAGGTCCTCGTCGCCAACAGCTCCTTCTTCCGTTCGACCGACGGCGGCAAGCAGTTCGTCGAGCGGCCGTGGGGCGGCGACAACCACGACATCTGGTACGACCCGCGGAACGCCGACCGCATCGGCCTCACGAACGACCTCGGCGCGCTGCTGACGACGAACCACGGAAAGTCGTGGACGAACGTCACGCTCGCGAACGGGCAGATGTACCACGTGGCCGTGGACGAGCAGGTCCCGTACTGGATCTACAGCAACCGGCAGGACAACGGGACGATGCGCGGGCCGAGCACGGTGCCGGAGGCGCTCACCGGCGCGGCGGCCGAGGCGCGGGCGGCGCGCGCGCGCCAGGACTCGCTCGTGAAGGCCGACAGCGCCGCCCGCGAGGCGGCGAAGCGCGCGGCCCGCACCGGCCGCGAGACACCGGCCGCGCCGGCGACGCCGCGCGACAGCGCGCTCGCCGCCGTCGCGCGCCGCGACAGCGCGCAGCGCGACTCGGTGGAGGGCGGCGAGGGCGTCGCCAGCGGCGGCGGGCGCGGTGGCGCGACGTGGGACCACGGGCTCGGCGGCTGCGAGTCCGGCTTCACGCTCCCCGACGTCACCAACCCCGACATCGTCTGGGCGAGCTGCTACGGCAACACGGTCACGCGCTGGAACGCGAAGACGAAGCTCGCGCGCTCGGTGAGCCCGTGGGTCCACACGCTCGACTCGCCGCCGAACGCGCTCGAGTACCGCTGCCACTGGACGCCGCCGCTCGCCATCGACCCGTTCGACCACGAGACGGTCTACTACGGCTGCCAGGTGATCTTCAAGACGACGAACGGCGGGCAGAGCTGGCGCGTCATCAGCCCCGACCTCTCGACGCGCGACTCGTCGCGCATCGTCTCGTCGGGCGGCATCGTCGCCGACAACCTCGGCCAGTTCTACGGCGAGGTCGTGTTCGCGATCGCGCCGTCGGAGGTGCAGCGCGGGCTGGTCTGGGCCGGCACCAACGACGGGCAGATCTGGAACACGCGCGACGGCGGCGCGACGTGGACGAACGTGACGAGGAACGTCCGCGGCCTGCCGGCGTGGGGCACGGTCCGCAAGATCGAGCCGTCGCACTTCGACTCGGCGACCGCCTACGTCGCGGTGGACGTCCACATGATGGACGACCGCAAGCCGTACGTCTTCAAGACGACCGACTACGGCGCGACGTGGACGAACGTCACCGGCGACCTGCCGGCGTCGCACCCGCTCGACTACGTCATGGCCGTCACCGAGAACCCGAACCGCAAGGGGATGCTGTTCGCGGGCACGGGCCACGGCTTCTACTACACGCTCGACGACGGCGCGCACTGGACGCGCTACGCCGAGGGGCTGCCGGCGGCGCCGGTGACGTGGATCGTGGTGCCGAAGCGGTGGCACGACGTCGTCGTCTCGACGTACGGGCGCGGGCTCTTCATCCTCAAGGACATCGCGCCGCTCGAGGAGCAGGGGCGAACGAACGCCGTCGCGTCATCGTCGTCGGGCGAGGCCGTCCACCTCTACGCGCCGCACCCGGGTTACCGGCAGGCGCGGAGCGGCCACGCCGACGTCACCTTCACGCTCGACTCGGCGACGGTGGCGGCGACGGTGGCGGCGAAGGACTCGGTGAAGGTCGAGGTCCTCGACTCGGCGGGCGCCGTGGTGCGCACGATCAAGGTGCGGACGCCGCGCACCGGCTACAACCGCGTCGCGTGGGACCTGCGCTACGACCCGCCGAAGCAGCCGGCGCTGCGCACGCTCGCGCCCGACAACCCGCACATCTGGGAGGAGGCGCGCTTCGTCGGGAAGCGCACGCGCCCGATCACGCACTGGGGGATCCAGGGCCCGCAGAAGGCCGGTCCGCTCGCGCTCCCCGGGCGCTACACCGTGCGGCTCGCCGCCGGCGCGAAGACGCAGACGCAGCCGCTCGAGGTGCTCAAGGACAAGGAGATCGCGACGAGCGACGCCGACCTCGCCGCCTCGACGCGGGCGCAGGTGCGGATCCGCGACGACATCAACGCCGCCGTCGAGATGATCAACAAGCTCGAGGTGATGCGGAAGCAGCTCGAGGACCAGCGGAAGAACGGCGCCGCCGGCTCCTCCGACGTCGCCGCCGCGCTCGCCGACGTGGACCGCAAGATGCTCAACGTCGAGCTGCGCCTCGCGTCGCGCTCGGACCTGAACAGCGACGACAAGTACTACGTCGAGCCGTTCAAGGTGTACATGGGACTGATCTGGCTCTCGGGCGAGGTCGGCAGCGGCGCGGGCGACGTCGCCGGCGGCGCCGACGCCCGCCCGACCGACGCGTCGCTCGCCGTGCTCGACGACTACGAGCGCCAGCTCGCCGCGGCGAAGGCGGCGTTCGCGCAGCTGATGCAGGAGGACGTGCCCGCGTTCAACAAGGCGATGGCGGGGAGGGTGGAGGCGATCGCGGTGCAGTAGCGGGTGGCGGGTAGCGGGTGGCGGGTGGGAACCGCGACGGGCCGGCCTCTCAGCGCGAGAGTGCCGGCCCGTCTCGTCATTGCGCTACCCGCCACCCGCCACCCGCTACCCGCTACCCGATCGTCACCACCGCGGATCCCGCACCAGCAACTGCTCGATCTCATGCGCCGGTGCGGGCTTCGAGAAGAGGTAGCCCTGGGCGGACTCGCAGCCGAGGGCGCGGAGGGTGGTGAGCTGGGCCTCCGTCTCCACTCCTTCGGCGACGGCGGCGACGCCGATGTTGCGGGCGAGCTCGCGCACGGTGCGCACGAGCTGCATGTGCGTCGGCCCGTCGTCCATGCGCATGACGAAGCTGCGGTCGATCTTGATCGCGTCGAGCGGCAGGCGGTGGAGGTAGCCGAGCGACGAGTAGCCGGTGCCGAAGTCGTCGAGGTAGATCCGCACGCCGAGCCGGCGCAGCTCCTCGAGCATCCCGCGCGTGCCGTCGGCGTCGTCCACGGCGAAGCTCTCCGTGATCTCGAGCTTGAGC
>DATMHT010000006.1:0-5458 GCA_035554795.1 Gemmatimonadaceae bacterium | reverse complement strand
GCAGGCCGAGCGCGCGACGGCCCTCGCGCGCGCCGACTACGTCCCCGACGTCGGCGTTGGGGTCACCTACACGTATCAGAAGGGTGTCGCCCTCCTGCCGGAGCACAGCGCCGCGCTCAGCGTGCAGGGCTCGTGGACGATCTGGGACTTCGGCCAGCGCGGCGCGGCGACGCGCGAGCGCGAGGCAGGCGCGCGGGCGGCGGCGCTCGCGCTGGAGCACGCCCGCGACCGCGCGGCGGTGGAGGTGGAGAAGGCGTATCGGAAGGCGGAGCGTGCGGCCAGCGCGGCGGCCGCGGCCCGTGCCGCGCTCGGCGCGCGCGCCGGCGCGGCGCGCGTGGCCCGCGATCAGCAGGCGCGCGGTGTCGTCGCCGTCGCCAACCGGTTCGACGCCGACGCGTCGCTCGCCGCGGCGCGCTCGCAGGTGGCGGAGGCGGAGCTGGGAGCGCGGCTGGCGCGCGCCGAGCTGGCGCATGCCGCCGGCGTGCGCGGTGGCACGACGACCGACGCGGCCCGCGACCAGTAGACTGGCGACCCGGTCGACGTGAAGACCGCGAGGCAGAGCATGCCGAACGCGGTGGCTATCCCGATCGCGAACCCGACCTCCATCACGTCAGTCGCCTGCTATTCGTGTCCGAAATAGCTGCTCAGGTGTTGCTGGATCATCCATTCAGGCTCCGTAGCATGCGACGTACGAAAAAAGCTGCGTCACCATGAGTATGACCGCGGACATTGTTCGCGAGGTCGGTGAGGTGTGCCTCGGGTACGTTCTTCTGACGAAGCCAGTCAAGCAGTGATACGATCCAGTCCTCCGCTGAGGTGGTGGTCGGATCATGCAAAGGTCCGGTAAGGACAAAGAAGCGAGTGTCTCTACTGATAGTAAGCGAAGAAGGCGAAGGCCGTAGCGCGATCAAACACAATCTCGTGGATAGGCCGCTGTCCCGATCTGTCGACTCGATGACCCTCCACGACGTAGTTGAGTATTCAGTCTGCAGGTAGAACGGGATTACCTCGCCGGTACGTCGACCCGAAACGCACCGACCCAGCACTAGATGGTGACCAAACCAAAGGGGAAACTCGCCCTCCTCACTGAGTGTGTCGCCAGAGGCAACCATCGCATCCATGCTCGCGAATCCGTCGCACAAGAAGTGCGGTCCATATAGGACCGCATGACTTGCGTGTTCCGACGGCAGATAGAACGAAGAAACGCTGTCGCTCGGCACTTCGCCTGCGAGCGGAATGGTCAGGGCCGAGCCACCCTTTTCCGCTGCGCTTCGCGGAATGACAGTCGCGAGTAGTGCTCTGCCCACTAGTGGGTCGCGGGACGCAACATGTCTGACTACGTCGGCGAGCACACCCAAGTAGTCAAGCACGCCCCCGTTATGACTGATGAAATGGTGAAGTCTGTCGTGTGCGTATTGTCGCTCCTCGTCGCTCAAAGCCGCACCTGCGGGAACTAATCCGAAGAGCTTGTCGGCGGGTAGCGGAACCATCCGTATACGAAAGGCATCATCTGCTCGTGCCTGCCAGCCCCATTTATCGTTGAATGCGTTCGATATCGAGGCGACAAAGGGAGTCAACGGTCCGCCTTCAGCAAATAAGCCCCAACCTGCTGCAATGAAGGCGTGTCGCTTCTGTGCCGCAGATAATGAGAATCGCCGAAACTCGTTCTCAGCGTCTTCACACAACTTGCGAAGGATGTTGGGGCCGCGAGGTGGCGTCACCGAACTCGCCACGTCCACGATCCATTCGTCTGTGAACCTGTTGCCGAGCTCTCCAAGGCCAGTATATCCAAGCACTAATTCGCTACACACCACCACTGCCTTATTTCGCATGTCATCCGCGACTTCGCCTGGATGCGGTCCACCGATCCAAGTCAGCCGTCGATCAGAGACTTGAACGACCAAATCCCGCGTTATGCATGAGAGGATAAGAGTCACGACCAGTTCCTCTCAGGATGCATCCGCCAGAGTAACTGCGTGGGCTTATGGCCCCTAGCAGATGCCAACCGGCGGAGTCCGCGATGACTCGACATCATTCGCCGCGACTGTAGAACACATGGGGTAGCTTGCGTTCGAAGCGGTTCGTAAGCTGGAATGAGAAGAATCGAGACTCTGATCATCTATGTTCGGCGCACGCGATGTGTCAGGGCGGTGTTCAGGAACTCATGCGAGATGAACGACCGTAGGTCTGTCGAAACAAGACGTACTCTCAGCGCACCTCGAAGGTGAGCGTCGCCCAGCGCGACTCGTGCGTCGCGGCGCTGTCGCCCGTCGTCCGCACCATGCTGATGAACTTCACGTAGCGCGGCCCCCGCCCCGCGAGCGGGATGCGCGCGACGCCGCTCGCGTCGCTGCGGGTGCCGCGCTGGGCGACGCGGGCGCCGCCGAGCGTCCGGCCGCCGAACTGCACGTACTGGTTCGCGGCCGGAGCGCCGTCCACGAGCAGGCGGACGCGGAGCGTCGCGCCCGGGTGCAGGGCGTACGGGTTGGCGAGGGGGACGATCTCGGCCGGGTACCCGAGGACCGTCGCGTAGCCGCTGTCGGTCGTCGCGCCCACCTGGAGGAGCGCCTTCACGTGCTTGGAGTAGCGCTCGTGCGCCGAGTCGGCGAGCGTGCCCTCGCGGCGGCGGCGCGCGAGCTCGTCGGGGATCCCGTCCTCCTCGAGGTAGGAGGCGAACTGCGCGCCGCTCATCCCGATGACGTTCGGCCGCGTCGAGACGCCGATGACGTAGGTGCCGGCCGCCGCCGTGTGCAGGAGGAAGGTGCTCGTGTCGCCCGCGACGCTCCACGCCGCCGTGTCGAGCCGCGCGCGCCCGCTCGGCGACACGATGCTGACGTCGGCGAGCCGGTCGCGGGCGATGGAGTTCTCGCTCTTCGTGAACGTGCCGTTGACGAGGCGCACGAGCACCTCCGCGCCCTCGGCGACGCGGAAGCGCGCAGGCTTCACGAACATGTCGTGCGCGCTCGCGATCGCGGCCGCGCCGAGCAGCAGGGCGACGGTCAGGGGAAGGGCGCGCGTCGGGTGCGCGCGTCGGGACGTCGTCTCGCTGGCGTGGACTCGCATCGATTCCTCGGTTGGGGTGCTGGCGAGGTAGATGATAACCTTCGAGCCGCCCGCGGCCAGCGCGAGTTCACCTCTCGGATCACTCCTCCGCGTTCGTTTGCGCCGCGGATCGTCGCGGATGAACGCGGATACGGCCCGGTTGCTGTGCGAGAGCGGTTTCGCCGCAGATCGACGCAGATCAACGCGGATCTATCCAGTTGCCAAGACCACCAAAGCTCCTCTCGGCCGGTCCGGCGAGCGGAGCTTTGGTTGGTGAAGCCACCACAGCATCTGCGTAGATCTGCGTTGATCCGCGGCGGGCACGCCGTTCGTTCTTGAAGATCAGCAGTATCCGCGCTCATCCGCGTGCATCCGCGGCGCACGCCCTTGAACAGAAAGAGCGCCGTGCCCTCCGCGCTCCACGCCCCGCGAGAGTGTCGAGCCAGGATGGCGCGAAGACTACCGAGGCCTGGCAGCGCCCGTTGACGTCGAATCCGTCGAGCGCAGGAGCGTCGTGAACTGCTGCAGCTCGGTGGCGTTGAGGTCCGACGCGACCCAGTACTCCACGCCGCCGCGCCGCCAGTGCAGCAGGTTGTAGCCGTGCCCGGACTCCCGCGACGGGTCCGCGTCGCGCCCCGCGTCGGCCGGCCACGAGAAGACGTTGATCAGGTGCTGCCGTCGCCCGTAGACGACGACGGCCACCGGGCGACCATGGACGTAGTCGAGCCGTCCGCCGAGCAGCGGGAAGCCGGCGTCGTCGAGACGCGGGACGGCGGGCGAGTAGTCGAGGCGGCCGTTGAACCACGGCTTGACGTTGTGCTGGTCGGTCGAGCGGACGTCGGTGAGGTGCTCGGGCATGAGCGACCGGATGTGGCTCGCCAGCACCTCCTCGGCGACGGCGGGCTCCGCCGGGCGGCGGTCCGCGGCGAGCAGCGTCAGCCCGCTGCTCACGACGGCGACGACGAGCGCGGCGGCGGCGGCGCGCCACGGCACTCCCCAGTCTCTCCGTCTCACGGCGGTACGTGCCGTCGCCGGCTCGTCGCGGAGCGCGGCGCGGACGCGCGCGCGCAGCACGTCGGGCGCGTGATGGCGCACGAGACCCTCCCGCACGGTCTGCACCGTCTTCAACATGGCCTCGTACTCGCGCGCGCACGCGGCGCACGACGCCAGATGCTCGGCGGTCTCCGCCGCCTCGTCGGGCGGCAGCTCGCCGTCCACGTACGCGCTCAGTCGCTCCCGCGTCGTCTCGCAGCTCATCTCAGCTCGCCTCCCGCGCGCCGATCCGGAGCGCCGCCTGCAGTCGCCCGCGCGCCCGAGCGAGGCGCGACATGACCGTGCCGATGGGGGCGCCGGTCACGCGCCCGATCTCCTTGTACGACATCCCCTCGAGCTCCCGCAGCACGATCGCCTCCCGGAACTCGGGCGGGAGCTGGTCGAGGGCCAGCCGCAGCTCGGTGCGGTCGGCGTCCTCGAGCACGCGCGTGTCGGCCGCGAAGGCGCTCGTCTCCTGGTCACCGTGCTCCTCGTCGTCGTACGCGACGGTCTGCTGCGCGGGCCGCGCCGAGCGTCGCCAGGTGTAACAGCAGTTGCGCACGATGGTCAGCAGCCACGCGCGCTCGTCGCCGCCGCGAAAGCCGGCGTAGTGACGCCACGCGCGCAGGTACGCCTCCTGGACGACGTCCTGCGCGTCGTGCTCGTCGCGCACGAGATGCCGCGCGAGCGTGTACGCGTCGTCGAGCAGGGCGACGATCGTGCGCTCGAATCGTTCACGCGTGCTCTCCGGCACGACGGCGGCCTCGGCCCGGGCTGATGACCTCACACGGGAATGGACCCGGCGTGCCGGCGAAATATTCCCGCCCGCGCGCCCGGCGGCGCCGACCGCGTCGTCGCGGCCCGCGCCATCCCCGATCATGCACAATCTGCGGGAATAACCATGGCCGCGTCGAGGTCATGCCAGGTGCGGCGGCACGGCGACGCGACGATCGACGATGGTCGCTCGCGCCGAAGCTCCAACACCGTGCCGTCCGCACCACCGCAGGGAGCCGCACACATGTCTCGATTCCACGACCACACCCCCGGATCGCACTACATCACCGACGAGCAGAGCGAGGACGGCATCGACCGGCGCGGGTTCCTCAAGTGCATGGCCTGGGTCGGCACCGGCGTCGTCTGGGGCCTCGCCGGTGGTGTGCCCACCTCGTACTCCATGAGCCAGCTCCCGCTGCTCGGCGAGCGCGAGCGGAAGAGCATCTTCTTCGCCCAGATCAGCGACAGTCACATCGGCTTCAGCAAGGAAGCGAACAAGGACGTCACGGCGACGCTGCGCGAGGCGGTGAAGAAGCTCAACGCGCTGCCGCAGTCGCCCGCGTTCGTGCTGCACACGGGCGACATCAGCCAGCTCTCGAGGCCGGACGAG
>DATMHT010000005.1:0-1911 GCA_035554795.1 Gemmatimonadaceae bacterium | reverse complement strand
TGGCGGCCGGCGCGGCGACGATGACGACGGCGGCGAGCAGTGTGACGAGCGGGGACGGACGGCGGCGCATGCGGTCACCGATGTGCGGTGGGAGCGGACGCGTGTGCGGCATCGCGTGGAGAGCATGCGCGCCGCCGGCCGTCGGCGCCAGGGTACTCGACGAGAAGCGGCGCCGCGGATGAACGCGGATTCTTCTGCTCGGCAAGCGCATTGACCGCGGAGACGCGGAGGGCGTGGAGGACTACCCTGTCCCCGTCATCCCGAGGAGCGAAGCGACGAGGGATCTGGCGTACCGGTCGCGGAGCATGCCCCACGCATCACACGCAAGATCCCTCGCTGCGCTCGGGATGACCGAGAAAGGGGATCCGCGTCCATCCGCGCAAATCCGCGGCGACGCTCGTCGCCGAGCGCCGAGAGCCGCCCCCCCCTCTACGCCGCCTGGCGCACCGACGTCTCGTCCGCGTCGCCGCCCGAGCGCAGCGCGCGCAGCACGGTGCGGCCGGCGGCGAGGGCGCCGAGGGCGATGTAGAGGTAGAAGGTGTAGAAGCGCCACCAGACGAGCGACGCGGCGAAGAGCCGCGCCGGGATCGCGCCGCGGCCGAGCGTCGCGCGGAAGGCCACCTCCACGAACCCCGCGCCGCCCGGCGCGGGCGCGACGATGCCGCCGTAGAAGAGCGCCATCGGCCAGACGACGAGCGGGCCGACCGGCACGTGCGGCGCGGCGACGAGGACGAGCGCCGGGAGCACGGCGAGGCGGAAGAGGACGTGGGCGACGCTCGCCGCGAAGGCGGTGGCGAAGGCGCGCGGGCTCGCGCCGCGGATGCCGCGCACGCTCGTCCGCATCTGCGCGACGGCGCGGTCCACCACCAGCCACCGCTCGCCGGAGAGGCCGAGCCGCGCCGCCCACCGCGGCGGCCCCTCCTCGGTGCCGATGCGGCGCCGCGTCAGCAGCACCGCGACCACGGCCGCGCCGAGCACGAACGCCGCGAAGCCGCCGACGACCGTCGCCAGCCCGCCTAACGCCGCGGCGCCGGCGTGGCGGAAGACGATGGCGAGCCCGACGCCGACGAGGGCGAGCGAGAGCATCTCGAGGAACAGCTCCGCGAACAGCACCAGCAGCGCCGGCGCGGCCGTCACCCCCGACTCGGCGAGCACCAGAAAGCGCGCCGGCTCCGCCCCCGACCGCGCCGGCGTCACCGCCGCCGCGAAGTCGCCGCCGAGGCAGGTGCGGAGCGACGCGCCGTACGAGAGCGAGACGCCGAGCGCGCGCGCCGAGAGGTGCACCTTCACCGCGCGGGACGCGATCTCGAGCAGCGTCGCGCTGAGCGCGAGCGCGTGCGCCGTCCACGGCAGCGCCGCCGCCCCCCCCGCCGGCCAGGTCGACACGACGACCCAGAGCGACGCCCCGACCGCGGCGGCGAACGAGACGCCGGTGACGAGCCAGCGGCGGGTGTTGGTGGAGAGCATGGATGTGAAAATAGCGGGGTCGGGGGTTGGGGGTCGGGGGTCGGGGATGGGCCGCTCGGGAAGTCCCGAGGCGGTTCCCCGACCCCCGACTCGCGACCCCCGACCCGCCCTTCCAGATGCGGTTCCCCGACCCGCGACCCCGACCCGCCTCTCAGCGTTCCACCCTCGCCGTGCGTCCTCATCTCATCCTCTCACCCTCTCCCCCCGCATGACCAACCGATCAGCATCTCCCCTCCTCGCCGCCGTGCTCCTGGCCGGCTGTGCTCACGCGGCGGCGGCGCCCGCTGGGCGGCCGGCGCCGCAGCAGACCGCCGCGCGCAACGGCGCCATGGCGCAGCAGCAGCAGGGCCCCGACTCCACGGGGCGCGCCGGCGGCGGGCCGCCGAGCCCGAAGCCGTACAACAAGGTCATCACCGCCGAGGCGAAGACGCGGCGCGGGATGTT
>DATMHT010000004.1:0-5734 GCA_035554795.1 Gemmatimonadaceae bacterium | reverse complement strand
CGGCATCCTGGCCGCGATCGCGATCCCGAAGTTCGCCAGCACGAAGGAGAAGGCGTACCTCGCCACGATGAAGTCGGACCTGCGCAACCTGGCGACGGCCCAGGAGGGCTACTTCGCCGACGCGAAGACCTACTTCTCGGGTACGGCGTCGAACGACGGTGCCGGCGCGACGGCCTCGCTCGGCGGTGGCTACGTGCCGTCGTCCGGCGTGACGGTGACGGTCAACACGGGCACGGGTGGCTGGAGCGCTTCGGCCGGCATGGCGACGACGGTGACGAGCAAGAACTGCTTCATCTTCGTCGGCATGGCGGGCCCGAACAGCGTCGCGGTCTCCGACGGCGAGCCCCGCTGCAACTAAGCTGAGCCGGTCGCGCGCGCCGAGCTGGCGCACGCGCCGAAGTCGTGAGGTGTAGGGAGTGGGGACTCCCGCCTCAATGAAGAAGGGCGCTCCGCCGATGCCGGTGGGCGCCCTTCTTCACGTCCGGCCGCGCGCGTCCCGCGCGCACGCCCATTGCTGGACGTCGCGCCGGTGCGCAGAACGCGACGGGCGACGCGGATGACGGACGACACGACGCAGCAGGAGGCCACGGCCGCGCCGTGGACGGCACGGCTCGGGCGACTCTTCTCGCCCGACGTCGAGGGACCCGGCCGGCTCTGGCCGCGCTGGCTCTTCCTGCGCGCCCTCGGGCTGATCTTCCTCTCCGCGTTCTACGCCCTCGCGTTCCAGATCCACGGCCTGATCGGCGAGCGCGGCATCCTCCCGGCGGGCGACTACCTCGCGCAGGTGGACGCGCTCTCGCCCGGCGGCGCCGGCCGCTTCTGGCTCGCGCCGACGCTGCTCTGGCTCGTTGGCGCGAGCGATCGCGCGCTCACCGCGATCGTGGTGGCGGGACTCGTCGGCGCGGTGCTGCTGACGGCGAACGTCTGGCCGCGGGTCGCCGTCGCGCTCTGCACCCTCTGCTTCCTCTCCTGCGTCGCGACACTGCAGGACTTCTCGTCGTACCAGTCCGACGGGATGCTGCTCGAGGCGGGCTTTCTCTCGATCTTCTTCGCGCCGCGCGGACTCCGGCCGGGACTCGGCGCGCACGATCCGCCGTCGCGCGCAAGCCTCTTCCTGCTGCAGTGGGAGTGGTTCCGGATCTACTTCGAGTCGGGCGTGGTGAAGCTCGCCAGCGGCGATCCGCACTGGCGCGATCTCACGGCCATGGACCACTACTACGAGAACGGTCCGCTCCCGGCGTGGCCCGGCTGGTACGTCCAGCACTTCCCGCATCTCTACCACGCCGCCACCGCCGCGCTGACGCTCGTCGTCGAGCTGCTGCTCGTGTGGGCGCTCTTCCTGCCGCGCCGCTTCCGGATCGCCTGCTTCGTCGTCGTGACGGCGCTGCAGGTCGGGATCATCGCGACGGCGAACTACGCCTTCCTCAACTATCTCGTCCTCGTCCTCGGCGTCCTGCTGCTCGACGACCGCGCGCTAGAGCGCGTCGGCGCGAGCGCGCCCGAGCGGCCCGTCGTCGCGCGCGCCGCGCCGTGGTGGACGTGGAGCTCCGCCGTCGCGCTGGCGTGGGTCTTCTACGCGACAGTCGCGCCGGCGGTGATGTCGCCCGCGACGCCGCCGCTGCTCGCCGCGCCGGTGCGGGCGCTCGCGCCGTTCCGGATCGCCAATCAGTACGGGCTGTTCGCCGTGATGACGGAAGCCCGCTACGAGATCGAGTTCCAGGGCTCGCGCGATGGCGGCCGGACGTGGGTGGCGTACCCGTTCCGGTACAAGCCGCAGGACCCACGCGAGCGCCCGGGCATCTACGCGCCGTACCAGCCGCGCTTCGACTGGAACCTCTGGTTCGCGTCGCTCGCGCCGTGGCGCGCGTCGCCGTGGGTCGTGGCCGCGCAGGCGCGGCTGCTCGAGGGGAGCCCGAGCGTGCTCGCGCTCTTCCGGCGCGACCCGTTCCCCGGCGCGCCGCCGACGCAGGTGCGGACCGTGCTCTGGCAGTACTGGTTCACCGACGCGGCGACGCGGCGCGCGACGGGCGAGTGGTGGCATCGCCGGCTGCTCGGTCCGTTCACCGGGACGGTCGCGCGCGGGGCGGACGGCCGCGTCGTGCTGACGGGTTGGCCCGAGTGATGCGCGGGGACCGCGCGCATCCGGCCGCGCATCCCGGTCGCTCTCGCGGCGATCCGGCGGCCGTCCGGCAGTCTTCCCGTTCATGGAGGAACCGTGGTCGGCAAGTCCAACTCCGCGCGCCACCGCTCGGCTGCATCGGTCGCCGCACGCTCCGACACGACGACCGGTGGCGACGACCTGCTCGCCGAGATCGTCCAGGAGCGCAACCGCATCCTGCGTCGGCTGCCGGCCATCGAATACGATCGCCTCGTGCCGCACCTGGAGCCGATCGACGTGCAGGCGCTGGAGGTGCTCGAGGAGGCCGATCAGCCACTGCGCTACGCGTACTTCTCCCAGACCGCGCTGATCTCCGTGCTGCGCCGCATGCGCAACGGCACGCTGATCGAAGCGGGCGTGATCGGCGGAGAAGGCATGGCCGGCCTGCCGCTCGTGTTCGGCGAGGAGTGGTCCCCGGTCACGCTCGCCGGCCAGGTGCCGGGCGCCTGCAAGCGCATCCCGTTCGCGGTGCTGCGCGACCTGCTCCCCGAGCTCCCCGTGCTCGGCGACCTGCTGCGCCGGTTCGCGCTCAGCTTCCTCGACCTCGTCGGCCAGTCGGCGGCGTGCAACGGGATGCACCCGATCGAGAAGCGCTGCGCGCGGTGGCTGCTCATGACGCAGGAGCGCGTCGGCCGCGACCAGTTCCAGCTCACCCAGGCGGTGCTCGCGCAGATGCTCGCCGTGCGCCGCGCCGGCGTCAGCGAGGCAGCCGGTGCCCTGCAGCACGCGAAGCTCATTCGTTACAGCCGCGGCCTCGTCACGATCCTCGACCGCGCCGGCCTCGAGGCGGCGAGCTGCGAGTGCTACGGCATCGTCCGCGCGCACTTCGAGCGCCTGCTCGGCGAGGAAGGGATCGTCGGGCCCTAGGGGCCGGACCGCCACGGTCCGCGCGCGCGGGTCGGTGACGGCGCGTCCTGTGCCCGCTAGCTTTCAGGGAGGCCGGGCGCAGCGAACGTACCACCGCCACCATCACCACCACCGCCCGGCGCCACCCGAACGCGAGGACGCCGCCACGATGCGACGCACGATGTGCAAATCCAAGATCCACCGCGGCGTGCTGACCGGTGCGGACTTGCACTACGAGGGGAGCCTGACCGTGGACCGCGACCTGATGGACGCGGCCGACATGCGCGAGTTCGAGAAGGTGCAGGTCGTCAACGTCAACAACGGCGCCCGGCTCGAGACGTACCTGATCGCCGGCGAGCGTGGCAGCGGCACCCTCCAGCTCAACGGCGCCGCCGCCCGACTCGGCGCCGCCGGCGACCACGTCATCATCATCAGCTACGCCGACTACGAGGACGCGGAGCTCGACCACTACGCCCCGAAGCTCGTCTTCGTGGACGAGCGCAATCGGATCGCGAAGCCGAAGATCAGAGTGGCGGAGTAGAGAGGGACGGGGACGTGGGACGCGGGACGCGATCACGTGCGAGGGGCCGGCATTCGCGATTCGAAGCCGGCCCCTCCGCTTGCGCCTAACGCTTACCGTCCCCCGTCCCGTGTCCCCCGTCCCGCTAGCCAGCCCTCCCATTCCCCATCTGCTCCACCAGCGCGCTCAGGTCCCGCGCGAGCGACTTGAGCTGCCGGCTCGGGAGCTGGGCGGCGGCTTCGATCAGTTGCGTCTGGGCGGCGCGTGGCGCGCGGCGGGCGAGGGCGCGGCCGTTCGCGCTGAGCGAGATGTCCACGCGGCGGGCGTCCACCGCCGACGCCGAGCGGTTGACGAGGCCCCGGGCGACGAGGCGGCTGACGACGACCGACACGGAGCTCGGGTCGGTGTGGGTGCGCGCGGCGAGCTCGGAGAGCGACTGCACGGGCACCTCGGCGAGCTTCTGCAGCACGAAGAGCTGCGCGCCACTGACGCCGAGCGTCTGCTCGGAGGAGCGTCCGGAGAGACGCAGCTCGCGGACGATGGCGCGGATCGAATCGAGGACCGACGTCAGGTCGGATGTCGCGCCGGCGCCGAGCTGCTTGGCGCCGCCGTTGGCGCGCCGGGGGCGGCGCCGCGCGGTCGTCGAGTTGTTGGAGCGCTCGGTCGGCATGGTTGGTGAGGGAGAATGGTACTGGTGGTACTGGTAGGACGGCGACGCGGGCGCTTGGTCACGCCCCGGTCACGCCCACGTGCTCACGACAGGTCGTCGGCGACGCGGCCGTTGTCGTCGTCCACCGGCGGCCGCGCGTTCGGAGCAAGACACATGCGCCAGACTTCGATCCCGGTCGAGTCACGCAGCCGGACGAGCGCGGCACGACACGCGGTCCGCTCCTGGTCGGCGGCGGAGACGTACGGCGGATCGGCTGCCGCAAGCTACAGCCGGCTCGGGCCGGTGCCAGAGAGGGGGCGCCCCGCGGTGCCGCTGCCCGCGACGCCGTCCACGACTCCTGCTCCGCGGATCTGCTTGGGGACCCATGGAAGGACGGCGGTTCCGAGCACGGCCCTTGCCCTCGGGAAGAGGCTCTCGAGCCACTACCGCCGCCGCCCGACCTCGAGCACCGCGCCACCGACGCCGCGGGGGCTCGTGACGCCGGGCATCATCGACCCGCACGACGACGAACGCCCGTCGCGCGACGACGGAGGAGCGATCCGATGGCCAGCGGCAACGGGAAGTCCAACCGGAACGCGAAGGCGAAGTCGAACGGCAAGACGAAGCGGGCGAGCGTCGCTCGGCGCGGCCGCATCGGCGGCGCACGCGACGGCGGCGGCCGCGGGCACGGCATCGTCCCGGCGCCGATCCGCCCCGGCGACCCGAACGAGAGCGTCGCCGCCCGAGGTACGCTCATCATCATCGGCGGGCACGAGGACAAGGAGCACGAGAAGTTGATCCTCCGTGCCGTCGCCGAGCGCGTCGGCTCGGGGAAGCTCGTCGTCGCGACGGTGGCGAGCGCGCGGCCGACGGAGCTGTTCCACGACTACGAGCCCATCTTCCGCAGCCTCGGCGTCCGGCACGTCCACCACCTGAACGTCGCGAGCCGCGAGGAGGCGAAGTCGGAGGCCAAGGTGCGCATCCTCGACGACGCCGACGCGGTGTTCTTCACGGGCGGCGATCAGCTCAAGCTCACGAGCCAGCTCGGCGACAGCCCGACCTACGAGCGGCTGCGCGAGATCTTCTTCGAGGGCGGGCTGATCGCCGGCACGTCGGCGGGCGCGAGCGTGATGTGCGAGACGATGATGGTCGCGGGCGGGAGCGACGGGTCGAACCGGATCGGCGGGACGCTGCGCATGGCGCCGGGCTTCGGCTTCATTCCCGGCGTGATCATCGACCAGCACTTCGCCGAGCGCGGACGCATCGGCCGGCTCGTCGGCGCGGTGTCGCAGAACCCGCGCATCCTCGGCATCGGCATCGACGAGGACACGGCGATCGTCACCGGGCCGAAAGCGTCGTTCACGGTGATCGGATCGGGCGCGGTGTACGTCGTGGACGGGCAGGAGGTGAGCTACACGAATCTCACCGACGAGGAGACCGACCGCACGCTGTCGGTGTACGGCGTCCGCCTGCACGTGCTGAGCATGGGCGACGAGTTCGACCTCACGACGCGGGAGGCGACCGCGCATCCGGCGCAGGAAGCCGAGGAGGAGCTGGTCGG
>DATMHT010000003.1:0-1721 GCA_035554795.1 Gemmatimonadaceae bacterium | reverse complement strand
CGTCGTCTGGTTCGTCGTCGCGCCCGAGCCGGTGCGGCTGACGACGGCGCTCGTCAACGCGGTCTCGGTGCTCATCATCGCCTGTCCGTGCGCGCTCGGCCTCGCGACGCCGACGGCGATCATGGTCGGCACGGGGAAGGGAGCCGAGCACGGCGTGCTGATCAAGGGCGGCGAGAGCCTGGAGACGGCGCACAGGCTGACGACGATCGTGCTCGACAAGACGGGGACGATCACTCGCGGTCGTCCCGCGCTCACCGACGTGGTGCTCGCCGACGGCGTCGCCGAGGCGGAGCTGCTCGGCGTCGCGGCGGCCGTCGAGCGCGGCAGCGAGCACCCGCTCGGCGAGGCGATCGTACGCGGCGCCGAAGCGCGCGGCGTTCCGGTCGCGCGCGACGCGACCGGCTTCTCGGCCACGCCCGGTCACGGCGTCGAAGCGACCGTGGGCGGCGGGCGGCGCGCGGTCGTCGGCACCGCGCGGCTGATGGCGGAGCGCGGCGTGGCCCTCGGCGGGCTCGAGGCTCGCGCCGCCGCGCTCGCCGCCGACGGCAAGACAGTCGTCTACGTCGCGGCCGACGACCGAGCGCTGGGCGCGCTCGCCATCGCCGACGAGGTGAAGCCGGAGAGCGCGGAGGCGATCGCGGCGCTCGAGGCGATGGGGCTCGAGGTCGTCATGATCACCGGCGACGGGCGCGCCGCGGCCGAAGCGGTCGCGCGCCGCGTCGGCGTGCGCCGCGTGCTGGCGGAAGTGCTCCCCGCCGGGAAGGCGCACGAGGTGAGGCGTCTCCAGGACGAGGACGGGCGCGTCGTCGGGATGGTCGGCGACGGGATCAACGACGCCCCCGCGCTCGCCCAGGCCGACGTCGGCATCGCGATCGGCACGGGCGCCGACGTCGCCATCGAGGCGAGCGACGTCACGCTCGTCTCGGGCGACCTGCGCGGCGTCGTGTCGGCGATCGCGTTGTCCCGCGCGACGATTCGCACCGTGCGCCAGAATCTCTTCTGGGCATTCGTCTACAACGTGATCGGCATCCCGCTCGCGGCGGGCGTCTTCTACCCGCTCACCGGCTGGCTGCTCTCGCCGATCGTCGCCAGCGCGGCGATGTCGCTCTCGAGCGTGAGCGTCGTGTCGAACAGCCTGCGGCTGCGGCGCTTTCGCGCCTAGGGAGCGCACCGGGACATGGACACCACCGAGATCATCGTCGTCGTCGCGGGCGTCGCCCTCATCGCCTTCGTGCTCTGGTACTTCTTCGGCGAGCACGAGCCCGGCGGCGGGCGCGCGCGTCGCCGCTGACGGCGCACTGGTGCACGGCCGGCCGATCGCGCCTGCGGCGCCGGCTAAACAGTTGACAGGCGCCTCGTCGTGACCGAAACTCCGCCTCGGCACGGGGCCTGCCCCCAGTCAACGGCCGGCTGCGTGGCACCCGACGACGGGTTGCTTCGCGCCGCCATCTCGCGCGCCACCGAGCGCGTGACCCACCCGCACCGCACAACTCGTCGATGATCCAGCTCCCGACGTCGCCCGCCGCCTTCGCTGATGCCACCTGGGACGACGTCGCCCGGTACTACGAGGCGCTGGCCGCGGCTCCGCTGACGCGCGAGAACGCCGAGGCGTGGCTGGCGATCTGGAGCCGGCTCGAGGAGCTGGTGGCCGAGGCGGGGACGGTCGCGATGAACGCCTACACGGGCGACACCGCGGACCCGGCGAAGGAGGCGGCGTACCT
>DATMHT010000002.1:0-4882 GCA_035554795.1 Gemmatimonadaceae bacterium | reverse complement strand
ACCGCCCGCCGCTGATCGCCCCCAGCAATCCCCCGGCGATCGCGCCGATGCCGGCGCCCCTGGCCGAGCGGGTCATCACGGCGCCGACGGCCGCGCCGGCGGCGGCGCCGATGGTCGCGTCGCGCGCGACGTGCGACGTGCCGGCGCCATTCCGCCGTGCCGGGGCCGGCGTCGCGGCGGGCTGCGGCGTGGTCGGTGCGGCGGCGATCGTCGTGTCGGCGGCGGCTACGTCGCCGATCCCGTCGCCACTCGCGTGGCCCGCGCGATGGCCCGCGGCCTCGCCGCTCGTCGTGCCCGGCGCCGCGGCGATCGTCGTGCCCGGTGCGGCGGCCGGCACGTCGAATCGCGAGCTGGTGCTCGGCGTCGTGGCCATCGCGCGCGTCGTCGCGCCGGTGTCGGGCGCCGACACGGCGTAGCCGACGCGCGTCGTCCGCGCCAGCGCCACGCTCGGAGAGCGCCAGCTCGCGCCGCGCCGCGCGCTCCGGGACACACCCGCCTTCGACGGCGTGCCGAGCGCGGCGAGTCGCGCGTTCGCCTCGGCCGCGCCGGCGGCGCCCGGGACGAGCGAGAGATACTGGCAGTACTCGCGCGCCGCGTCGGCGGTGCGGCCGAGCGCCTCGTCGGCGCGCCCGAGATGATAGACGACGTCCTTGTCGGTCGCGTCGAGCTGCACGGAGCGGGCGAGCAGCTCGCGGGCGCCGCGCGTGTCGCCGACGATCTCGGCCTGCTGCGCGCGCTGGGCGAGCGACGCCGCTTCCTGCCGCTGCCGCACGGTCGGCGCCGCGGGACGCGGCTGCGCGGCGCAGACACCGCCGCCGCTCGACGCCTCCGGACGCGCCGGGTCCACCGGCCGGTTCTCCATCTGCGCCGCGAGTGTCAGGTCGCGGTTCAGCGCGTCCTGCGTCTCACGGTCGTCGTTCCGGGTGCGGGTACAGGCGGCGCTGAGCAGCGCGGCGGGCACGAGCACGAGCGAGCGACGACGTCGGCGCATGGCGACTCCGGGTTCACGGTATACTTCTCTTCCGATCAGCCCGTCGGGAGCGCGGCCCACTGCTCGCGGTGCACGCCCCGGTCGGCACCCCTCTCCAGGGCACGACGCATACCTCGTTAGGCGGCGAGTTGACCGCCCGTACGCGGGCTCGAGCCCCCTGATACGGCCGCGCTCGTCCCGCTCCACGGCGTCATCTGTCTATGTGGCGAGACCGTGCCCGACCGGACGGGCAACCATTTGCCGCCAGCCGGCATCCAAGCCGTGTTGGGCAGCGCCGCACCGCGTCACGTCCGCCCCCATCCCACCTGCTCCGAATGATCTTCTCGACGCCTCCGCGGTGCGCCGTGGCGCTCGCCCTCATCGCGGCCGCGGCCGCTTCTCCCCTGCTCGCCCAGCACACGTCGACGGCGGCGACGGACTCGATCGGCGTGCGGCCGGCGGGGACGACCCACGAAGCGATGGTGCCGCGCGCCATGAGCGCGCGCCGCGGCGGGGCGATCGTCCTCGACGGTCGGCTCGACGAGCCGACGTGGGCGGCGGCGCAGCCCGTGACGCGGTTCACGCAGATCGACCCGCGCGACGGGGAGCCGAGCACCGAGCGGACCGACGTGCGCTTCGTGTACGACGACGACGCGCTGTACGTCGGGGCGCGGATGTACGACTCGCGCGGCGCCGCCGGTGTGACCGCGCGGCTCGCGCGCCGCGACGCCGACACCGAGTCGGACTGGTTCCAGATCGTGCTCGACACGTACCACGACCACCTGAGCCGCGCGTTCTTCCAGGTGAACCCGGTCGGCGTGAAGTACGACGGCCTCGGCGTAGCCGGCTCGGGCGTGGACGACTCGTGGGATCCGGTGTGGGCGGTCGCGACGCGCGTGGACTCGGCCGGTTGGGTGGCGGAGCTGCGCATCCCGTACTCGCAGCTCCGCTTCCGGCCCGGCGCGAACGCGCAGACGTGGGGGCTGCAGGTGCGCCGCTTCATCGCGCGCCTCAACGAGGAGTCGCAGTGGTCGTACTGGACCAAGCGCGAGTCGGGAGGACCGCCGCGCTTCGGCCATCTCGACGGGCTGCAGATCGCGCCGCAGCCGCACCACCTCGAGGTCGCGCCCTACGTGACCGGGCGCCAGAGCTACGCGGCCTCGTCGCCGGGCGACCCGTTCCACGACGGCAGCCAGGGGACCTTCCGCGCCGGCGGTGACCTCAAGTACCTGCTGACGAACGACCTCACGCTCGACGCCACCATCAACCCCGACTTCGGTCAGGTCGAGGTGGATCCGGCCGTGATCAACCTGAGCGCGTTCGAGACCTTCTACCCGGAGCGGCGCCCCTTCTTCGTCGCCGGCAGCGGCATCTTCGACTACGGATCGTTCAGCTGCTTCTTCTGCAGCAACGCGTCGTCGCTCGACGCCTTCTACTCGCGGCGCATCGGCCGCCAGCCGCACCTCGCCGGCTACGTGGACAACAACTCGCGCTACCGCGACGTCCCGGAGAACTCGACCATCCTCGGCGCCGCCAAGCTCACGGGGCGCGTCGGCGGCAACACCACCATCGGCGTGCTCGACGGCGTCACGCGCAGCGAGCGCGCGCGCTTCGTCCCCGACAGCGGCATGCCGCGCGAGCGCGTCGAGGTCGAGCCGCTGTCGAACTACTTCGTCGCCCGCGCGAAGCGGGCGTTCGACGCCAACGGAAACTTCACCCTTGGCGCGATCGCGACTTCGGTCGCGCGCCGGCTCGACGAGCCGCTGCTCGCCGCGCGCCTCGCCCGGCACGCCGAGGTGGCCGGCGGCGACGTGGTCGTCGCGTGGCACCAGCAGACGTACTCGTTCATGGCGAGCGGGCTCGTGTCGAGCGTCGTCGGCGACAGTGGCGCGATCCGCCGCGCGCAGTACTCGAGCGCGCGCTACTTCCAGCGTCCCGACCGCAAGGGCGGCCGCAACGGCCTCTTCTCCGACGCGCTCGACCCGACGACCAACGCGCTCCGCGGCTACGGCTTCTACTCGCGCATCGCGAAGGACGCCGGCGACTGGCTCATGGAGACGGCGGTGAACGTGCGCAGCCCCGGCTTCGAGACGAACGACCTGAGCTTCCTCACGCGCGCCGATTACATCTGGCAGGTCGCCAACGTCATGCGGCAGTGGACGCGCCCGACGCGCTACTACCGCGACCTCAACGTGACGGTCGGCATGCAGAACCAGGTCAACTACGACGGCGACCTGACCGACCGCGACTACCACGTGCACGCCGGCGTCTCCCTGCCGAGCTTCTGGAGCCTGTCGGGCTTCTACATGCACCGCCCCGTCCTGCTCGACGACCAGCTCACGCGCGGCGGTCCGGTGGTGCGGCGCGTCGGCTACCACTTCGGCCGGCTCACGGCGAGCAGCGACGCGCGCAAGCCGGTCGTCGGTTCGGCGCAGGTCAGCGTGCAGCGGCCCGCCGGCGAGAGCGGCCCGGGTACGTTCACGGTGAACACGACGGTGCGCTTCAAGCCGCGCTCGAACGTCTCCTTCAGCATCGGACCGTCGTTCTCGCACAGCGCGAGCCTGCAGCAGTACGTGGCGGCGATCGACAGCTCGCCCGCGCCCGGCTTCTACGGCGAGCGCTACGTGTTCTCGACGCTCGAGCAGCGCACGCTCTCGCTCGAGACGCGCCTCAACGTCACCTTCACGCCGACGCTGACGCTGGAGCTGTTCGCCTACCCGCTGCTCGGGAGCGGCGACTACTACGACTTCAAGGAGTTCGCCGCCCCGCGCGCGCTGACGAAGCTCGTCTACGGCAAGTCGTTAGGCACGATCAGGCCGGTCGTGGACACCACCGGCTCCGTCACGAGCTACGTCGTGGACGACGGGCGCCCGGGGAGCAGGCCGTTCTCCTTCGCCAACCCCGACTTCAACTCGCGCTCCCTCAACGGCGACGCCGTCCTGCGCTGGGAGTACCGGCCCGGCTCGACCCTCTACCTCGTCTGGACCCAGAGCCGCTCTGGCGACAGCTCCACCGGCGACTTCGACCTCACCCGCGACTGGACCGCGCTCTCGCGGACGCATCCGGACAATATCTTCGCGGTGAAGGTGAGCTACTGGTTGGGACGCTGAAGTGGGAACGCGTAATGGGTCACGGGTAAGGGGTAACGGGAGATCGGCACCCGTTACCCCTTACCCGTGACCCCTTACCCGCTCTCAGCAGTGACTTCGCTCCACCGCCCCCGCCGTATAGTTCATCAGCACGTTGTAGATCTCGCGCGACGGCGGCGCGGCGAAGGCGTCCTTGAACTTCGCGAGCTGCGCCTGGTAGTAGCCGTTCGCCTCGGCCGCCGTCGCGGCGTCGTGCGAGTCCCAGAGCGTGATGGACATCCCGCGCGTGCCCGATTCGTCGGCCATCAGCATGGCGCCGAGGAAGCCGTCCTGCATCTCGGCGGCGGGAACGACCGTGTCGTGGTAGGTCCGCTGGGCCTCTTCCATCTTGCCGGGGTGGACGGAGACGTAGGTGACGCGAGCGTGCATGGCGGAGCTCCGGGAAAAGCGAGTGCCTGGGGCTTAGGGCCTGAGGGCCTAGCCTGCGGTTCGAGGGGTCTGGTTCGGAACGGCGGTTGGGTGGTGCTCGGCGTGCACGCTGGGCCGTACGGCCCTGGGCCCTCCCCTCTCCGACATCCCGGTCGCCAACTTACCCGGCCTCCCTACCCCCGCAAGACGCCGGCCCGTCGCGTGCGTGGACGGCGGAGTCTCGCTCGCATCGGTCACCCTCTCGCTCGCGCATGCCACCCGTTCCTCCGCCTCGCGCTTCCGGCACGACCACCACCACCGCGCAGCCACTCTACTGGGCCGCGTACGGCGCCGCCGGCGCGCCGCGGCTGCTCGTGCTGCACGGCGGCCCGGGCGCCGACCACGGCTACCTGCT
>DATMHT010000001.1:0-8526 GCA_035554795.1 Gemmatimonadaceae bacterium | reverse complement strand
CGCACGGCGTCGGTGGGCTCGAGGGCCACGAACAGGCGGCGGGTGACCACGGCCGAGGTCTACCGCACCCGCGCGCCGCGCGCGAGGTCCGGCGCGGGCGCGGGACCGCGCGCTACTCGACCGTCACGCTCTTCGCGAGGTTCCGCGGCTGATCCACGTCGGTGCCCTTCAGGTCGGCCACGTGGTAGGCGAGGAACTGGAGCGGGATGATCGAGAGCAGCGGCGCGAGGAGCGGCGGCGCCGGCGGGACCGGCAGCGCCACCTCGGCGAGGCTCGCCGCGTGGGTGTCGCCCTCGGAGACCACCGCGAAGACGTGCCCGCCGCGGGCGCGGACCTCCTCCATGTTGCCGAGGGTCTTCTCGTACGCGGGCTCCCTCGTCGCGAGCACCACGACGGGCATCTGCTCGTCGATGAGCGCGATGGGCCCGTGCTTCATCTCGCCGCCGGCGTAGCCCTCGGCGTGGATGTAGCTGATCTCCTTGAGCTTGAGCGCGCCTTCGAGCGCCGTCGGGAACGAGTACCCGCGGCCGAGGAAGAGGAAGTTCGACGCGCGCTTGAACTCCTCGGCGATCGCCTCGATCTCGTCGGCGCGCTCGAGGATCGACCGCACCTGCTCCGGCAGCGCCAGCAGCGCCTCCGCGATCTCCTTGCCCTGCACGAGGCTCAGGTTGCGCTTGCGCGCGAGCTTGAGCGTGAACAGCGCGAGCGCCACCACCTGGCAGGTGAACGCCTTGGTGGACGCGACGCCGATCTCGGGGCCGGCGTGGATGTAGATGCCGCCGTCCGCCTCGCGCGCGATCGTCGAGCCGACCACGTTGACGATGCCGAGCGTCCGCGCGCCGCGCCGCTTCGCCTCGCGCATCGCCGCCAGCGTGTCCGCCGTCTCGCCCGACTGCGAGATGACGATGCAGAGCGTACGATCGGTGACGATCGGGTTCCGGTAGCGGAACTCCGACGCGTACTCGACCTCGACCGGGATGCGGGCGAGATCCTCGAGCATCTGCTCGCCGATCAGCGCCGAGTGCCAGCTCGTGCCGCACGCGGTGATGATGATGTTGTCGAACTGGAGCAGCTCCTCGTCGCTCAGATTGAGACCGCCGAGCTTCGCCGTGCCCTCCTCGATCAGGAGGCGGCCGCGCATCGTGTTCTCGATCGTCGTCGGCTGCTCGAAGATCTCCTTGAGCATGAAGTGCGCGAAGCCGCCGCGCTCGATCTGCCCGAGGTCCCAGTCGATCTTGCTGACGCTGCGATTGAGCGGAACCGAGTTCATGTCGATCACGCGGTAACCGTCGCGCGTGAGCACGGCGAGGTCGCCGTCGTCGAGGTAGACGACGTCGCGCGTGTGCGCGAGGATCGCCGACACGTCGCTGGCGACGTAGTACTCGCCGTCGCCGAGGCCGATGAGCAGCGGGCTTCCCTTGCGGGCCGCGACGATCTTGTCCTTCTCGTCGCTGCAGACGACGGCGATGCCATACGTCCCCTCCACCATGTGCAGCGCCTCGATCACCGCCTCCTCGAGGTTGCCATCGTACGACGCCTCGATGAGGTGGGCGAGCACCTCGGTGTCCGTCTCCGAGACGAACTTGTGCCCGTGCTGCTCGAGGTACTGCCGCAGGCCGAAGCCGTTCTCGATGATGCCGTTGTGGACGACCGCGAACTTCCCCGTGCAGTCCACGTGGGGGTGCGCGTTGCACTCGGTCGGCGCGCCGTGGGTCGCCCACCGCGTGTGGGCGATGCCCATGGTGCCCTGCACCGGCTGGGCCGCCAGCGCCGCTTCGAGGCGGGAGATCTTCCCGGCCGCCTTTCGCGTCTCGACGCCCTTGCCGTTCATCACGGCGACGCCCGCCGAGTCATAGCCGCGGTACTCGAGCCGCTTCAGGCCCTCGATGAGTAGCGGCGTGGCGCCCTTCGGGCCGACGTAGCCGACGATTCCGCACATGGATGCTGGGGGTAGTGGTAGGGAACGATGACGCAATCACTGGGCGAGCGGCGGAGCAGCCGTCTCGTCGGTCTTACCCGAGACGGACTCCGCCACCTACCCTTCGTTAGACGGCCTCGGCCGCCAGCCGATCCAGCGGCACGCGCGACCGCGCGACGAGCTCGCGGGCCGCCTCCTGGCTCGGCGCCTCCGCGATCACGCGCACGATCGGCTCGGTGCCCGACGGCCGGACATGGACCCAGCGGTCGGGCCACGCCAGGCGCAGGCCGTCCTGGGTGTCCGCGTCCGCGTCCGGGAAGGCACCGCGCAGCGCATCATACACGCTCGCGAGACTGGCGTTCGGACGGTCGAGCTTGTCCTTGACGATCGCGTACCGCGGATGGTCCGCGACGACCTCCGAGAGAGGACGATCTTCTTCGAGGAGCAGTTGCAACAGCAGGGCCGCGCCGACGGGGGCGTCGCGCCCGAGGTGCATCTCGGGCAGAATGACCCCTCCGTTCCCCTCTCCGCCGATCGCCGCCCGCTCCTCCCGCATGCGCACGGCGACGTTGACCTCCCCGACCGGCGCCCGGATGACGCGCGAGTTGGCCGCCGCGGCGACGTCGTCCACGACGCGGCTGGTGGAGAGGTTCGTGACGACCGGCCCGCTCCGGTGTCGCAGGACGACACGTGCGGCGAGTGCGAGAGTGTAATCCTCGCCCACCGCCTTCCCCTGCTCGGAGACCAGCGCCAGGCGGTCCACATCGGGGTCCACCGCGAAGCCGACGTCGGCGCCGCTGCTCCGCACCAGACGCTCGAGCTCCGCGAGGTTCTCCGCCACCGGCTCCGGCGGGTGCGGGAAGCGGCCGTCGGTCTCGAGGTGGATCGCGGTCACCTGGCAGCCCAGCCGCTCGAGGAGCGCCGGCATGATCGCTCCGCCCGCGCCGCGGACGCAGTCCAGCGCGACGTGAAAGCGGCGGCGGCGGATCCCGGCGACGTCGAGGAACGGGAGGCCGAGCACGAGATCGATGTGGCGCTGCATGGCGGCCGGGTCGGTCTCGACGTCGCCGAGCCGGTCCCACGTGGCCCGCGCGAAGCCGCGCTCGACGAGCGCCCGCATCTCGGTGCCCTCGGCGGCCTCGAGAAAGAGCCCCGACGGTCCGATGAACTTGAGCGCGTTCCACTCGATCGGGTTGTGGCTGGCCGAGATCATCAGGCCGCCGGCGGCGTGATGGTGCTCGACGGCGAGCTGGCAGCTCGGCGTCGTCGTCAGGCCGACGTCGATGACCGTGCAGCCCACCGACTGGAGCGCCGCGACCACCGCGCGATGGAACATCGGCCCCGAGACGCGGCTGTCGCGGCCGACGACGATCCGCGGCGCGGCCGACTTCTGGCGGCCGGCGGCCCAGGCGCCGAACCCCGCCGCGAAGGTGGACACGACCTCCGGCGTCAGCGCCTCGCCGACGCGGCCGCGCACACCCGAGACGCTGACCATCAACCCTTCGTACGCCAACCGAACCTCCTCTGAGTGGAACCGCGCCCCGTCGCCATGGGCGGCGCGGGACGCGGAGAGTGTGAGGAAGCTAAGGGCCGCCGCCGGCGAATCCAAGCGAGGTCTCCGGCTGTGCGCCACCGCACCACGCCGCGCCGCTTTACACGGGGCCGGCCCGCCCGGTACGTTCCCGCCGCCTCCCGACGGGGCTCGGCCCGGCGGACGCCGCTCCCGCCTCCTCCCGCCCAACCACCATGGCCGATCCGCTCTCGCTCCTGTCCCTCGCCTGCGCCGCCGCCGGCGGCCGGGTGGACGGGTACGAGGCCCAGCAGCTCGTCGCCGCCGGGCTGACGCTGCTCCAGCGCAGCGCGCCACTCGTTCGCGCCCTCACCGGCCGGCGCGCCGCGATCCTGCTCCCGACGTCGCATGCGTACCTCACGGCGCTCGCCGCCGCCGAGGGCCGTGGAGCGGTGCTCGTGAATCCGCTCGCCGCGCCGGCCGAGATCGCGTATCAGATCGCCGACGCGAACGTCGGCGCGGTACTCACGACCGCCGCCTTCGCCGACCGTCTCCCCGCCGGCGTCGCGACCGTGCTGCTCGACGAGTCGCCGCGCACGGCGCGGGTGCTGCCCGACGGCGTCGGTGGCCCGTCGAGCACGGTGGACCTCGGCGGTCACTTCGGCCTGCAGCTCGAGGGCGACCCCGACGTCGCCGGCGCCCGCGAGGAGGCGGCGATCGTGTACACGTCGGCCATGGCCGGCACGCCGCTCGGCGCCGTGCTCACGCACAGGAACCTGCTCTCGAACGCGCGCGCGACGGTGACCGCGTCGCAGACCACGGCGGACGATCACGCCCTCGCGCTGCTCCCGTTCGCGCACCTGTTCGGCCTCACCGTGACCGGCACCGCGCCGCTCGTGGCCGGCGCCCGCGTGACGACGATGGATCGCTTTCAGCCCGCCGCGGCGGTGGAGCTGATGGCGTCGCGCGACGTCACGCAGCTCGTCGGCGTGCCCGCCGTCTACGGCGCGATGCTCGCGGCGATCGAGCGGAGCGCGCGCCCGTTTCGTAGCGAAGCGCTCCGGCTCTGCATCTGCGGCGGCGCCGTGCTCCCGGTCGAGCTGCAGGACCGCTGGTTCGACGCGACCGGGGTCGAGCTGCGTCAGGGCTACGGGCTCACCGAGGCGGCGCCGGTCTGCCTGTTCAATCGCGTCGACCTGCCGAACCGCCGCGGCACGCTCGGCGTCCCCCTGCCCGGCGTCGCGGTCGAGATCCGCGATCCATCGGGCGGCCACGTCGTACCCGATGGCGAAGAGGGCGAGATCTGCGTGCGGGGCGCCAACGTGTTCGCCGGCTACGTGCGCTCGGGCGAGCTCGGCCTGCGCGTCGAGGACGGCTGGCTCCGCACGGGCGACCGCGGCGTCCGCAACAGCGACGGCACGGTGAGCTTCCGCGGCCTGCTCAAGCCGATGTTCACGCGCAACGGCTTCAACATCTACCCGCGGGAGCTCGAGCGCGTCGTCGGCGAGATGCCGGGGGTGCGCGCGGTCCACGTCCGCGCGATCCCGATGCGCGCCCGCGAGCACGACATCGCGCTCGACGTCGAGGGCGACGTGAGGCCGGAGAGCGTGCGGGCGTGGTGCGAGTCGCGGCTGAGCGCGTACAAGCAGCCCAGTGAGATAGGGGTGAGAGGATAGCGTGTAGCCCGGCGGCTCGGGACGTCCCGAGCGGCGGAGCTACGCCCTACGCGCCACGCCCTACGAACTACGCCCTACGCGCTACACCCTGTACCCTCGCCTCACCTCCGATCCCACCACGGCGCGATCCGCCAGCTCGGCGCGCGCGTCCGGCGCGAGGTCGATCTCGCCTTCGCCCACGGCCGCGACGAACGCGCGCACGACGGTCGGGTCGAACTGCGTGCCGCTGCAGCGCTCGAGTTCCGCCACCGCCTGGGTGAGCGTCATGCTCGATCCGCCGCGATACGGCCGCCGGCTCGTCATCGCGTCGAACGAGTCGGCAACGGCGGCGATGCGCGCCTCGAACGGGATCGCCTCGCCGGCGAGGCCGTCGGGGATGCCGAGCCCGTCGTAGCGCTCGTGGTGCCAGCGCACGACGTTGAGGATCACCGACGCCCCCGGCGCGTCGGCGAGCAGCGGCGAGAGGATGCGCCACCCCGCGACGGGGTGCGTCATGATGTGCGCGTACTCCTCGTCGGTGAGCGGGCCGGGCTTGTTCAGCACCGCCTCGCGCACCCCGATCTTCCCGATGTCGTGCACGTGGCCGCCCAGCTCGATCTGGTGGATCGTCCTGGGATCGAGGCCGAGGGCGCGCGAGATGACCGACGCGTAGTGGCTGACGCGCACCGAGTGGCCGCGCGTGTACGGGTCCTTCACCTCGAGGGCGTCGGCGAGCGACTGGATGCTCGCGAGGAAGAGCGCCTCGAGCCGGCGTGCCTGCCCGGCGACGCGCTGCTCGAGCTGCTCCTGATAGCCGCGGTTGTCGAGGATGAGCCGGCGCTTCTCCATCGCCTGCGAGACGCGCGCCCGCACCTCCTCGAGGTGGAACGGCTTGGTCAGGTAGTCCATCGCGCCGATCGCGAGGCAGCGCACGGCGGTCTCGACCTCGGCGACCGCGGTGATGAGCACGACCGCCGTGTCGGGGTAGCGGGCGCGCACCTCGCGCAGCAGCTCGACGCCGTCCATCTGCGGCATGCGCAGGTCGGTGAGGATCAGCGTCACCGGCATGCGCCGCAGCACGTCGAGCGCGTCGGCCCCGTTGCTCGCCTCGATGCAGGTGAAGCCATCGCTCTCCATGAGGCGCACGAGCACCTGGCGCAGCCGTCGCTCGTCGTCCACGACGAGGCAGCGTTGCGCCTCGGGGGCGCTGTTGAGCGATACGGGCGCGCTGTCGGCGAGCGCGAGTGGCAGAATCATCGTGACATCGGTGAACTGTTGCGTTCTCGTTCGCGCCAGCCGAAAGCTAGTGCGGAAGGGCGCCGCGGCGGTGTGACCCGGCCCACGCGGGCGACGCCTCGCCGCCTTCCGGCGGCGCCGTTAGCTTCCAGCCACGCCGCGGTCCGTCCGCCACACGCCACCTCCGGCGTCGGCATCGGCGACCGACCGAGCGCATGCACGGCACTCATTGAGAGAGGACGAATGACGCGGGTTTACGACGAGGATCTCGAGACGGCGTTCGCGACGCGGGCCATTCACGCCGGCCAGCGCCCCGAGCCGCTCGCCGGCGCGATCATGACGCCGGTCTACATGACTTCCACCTACGTGCAGGACGGGCTCGGCCAGAACAAGGGATACGAGTACGCCCGCGGCAAGAACCCGACGCGCGAGGCGCTCGAGCGAAACGTCGCCGCCCTCGAAGGTGGCCGCCACGGCTTCGCGTTCTCGAGCGGCACCGGATGTGTGGACTCTCTCATGAAGCTGTTCCGCGCCGGCGACCACATCATCTGCGGCGAGAACGTCTACGGGGGCACCTTCCGGCTGTTCGACCGCATCCTCCAGTACCTGGGGCTCTGCTTCACGTACGTGGACACGCGTGATCCGCAGCGCATCGCGGATGCCGTCACGGACCGGACCCGGGCGATTCTCGTCGAGACCCCCACGAACCCGCTCATGCGCCTGACCGACCTCGCCGCCGCCGGCGAGATCGCGAAGCGCGCCGGCGCGCTGCTGATCGTGGACAACACCTTCGCGTCGCCGTTCTTCCAGCGCCCGTTCGACTACGGCGCCGACGTCGTGTTCCATTCGACGACGAAGTATCTGAACGGACACAGCGACATGATCGGCGGTATCGCCGTCGTTCGCGACGACGACCTGGCCGCGAAGCTCCAGTTCATCCAGAACGCCGCCGGCGCCGTTCCCGGCCCGATGGACTCTTGGCTCGCCCTCCGCGGCACGAAGACGCTGCACCTGCGCATGCCGCGCCACGACGAGAACGGCCGCGCCGTGGCCGCGTGGCTGGCTAACCGCGTCGGTGAGGAGCGCGTCATCTACCCCGGCCTCGCGTCGCACCCGCAGCACGATCTCGCCAAGCGGCAGATGTCCGGCTTCGGCGGGATGATCTCGGTCGAGATGGGGTCGAAGGAGAACGCGGCGCGCGTCCTCGAGCGATGCCACATCTTCTCCCTCGCCGAGTCGCTCGGCGGCGTCGAGAGCCTCATCAGCCACCCGGCGTCCATGACCCACGCGTCGGTCCCGCCCGAGCGCCGCGCCCAGCTCGGCATCACCGACGGCCTCATTCGGCTCTCCTGCGGTGTCGAGGACGTGCGCGATCTGATCGGAGACCTGGAGCGAGCTTTCCAGGGACTGTAGAGAACCGGGAGTGGGGAGTGAGCGGCCTCGGGATCTCCCGGGCAACCGTATCCACTCCCCGTCTTCTCCTCCCACAGCCGAGGTGACCCATGCCTGAACGCACCGCACTGACCGGCATCTCCTCCCTCGCCTGGGAGCACCCGGCCGACCGGGCCGCGCTGAACGCGTTGCGCGCGCTGCCGGGCTTCGACGAGGTCGTGCGCAAGGTGGTCGGCTTCTTCGGCGATCGCGGCATCCGGCAGCTCTTCCTCGCCAACGCCGTCCGCGTCGGGCCGACGCAGCGGCCCAGGCTTCACGCGCTCTACGAGGACGTGCTGCGGACGCTCGACTCGCCGACCGTACCCGAGCTCTACGTCACGCAGACGCCGTTCGTCAACGCCGCCGCCGTCGGCCTCGAGCGGCCCTTCATCATCGTCAACAGCGGCGCGCTCGACCTGCTCGACGACGAGGAGCGGCGCTTCATCCTCGCCCACGAGCTCGGGCACGTGATGAGCGGGCACACGACCTACACGACGATCGCCATCATCCTGATGACGTTCGGCGTGACGAACCTGCCCTTCCTCGCCGGGATCGCCCTGATCCCGTTCCAGCTCGCGCTGTTCGAGTGGTACCGCAAGGCGGAGTTCTCCGCCGATCGCGCCGGCCAGCTCGGTACGCAGGAGCTCGAGACTTCCATGCGCGTCTTCCTCAAGTTCGCCGGTGGCAAGGACGCGGACACGATGGACCTCGACGCGTTCATGGTGCAGGCGGCCGAGTACGAGACCGGCGGCAACGCGTGGGACCTCGTGCTCAAG